>NZ_JAGRQZ010000001.1:0-410732 GCF_018223915.1 Klebsiella sp. 64
ATCTGCCGCTGCTCCCCGCCGCCGACGGATAACAGCGTGGAGACGAGCGTGGCGGCCAGCGCCTGGCCCAGCTGCGGGTCGGCGAACAGCGCCCGCCAGTGGGCCGGGAAGCGCGCAGCGCCCACCAGTTCTCCGGCGGCGGGGAGCAGCGGCAGATAGATCGCCGCCATCGCCCCCCAGGCCAGCAGGATCAGTGGGTACCGTAGCGGCGCAGCCATTCCTGCTCCAGCGCGTCAACCCATGCCGCGTGAGGCTCGGCAAGCACCGGCGGCAGATCCTGCGGCAGGGCTGCCGCCAGCGCCTGGCGCTGGCCGTCAGGCAGACGCTGCGGATCCAGTACGCTCGGATCGCCCCAGACGGCGGCATCGGCCTTGCGCAATTGCGCCTCAGGGGAGAGCAGGAAATTGGCCACTACTTTGGCGCCAGCGACAGCGCGGGCGTTAGCCGGGATGGTAACGAAATGGACGTTGCCGAGGGTCCCCGCGGTAAAGCCGAAGCTGTAGCTGTCCGTCGGTAATTCGCCGCTGGCGGCTTTCTGCCGGGCGTGCAGCGGGTTAAACGTCAGCGACAGGCGGAGGGTGCCCTGGTTGAGCATGGCGTCCATCCGCGCCGGCGACGCCGGGAAATCCTTGCCCGCCCGCCACAGGGCCGGGTGCAGCGCATCGAGATAGCGCCACAGCGGGGCGGTGACCGCCGCGAAGGTCGTTGGCTGCGGCGGCTGGCGCAGGGCGGCTGGCTGGTCGGTGAGCGCGATCAGCAGTTGCTCCAGCAGGGCGGTACCGGTGAAGTCCGGCGGCCGCGGGTAGGTTACGCTGCCCGGATGGGCTCTGGCGAAGGCCAGCAGGGCCTGCGGGCTGGTGGGCGGCTGCGGCGTTTGTCCGCGGCGGGCGATAAACGTCAGCTGGGCGCTGCCCCACGGCGACTCCGCGCCCTCGGTGGCGACTGAAAAATCTTCCCGTACCGGCTTTTGCAGATCGACATAGCGCCAGTTGGGCAGCGATTCGGCCCAGCCGGTGAGCAGCAGGTTGGCCTGCTTAAGCGTGCGAAAGTTTTCGCCGTTGATCCACAGCAGATCCACTGACCCGCCCTGGCGACGACCGGCCTGCGCCTCGGTCTGGATGCGTTTCACTGCGTCGGCGGCGTCGGCGACAGGCACAATACGCAGGTCGATTGCGTAATAGCGTTTGACCTCTTCGCTGACCCACGCCAGATAGCGATTGACGGCCGGGTCGCCGCCCCAGGCGTTAAACCAGACGGTCTGTCCGCGGGCTTCCGTCTGAATCTGCCGCCAGCTGTCGTCGGCATTAACCGCCAGCGGCCAGAGCAGCAGCAGGCACAGACAGAGGCTGTAATCACGCAAACGGCGCATCGTTACTCCTTATTCTGCGAGGAAGAGGTGGGTATCTGGCACAACCCCTGAGCCGGGATCGCCATCGCGGCATTGAACCGCGCTGATAAATTTTGCAGGCCGATCAGGGCGGTCAGCTCGGTGAGCGCCCGGGCGTCAAAATGCGCGGCCATCGCGCTACGCAGGGCATCATCCACCGCCGGCGGCGTCTGGGTGGCGGCTTCGGCATAGGCCAGCGCCAGGCGCTCTTTTTCGCTGAACAGCGTACTGCTGCGCCAGTCGGCGACCGCCAGCAGCTTGTCCTGGCTCCCGCTCCGCGCCGCGAGGGTCATGCTGGTGATATCGATACAGAATTCGCAGTGGCACAGCTGGGCGATGCGGGCGCTGACCAGCGAGCGCAGCACCGGATCCAGCGGCGAGCGGCGGCGTTCAATATAGCCCACGAACAGCGAAACCAGGTAAAACAGCCATGGGATCCGTCCCCACCAGCGAATGGGGCTCAGCACCTGGCCGTAATGCCGGCGGTGCAGCCAGGCCTGCGGACGAAGGATCAGGGGGACAGAATCCAGCGGGGGTAAGCTCATGGCGACGATCTCTTATGACGTTCACGGTAAATATTTTTGGCGATAGAGATGACCACCGCCAGGGCAAAAAGCAGCGAAAGCCCGGTGGCCAGCCAGAAGGTACCCCCGGTGAGCAGACTCCCGGCCCAGGAATAAACGATAGTCGCCGGGAGCTGGCCCACGCCGGTGGCCAGCATAAAGGGCCAGAAGCGCAGCGAGGTTAGTCCGGCGGCATAGCTGACCGGGTCAAACGGGACAAACGGCAGCAGGCGGCAGACCAGGATCGTCTGCGGGCCAAAGCGGGTGAAATAGCCGTCGGCACTGCGCAGCACCGCGCGGCCGGTGAGTTTCTCCACCACTTCGCGCCCCAGCGCTCTGGCGATGCAGAAGCAAAGCCCTGCCCCAGCCATGGCGCTGAACCACGACAGCGCCCCGCCCCAGAAGGCGCCGAACAGGGCGGCGTTCGCCAGGGTAATCAGGAAAGCCGGCAGCGGAGCGACGATCGCCTGGAGGATCATCAGCGCAAATGAGACCAGCGCGGCCTGCGGCCCCCAGGCGGCGATAAACCCTCTGACCTGCTGCGGATCCAGGGAGGCTAACGCCGTCAGACTCTGCTGCAGAAAGGTACGCCCGCCAGGGAACCACAGCCAGGCGGCCAGAGCGGCGGCGACCACGACGGCAAGGGCCAGCCGGGCGCGGCGCAGGTGACGGCGATCAGGTTGGGTCATGGCGCACCTCCTCACTGCACGCCGCCACGCGACGGGCGCGGGCAAACCGTTTACCTATCTGCACCAGGGCAAACAGCAGCCCGCCGGCGAGGCTCAGTTTGAGCGCGAAGGCGAGGGTCACCCCCTCGCGGGCCAGTTCGCTGGCCATCACCGAATAGATGACCAGACCCGGCAGGGTGGTCACGGCCGAGATCAGGGTAAAGGGCCAGAAGCGGATCGCCGTCAGGCCGTAGGCGTAATTCTGAATGTTGTAGGGAAAGAGCGGCACCAGGCGGGTGAGGATCAGGAAATCGCAGCCGCTGCGGGCGATACCGCGCTCAATCGCCTGAAAGACGGTGGTATGGCCCACATAGCGCTGCAGCAGATCGCGCCCAAGCCAGCGGGCGATTAAAAACGACAGCGAAGAGGCGAGGGTGGCGGCGGCAAACGAGAGCAGGGAGCCTGTTAGCGGGCCGAAGAGCATCCCGCCGGCGATCACCAGCAGGCTGCCGGGGATCAGACACAGGGTGGCAATGATAAACAGCGCAGCATAGACCAGATATCCCCAGGCGCCCTGATGGCGGAGGGTGTCCTGAAGCAGATGCAGGTGAGTCAGCAGATCGTGGAGACCGACGCGGTGGCTGATAACGGCCAGCGTGGCCACCAGCGCGAGAAGTCCCAGCCCTTTACCAATGGCCGGATGACGGCTTCTTTTGCATGAGAGGTGCTCCTGTACAGTCTGGACGCGGTGGACATCAAAAAGTGCGCGCGACAGTATCCTGTTCCGACGACCGTCACAATGGTTTACCGTCGCTTTGTTGATTTTGCTCAGGAAATTCTGCCCCCCGCACAGCGGGAGGCGAGAGAAGGGCGTGAATTATGGCCGGAAGGTGGCCCACACCGGCGCGTGGTCGGACGGTTTTTCCATCCCGCGGATCTCGTAATCGATCCCGGTTTCCACGCAGCGCTGCGCCAGAGGCTGGCTGGCCAGCAGCAGATCGATGCGCAGCCCACGGTTATCGTCGAAGCCTTTGGAGCGGTAATCAAACCACGAGAAATGCTCATGATTGTCGGGGTTAGCCTGACGCCAGGTATCCACCAGGCCCCAGCCCAGCAGGCGGTCCATCCATTCCCGTTCTTCCGGCAGGAAGGAACATTTGCCGGTGCGCAGCCAGCGTTTGCGGTTCTCTTCACCGATACCGATGTCCAGATCGGTAGGACTGATGTTCATATCGCCCATGATCAGCACCGGATTCTCTTTGTTGAGTTCGGTCTCCAGATAGTTCTGCAGATTCTGATAGAACGCCGCTTTGGCCGGGAATTTGGTTTCATGATCGCGGCTTTCACCCTGCGGGAAATAGCCGTTAATCACTGTGACGTTGCCGAAGGGCGACGGGATCTCCGCCATAATGATGCGGCGCTGAGCCTCTTCGCCATCGTCCGGGAAACCGCGGCGGACGGCAATCGGCGTCTCTTTGGTCAGCAGCGCGACGCCATAATGGCCTTTCTGCCCGTGATAAAAGACGTTATAGCCGAGCCTGGCGACCTCTTCGAGAGGGAACATGTCGTCGTGAACTTTGGTTTCCTGCAGGCCAATCACGTCCGGCTGGTGTTTTTCGACGATGGCGGCCAGTTGGTGTGGGCGGGCACGCAGGCCGTTGATATTAAAAGAGACGAATTTCATAGTCGCTGCCACTGTGCAAGGTGAATAGTGCAGGGATGGTAGCAGAAATTCGCCAGGCTGGCTGCCACCGGATGCGTCATTCTGCCAATCGCTGCGCATGAGCGTGCCGTGGGTGCCCCTTTTGCGGGCATGCCGCGCCAAAAAAGGGCAAATAGCTACGATAAATTTCGCAGAGGATCACAATTACAGAATTATATCTTACCGTTGCATAATTTATCTTCTTTAATAACTGTTTATCCCCCTTTGTCGGATACTTATTCACTAAATATGCATTTTATGTGAATAGCGTTCAGCTGTAACTCATTGATTCTGCGTTATCTCATCCGATTTATGCATTTTTATCGCTGGCTGGCACGAACCGTGCAATCTACATTTACAGCGTAATAACTCATATTTATTAACATTATTGCTACTTTTAATTTACCGGAAGAGGTCGATATGTCTCAGTCAATTACGCGTAACCACTTTGATGAATGGATGATGCCGGTCTACGCGCCAGCGGCGTTTATTCCGGTGCGGGGCGCCGGGTCACGGCTGTGGGATCAGCAGGGCAAAGAGTATATCGATTTTGCCGGCGGCATCGCCGTGAACGCGCTGGGGCATGCCCATCCGCGTCTGGTGCAAGCCCTGACCGACCAGGCCGGCAAGTTCTGGCATACCGGCAACGGCTACACCAATGAGCCGATCCTGCGTCTGGCCAAAATGCTTATCGATGCTACCTTCGCCGACCGGGTCTTCTTCTGTAACTCCGGCGCCGAGGCCAATGAGGCAGCGCTCAAGCTGGCGCGTAAATATGCCCACGATCGCTTTGGCAGCGAGAAAAGTGGCATCGTCGCCTTTCAGAACGCTTTCCACGGGCGGACGCTGTTCACCGTCTCGGCGGGCGGTCAGCCGGCCTATTCCCGGGATTTCGCCCCGCTGCCGCCGCAGATCCAGCATGCCGTATTTAACGATCTCGAGTCGGCAAAGGCCTTAATCAATGACCAGACCTGCGCGGTGATCGTCGAGCCGGTGCAGGGCGAAGGGGGCGTGGTGCCGGCCAGCGTCGAGTTTTTACGCGGCCTGCGTCAGCTTTGCGACCAGCACAACGCCCTGCTGATTTTCGATGAAGTGCAGACCGGGGTCGGGCGCACCGGCGAGCTGTATGCCTATATGCACTACGGCGTGACGCCCGATGTGCTGACCACCGCCAAAGCGCTGGGCGGTGGTTTCCCTATTGGCGCGCTGCTGGCGACAGAGGCCTGCGCCAGCGTGATGACCGTCGGCACCCACGGCACCACCTACGGCGGTAACCCGCTGGCCGGGGCGGTGGCCGGCGAACTGCTGTCGATCGTCAACACCCCGGAAGTGCTCTCCGGCGTCAGACAGCGCCATCAGTGGTTTTGTGAACGCCTGCAGGCAATTAACGCCCGCTATGGCCTGTTCAAGGAGATCCGCGGCCTGGGACTGCTGCTCGGCTGCGTGCTAAACGACGCCTGGGCCGGGAAGGCGAAAACCCTCAGTAACCTGGCGGCGGAAGAGGGGGTGATGATTCTGATCGCCGGCGCCAACGTGGTGCGTTTCGCGCCGGCGCTGAACGTCAGTGAAGAAGAGGTGAACAGCGGGCTGGATCGCGTCGAGCGGGCCTGCGCGCGTTTCGTGGCAGGAGTCTCATCATGATGGTTATTCGACCGGTGGAGCCGGGCGATTTGCCCGGGCTGCTGAAGCTGGCAGCGGAGACCGGCGGCGGGCTGACCTCGCTGCCGGTGGATGAAGCGACCCTCGCGGCACGGATCGCCCGCTCGCAGCAGACCTGGCGCGGCGAGCTACCGAAAAGCGAGCAGGGCTATGTCTTTGTGCTGGAGGAGAGCGAAAGCGGCGCGGTGGTGGGCATCTGCGCGATCGAGGTGGCGGTGGGGCTCAACGATCCCTGGTATAACTACCGGGTCGGCACCCAGGTCCATGCCTCGAAGGAGCTCAACGTCTATCAGGCGCTGCCGACGCTGTTTCTCAGCAACGATCATACCGGCAGCAGCGAGCTGTGCACCCTGTTCCTCGACCCGCAGTGGCGCAAAGAGGGCAATGGCTATCTGCTGTCGAAATCACGCTTCTTATTTATGGCCGCCTTTCGCGAGCGCTTCAATGAGAAGGTGGTCGCCGAGATGCGCGGGGTGATTGACGAGCAGGGCTACTCGCCGTTCTGGGAGAGCCTGGGCAAACGCTTTTTCGCCATGGAGTTTTCCCGTGCCGACTACCTGTGCGGCACCGGACAGAAGGCTTTCATTGCCGCCCTGATGCCCAAGCATCCGCTGTATATCGATTTCCTTTCCCCTGAGGCACAGGCGGTGATCGGCAAGGTTCATCCGCAGACCGCCCCGGCCCGGACGGTGCTGGAGAAAGAGGGGTTCCGCTACCTGAACTACATCGATATTTTCGACGGCGGCCCGACTCTGGAGTGCGACATCGACCGGGTGCGGGCGATCCGCAAAAGCCGTCTGGTGACTACCGAGGCAGGTGAAACCCCGCCCGGTGACTGGCCGCTGTGCCTGGTGGCGAATGAACAGTATCACCAGTTCCGCGCTCTGCTGGTGCATGCCGATCCGGATGGCGACACCCTGACCCTCAGCGCCCGCGAACTGGATATGCTGAAGTGTCATGCCGGCGACCAGGTGCGCATGGTGCGCCTGATCCCTGAGGAGAAAACTGCATGAGTCTGTGGATTAACGGCGAGTGGCGGCCCGGCCGTGGGCCAGGTTTCAGTAAACAGGATCCGGTTAACCTGAAGGTTGTCTGGCAGGGCGAGGCGGCGGATGCCGGGCAGGTTGCCGAGGCGGTGGCGGCTGCCCGCCAGGCGTTCCCGTCCTGGGCGCGGCTGCCGTTTGCCGCCCGTCAGGCGATCGTTGAAAAGTTTGCCGCTCTGCTGGAAGCCAGTAAGGCGGAGCTGACGGCGGTTATCGGCGCCGAGACCGGAAAGCCGCGCTGGGAGGCGGCCGGGGAAGTGACGGCGATGATCAACAAGGTGGCGATCTCGGTGAAGGCCTACCACGTCCGCACCGGCGAACAGCACAGCGACCTGCCCGACGGCGCCGCCACGCTGCGTCACCGGCCGCACGGCGTACTGGCGGTGTTTGGCCCCTATAACTTTCCCGGCCATCTGCCGAACGGGCACATCGTGCCGGCGCTGCTGGCGGGCAATACCGTGGTCTTTAAACCCAGCGAACTCACCCCGCGCAGCGGCGAAGCGGTGGTGAAACTATGGCAGCAGGCCGGCCTGCCCGCCGGGGTGCTCAACCTGGTGCAGGGCGGTCGGGAAACCGGCGAGGCGCTCAGCGGCCAGGCGGATATCGACGGACTGCTGTTTACCGGCAGCTCAACCACCGGTTTTCATCTGCATCGCCAGCTGGCCGGGCAACCGCAGAAGATCCTCGCGCTGGAGATGGGCGGCAATAACCCGCTGATCGTCGACGATCCGCGGGACGTGGATGCCGCGGTGCATCTGACCATCCAGTCCGCCTTTATTACCGCTGGCCAGCGCTGCACCTGCGCCCGGCGTCTGCTGGTCCGACGCGGAGAGGCGGGCGATGCCTTCCTCTCCCGGCTGGTGACGGTGAGCCAACGGCTGATCCCGGCGGCGTGGGACGCCGAGCCGCAGCCGTTTCTCGGCGGGCTTATCTCTGAACAAGCCGCGCAGAAAGTGCATCAGGCCTGGCTGCAGCGGGTCGCCGCTGGCGCGGTCACCCTGCTGGAGCCGCGGTTATTGCAGGCCGGGACGTCGCTGCTAACGCCGGGGATTGTCGACATGAGCGACGTGGCCAATGTCGAGGATGAAGAGGTGTTTGGCCCGCTGCTTGGGGTCTGGCGCTACGACACGTTCGAGGAGGCGATTGCCTTAGCCAACGCTACCCGCTTCGGCCTCTCCTGTGGGTTAATCTCCCCGGAACGGGAGAAGTTCGATCGACTGCTGCTCGAGGCGCGGGCAGGGATAGTTAACTGGAACAAACCGCTGACCGGGGCGGCGAGTACCGCGCCGTTCGGCGGCACCGGGGCGTCCGGTAACCATCGTCCGGGGGCCTGGTATGCCGCCGATTATTGCGCCTGGCCGATGGCCAGCCTTGAATCGCCGACCCTGACGCTGCCCGCCAGCCTGAGCCCGGGGCTCGACTTTCTGGCCGGGGAGGCGTCATGACCGCCCGCGAAGTCAACTTTGACGGTCTGCCCGGGCTGACCCATCACTACGCCGGGCTCTCCTTTGGCAATGAGGCTTCCACCCGGCATCGCTATCGGGTGTCTAACCCGCAGCTGGCGGCAAAGCAGGGGCTGAAAAAAATGAAAGCCCTCGCCGACGCTGGCTACCCGCAGGCGGTGATCCCGCCGCAGGAGCGTCCCAACGTGCCGCTTCTGCGCCAGCTGGGCTTTAGCGGCAGCGATGAGCAGGTGGTGGCCCGGGTGGCGCAGCAGGAGCCGGATCTGCTGTCGGCGGTGAGTTCGGCCTCGGCGATGTGGGTGGCGAACGCGGCGACGGTGTGTCCCTCCGCCGATTCGCTGGATGGCCTGGTGCATCTGACGGTGGCGAATCTGCAGGATAAATTCCACCGCGCCAGCGAAGCACCGACTACAGAGGCGCTGCTGCAGGCGATTTTCCCCGACCGCACGCGATTTGCTATCCACCCGGCGCTGCCCGCCTCGGCCTGGTTTGGCGACGAAGGGGCGGCGAACCATAATCGTCTCGGCGGCGAGTATGGCGCTCCCGGCGTCCAGCTCTTTGTCTATGGCCGCCGCCGGGGGAGCGAGGAGGCGCCGCGTCGCTATCCGGCGCGGCAAACCCTTGAGGCCAGCCAGGCGGTAGCGCGCCTCAATCAGGTCAATCCCCGCCAGCTGATCTTCGCCCGCCAGCATCCGGCGGCGATCGACACGGGGGTTTTTCATAACGACGTCATCGCGGTGAGCAACCGTCAGGTCCTGTTCTGCCATGAGCAGGCCTTTGCCGACCAGACCGCGCTTCTCCAGCAGCTGGCGCAGCGGGTGCCGGGTTTTACGCCGCTGGTGGTTCCCGCCAGCCGGGTCTCGGTGGCAGAGGCGGTTGCCACCTATCTGTTCAACAGCCAGCTGGTGAGCCGGGCGGATGGCAGCATGGCGCTTATCCTGCCTCAGGAAGCGCAGGAGCATGCCGGCGTGTGGGAATACCTCAATGAGCTGCTGGCCGGGGATAACCCCATCGCCGACCTGCGGGTGTTCGATCTGCGCGAGAGCATGGCCAACGGCGGCGGTCCGGCGTGCCTGCGCCTGCGGGTGGTGTTGACGGCCGAGGAGTATCAGGCGGTCAATCCGCACGTCCTGATGAACGATACGCTGTTTGCCACCCTCAATGACTGGGTGGATCGCTACTATCGCGATCGTCTCACCCAGGCCGACCTCGCCGACCCGCAGCTGCTGCGGGAAGGGCGCGACGCGCTGGATCGGTTGACCCAGATCCTGCAGCTCGGTTCGGTTTATCCATTTCAGCAATAAGGGGGCGCGGTGGAACATTTTCTGGCATTAACCCTGGCGGGGCGATTGCCCCATCACTTTCACGGCGAGACGGCCCATTTCCGCTGGCACTGGCTCGGGGAAGGGATCCTTGAGCTGACGCCGCATGCGCGCTGCGAGCGCGGGCTGGTACTTTCCTGCGCCATTCATGGCAACGAAACGGCGCCGGTGGAGATAGTCGACCAGCTGGTGCAGCGACTGGTCCGGGAGGCGCTCCCGCTGCGCTGGCGGCTGCTGGTGATCGTCGGCAACCCACCAGCGCTGCGGGCGAATAAGCGCTATCTGCACAGCGATATGAACCGTATGTTTGGCGAGCGCTGGCGGCAGTTTCCGCTCAGTGAGGAGACGCAGCGGGCGCAGCGGCTGGAGCAGGCGGTGGCCCGCTTTTATCGCGACCACGATGGCCCGCGCTGGCACCTCGATCTGCATACCGCGATCCGCGGGTCGCTACATCCGCGCTTCGGCGTGCTCCCGGCCCGCGATACGCCGTGGGAGGAGGATTTTCTTCACTGGCTGGGCGGCGCCGGGCTGGATGCGCTGGTGTTTCATCGCCAGCCCGGCGGGACCTTCACCCACTTCAGCTGCGAACGGTTCGCGGCGCTGGCCTGCACCCTTGAGCTGGGCAAAGCGCTGCCGTTGGGGGAAAACGATCTGACGCAGTTTGCCGCCGTCCAGCGGGCGCTCTCCCGGCTGCTGGTGGGGGATCTGGCCATTGCCGACGCCCCGGCGCCGCTGCGCTACCGGGTGGTACAGCAGCTAACCCGCCATAGCGATGATTTCCGCTTACATATGGCGGATCAGACGCTGAACTTCACCCCCTTCGAACCCGGCACGCTGCTGGCGGAGGAGGGCGAGACGCGGTATGTGGTGGGGCCTGAGCCGGAGTATGTTCTGTTTCCTAACCCGACGGTGGCGAAAGGACTGCGCGCCGGCCTGATGCTGGAGAAATTATCCTGAGGGCAAGCCGTCCGCCGGGCGGCCTGCTTTATTGCGCGCGTCTTTTTTCGCCATCTTATTTTTTTGTGCTCCAGTGTAAATTTGCAGATTATTCCTGGTAAAATGCTTTGTTTTTAATCTTCCCTACTTTATACTCTCCATAATTTCTCTGCAAAACAGTAAGTTATTTATTTTTTATTGCAATTCTTCGGCTAAATTCCTTATTTTCTCCATAATTGGCGAGAAACTGTTTTTTACACTTTCATTGTTTTACTCTTGCTCTGACTAATTGACGATTAACGTCGTAAAGTTAATCTCGTCAACACGGCAACGCGCCGTAAGAATAACGTAAAGTAAGGATTGAATGATGAAGAAACTCACTGCACTGTTTGTTGCCTCTACTCTGGCTCTGGGCGCGGCTAACCTGGCACACGCCGCCGAAACCACCACCGCGCCGAGCGACAGCAAGCCGATGATGATGCATCATAAAGGCGGCCCGGGTCAGCATGACATGATGTTTAAAGGCCTGAACCTGACCGATGCGCAGAAGCAGCAGATCCGCGACATCATGAAGAGCCAGCGCGAAAATATGAAACGTCCGTCCCTTGAAGAACGCCGCGCGATGCACGATCTGATCGCCAGCGACACCTTCGATAAGGCGAAGGCGGAAGCGCAGATCGATAAGATGGAAGCGCAGCATAAAGCGATGGCGCTGTCCCGCCTGGAAACGCAGAACAAGATCTACAACATTCTGACCCCAGAGCAGAAAAAACAGTTCAATGCTAATTTTGAGAAGCATCTGACAGAACGCAACGCGCCGGCAGGTAAAATGCCTGCACCTGCTGAATAATGTAGCGCACTGAATCAAGACCGCCGGTCTTGCCCAATAATGCCATCAGGCGTTGGGCAGGGCCGGCGGTTTTTTATTGGTGGCTTCTCAGCCAAGCGGATGCAGCGGATAGTCTCCGCTGAGCAAAGGCTTACAGAGGATCTTGTAACCATCCTGGTCAAATCCGGCGGGCAGACGGGTCAACTCCGCCGCCTGGTCGAGCGATTCAACGGCGCCCAGCCACAGCCAGTTATGAATGACGTGATACTGCGTCATGTCCGGGCCGCGCTCCTCCAGCGCCACGGGCCCCGCCCACGGCCAGCACACCAGCTGCAGTCTGCTCATCTGCGCCAGCAGGCGCTCTCTGTGCGCCTCCTCGCTCTCCTTTCCACAGCAGGCCCCGGCGCAGCGGCCCAGCGCGGAGCGAAAGCAGGCGCGGCCGCGGCTGAGCGGTTCCAGACCAAGCAGGCCATAACAGAGGCGCTGTTCGTCAGCGAGGCTCTGCAGCATCTGCAGCGCCGCCCGCCGGTTGGCGAACAGGCCATAGAGATGCTGCTGGTGCGAGAAATCAACCTCACGGGCATAGACAATCTGCGGCCGGTCGTCCGCAAGTAGCCAGGCGCAGAGCTGCTTGTTACGCCGTAGCCGCTTGTTAAACAGCGGCTGCTGCTCTTTAATCAACCGCGCCTCCAGCAGCAGCGCTCCCAGCTCGCCAGCGGTGCGCTGCCAGGTGATACGCCGCGACTGACGCAGCATCGCGGCCTCTTCAGGGGTGCGCAGGTGGGATAACACCCGGCTGCGGAGGTTGACGCTCTTACCGATATAGAGCGGCATCGTGTCGCTGTCGCCGTGAAACTGATAGACGCCCGGCAGCTTCGGCAGCGCCTCCAGCCACGGGCGAAGATGTTCGGGATATTCATAGATCGCCGCCGCCTCAAACTCGAGACGCGGGGCTGATTGCTTTCTGGCCACAATAACTCCTGGTACTGTCTATCCATCCAGTATAGCAGGCCATTTTTGCGGCGAAAAGGACAAAAAATAACCCCGGCGCAGGCCGGGGCGGGGGGGAGAGACTATTTTTTCCAGAAATCGTCAAAGACGGTGATCGGCGGCCGACGCTTGTGTTCGGTTTTCAGATACCAGCCCTCGATCGTTTTGGCGATGCTCGGGTCCAGCGTTTTGCCTTCCAGATAATCGTCGATGTTCTCGTAGGTGACACCCAGGGCCACTTCATCCGGCAGGGAGGGGCGATCGTCTTCCAGGTCGGCGGTGGGCAGCTTCTTATACAGATGTTCCGGGCAGCCGAGATGGGCCAGCAGCTGTTTGCCCTGACGTTTGTTCAGGCGGAAAATTGGGTTGATGTCGGTGCCGCCGTCGCCATATTTGGTGAAAAAGCCGGTAATCGCTTCCGCCGCATGGTCGGTACCGACCACAACTCCTTTGGTCATTCCGGCGATGCTGTACTGGGCCTTCATTCGCTCACGGGCTTTTTCATTTCCGCGAACGAAGTCGCTCAGTTCGATGCCTGCTTCGCGCAGCGCCTGTTCGCTGGCCAGCACCGCAGCTTTAATATTGACTGTCAACACCCGGTCAGGCTGGATAAATGCGATGGCGTCCTGGCAGTCCTGCTCATCAGCCTGCACGCCATAGGGTAAACGGACGGCGATAAACTGCAGGCTACTGTCGCCGGTTTCGGCACGCAGTTCGTTAATCGCTATCTGGCACAGTTTTCCCGTCAGGGTGGAGTCCTGACCGCCGCTGATACCCAGCACCAGCGATTTAATAAACGGGTAGGTCTGCAGGTATGACTTCAGGAAATCGACGCTGCGGCGGATCTCGCCTGCGACATCAATCTGCGGCTTTGCGCCCAGCGCCTGAATAATCTCTTGTTGTAGCGTCATCGCGCCCTCCGAAAGTGAATCTGTTTGGCAAGCTGTTGGCTTAAAGCTACCTCTTTGCCGCTGAAACGACAAGGACCGGGGTTTTGACTGCCGGAAAAGAAGGCAATCAATGACATAGGTTTTCATTATAGATGCTGTACCGCGCATTGCGCCGCCGTCCGACGTCGGCAGAACAATCCTGTTTACGCAATAACATAACCTGACATGATTTCGCTGTTCGGCTTGAAAAATAACACTATTTATTCCAGGCTTATCGTTACACAGTAGAAAAGAGGAACCAAAATGAACAAAAGCTTAGCAGGAATACTGGGCGTCACCGTCGCGTTAACCTTACTGGCGGGCTGTACCGCTTACGATCGTACCAAAGACCAGTTTACCCAGCCGGTGGTGAAAGATGTGAAGAAAGGGATGTCGCGTCAGCAGGTGATGCAGATCGCCGGCAAACCTTCAACGGAAGTCACCATGGTCCATGCCCGCGGCACCTGCCAGACCTATATCCTCGGTCAACGAGATGGTAAAGTTGAAACCTACTTTGTGGCCCTCGACGAAACGGGTCACGTCATGAACTCTGGCTACCAGACCTGCGCCGAGTATGATACCGACCCGCGCAACGCCAGGTAAGCTTCCTACTGTTTACTGACTTCTACGTAAGCCCGACCACTGGTCGGGCTTTTTTGTGAGTCATGATGCTTATTTAATTGCGCGAATTATTTGGATGAAAATGTGAGGGTAGTCAAAACCGGAGGTCAATGAGAGACAATTCTGTTCAACAGCGAATTATCCTGGCGGCTCAGCTTGCCGTATACTCAACTCATAAACAGAATTAACCGGATGTTACCAGTCTTACCGGCTCTCAGCGGTTACTGAAGGCCCTGGTCTCACACATTGAGGAAGCGTTCATGGAAAAGAAACACATTTATCTCTTCTGCTCGGCAGGCATGTCCACGTCACTGCTGGTCTCCAAAATGCGGGCGCAGGCGGAAAAATATGAAGTCCCGGTCATTATTGAAGCCTATCCCGAAACCCTCGCGGGCGAAAAAGGGCCGGAAGCCGACGTAGTATTATTAGGGCCACAAATTGCGTATATGTTACCGGAAATTCAGCGCCTGCTGCCGAATAAACCGGTTGAAGTTATCGACTCCCTTCTCTATGGCAAAGTTGATGGTTTAGGGGTATTGAAAGCCGCCGTCGCGGCTATTAAGAAAGCTGCAGCACAATAATTTTAACTTTTAAAACTCGATGTATTTTGACGCCTGGCGGCTGCCTGTTGCCGGACGTCAAAAAATAATGAGTTTATTTTCCCGTCAAAGAGTAATTTCATACATCATCGCCGTAATAGTTTATTGCGGCTTTTAAGGGTATTGACTATGAGTAAAGTGATCGATTCGCTTGAAAAGGTACTCCTTCCTTTTGCAGTGAAAATAGGAAAGCAGCCGCATATTAATGCAATAAAAAATGGATTTATTAAATTAATGCCGTTGACCCTCGCCGGGGCCATGTTTGTGTTAATTAACAACGTTTTTCTGAGCTTCGGCGAAGGCTCTTTCTTTTATTCCATGGGCATTCGCCTGGATGCCTCCACCATTGAAACCTTAAACGGCTTTAAGGCTATCGGCGGAAACGTCTATAACGGCACCCTCGGGATTATGTCGCTAATGGCGCCGTTCTTTATCGGCTCCGCGCTGGCGGAAGAGCGCAAAGTTGACCCGATGGCAGCTGGCCTGCTGGCGGTGGCGGCCTTCATGACCGTGACCCCGTATAGCGTGGGCGAAGCCTATGCGGTGGGCGCCAACTGGTTGGGCGGGCAGAACATCATCTCCGGGATGATTATCGGTCTGGTCGTTGCGGAACTGTTCACCTTCGTGATCCGTCGCAACTGGGTGATTAGACTGCCGGACAGCGTGCCGGGGTCGGTATCACGCTCTTTCTCAGCGCTGATCCCGGGCTTCTTGATCCTCTCCATCTTCGGCATTATTTCGTGGGCCCTGGCGAGCTATGGCAGCAACTTCCACCAGATCATCATGGACTCTATCTCGACGCCGCTGGCGGCGATGGGCAGCGTGGTTGGCTGGGCATACGTTATCTTTAACTCTCTGCTGTGGTTCTTCGGTGTGCACGGTTCTCTGGCGCTTACCGCCCTGGATAACGGCATCATGACGCCGTGGGCGCTGGAAAACATCGCGCTGTACAACCAGTACGGCTCTGTTGATGCGGCCATCGAAGCGGGCAAACAGTTCCACTTCTGGGCTAAACCGATGCTCGACTCCTACATCCTGCTGGGTGGCTCCGGGGCGACGCTGGGTCTGATTATCGCCATCTTTATCGCTTCTCGCCGCGCTGACCATCGTCAGGTTGCTAAGCTGGCGCTGCCGTCAGGCATCTTCCAGATTAACGAACCGATTCTGTTTGGTCTGCCGATCATCATGAACCCGGTGATGTTCATCCCGTTCGTGCTGGTTCAGCCGATTCTGGCGGCCATTACGCTGGCGGCCTACAGCCTGGGGATTATCCCACCGGTGACCAACCTGGCGCCGTGGACTATGCCGACCGGTTTGGGAGCGTTCTTTAACAGTAACGGCAGCGTTGCCGCCCTGCTGGTGGCCCTGTTCAACCTTGGCGTCGCTACCCTGGTCTACCTGCCGTTTGTGGTGCTGTCGAATAAAGCGCAGACCGTTATCGAGCAGGAAGAGAGCGAAGAAGACATCGCTAACGCACTGAAATTCTGATACCGCGCGGTACGGGCAGCGTCCCGTACCGCCTGATAAATGAGGGAAATATTATGTTTGATCTGGACAACATCGACGCGGTAGAGACCCCGGAAAATGACCTCGAAGAGGTAGTGATGGGGCTGATTATCAACTCCGGACAAGCCCGCAGCCTGGCCTATGCCGCGCTGAAGCAGGCGAAGCAGGGCGACTTTGCCGCAGCGAAAGCGATGATGGAGCAGTCGCGCCAGGCGCTGAGCGAGGCGCATCGCGTGCAGACCCAGCTTATCGAAAGCGATGAGGGCGAAGGGAAAATGAAGGTCAGCCTGGTGCTGGTGCATGCCCAGGACCATCTGATGACCTCCATGCTGGCTCGTGAGCTGGTGGCCGAATTGATTGAGCTGCACGAGAAGGTACAATAGGCCATCGCGACGATGAGGCAGCCCAGAATGATGACCACCGAGATCAGTACCGCCAGAGAACAACAGCTGTTCAACGGGAAGAACTTTCATGTGGTCATCTATAACAAAACGGAAAGCGTGAGCGGGCTTCACCAGCATGATTACTACGAATTTACCGTGGTGTTAACCGGGCGCTATTACCAGGAGATCAATGGCAAACGGGTGCTGCTGGAGCGCGGGGATTTCGTCTTTATCCCGATGGGCTCGCACCACCAGAGCTTTTACGAGTTCGGGGCGACGCGCATCCTTAACGTCGGCATCAGCAGACGCTTCTTTGAGAAACACTACCTGCCGCTGCTGCCGTTTGGTCTGGTGGCTTCGCAAGTCTACGCCGTGCAGAGCGCTTTTCTCGGCTACGTTGAGTCGGTCATCGCCTCACTCAATTTTCGCGAAACGGAATTTGACGAATTTATCGAGCTGGTCTCTTTTTATGTCATTAACCGTTTACGCCACTATCGTGAAGAGCCGGTTGCCGACGTGACGCCGCAATGGTTAAAAAATACCGTGGAAGCCATGCATGATAAGCTGAAATTCGGTGAAGGCGCTCTCGAAAATATGGTTCGCTTATCCGGAAAAACGCAGGAATATTTAACCCGGGCGACCCAGCGCTATTATGGTAAAACGCCGATGCAGATAATTAATGATATCCGTATCAACTTTGCCAAAAAACAGCTGGAAATTACCAATTATTCAGTGACGGATATTGCGTATGAATCAGGTTACAGCAGCCCGAGTTTGTTTATTAAAACCTTTAAAAAACTGACGTCGTTTACGCCGAGCAGTTATCGCAAACATTTGACCAGTATTAATTAAACCCGCGCGGCGTTCGCCGCCAGGTTTATACCGAAAATCATTCAAGTTAACTGTCCGCATTGTTGCGGAGAGCGGCCTGCGTCCAGGCGCAGCGCCTAAGGGAGAAAAAGATGAGCCAGAAATTAAAAGTAGTCACTATTGGCGGCGGCAGCAGCTATACCCCGGAATTACTGGAAGGATTTCTGAAACGTTATCATGA
The DNA here is from genome assembly GCF_018223915.1 of Klebsiella sp. 64. Taxonomy (NCBI): domain Bacteria; kingdom Pseudomonadati; phylum Pseudomonadota; class Gammaproteobacteria; order Enterobacterales; family Enterobacteriaceae; genus Klebsiella; species Klebsiella sp. 64. Next base: position 17,652 of record NZ_JAGRQZ010000001.1, read on the forward strand.
ACTGCCGGTAAGCGAACTGTGGTTGGTAGACGTCGAAGAGGGCCAGGAGAAGCTCGATATTATCCACGCGCTGTGCCAGCGGATGGTGGAAAAAGCCGGCGTGCCGATGAAAGTCTATAAAACGCTGGATCGCCGCGCAGCGCTGCAGGGCGCAGATTTCGTCACCACCCAGCTGCGCGTGGGCCAGCTGAAGGCGCGTGAAAAAGATGAGCGCATCCCGCTGAGCCACGGCTACCTGGGCCAGGAGACCAACGGGGCGGGCGGGTTGTTTAAAGGACTGCGCACCATCCCGGTGATTTTCGATATCGTGAAAGATGTGCAGGAAATTTGCCCCGACGCATGGATCATCAACTTCACCAACCCGGCGGGCATGGTCACCGAGGCGGTCTATCGCCACACCAATTTCAAACGCTTTATCGGCGTGTGCAACATTCCTATCGGCATGAAGATGTTCATCACCGACGTGCTGCAGCTGAGCCCGAGCGATGAGCTGAATATCGACCTGTTTGGTCTCAACCACCTGGTGTTCGTCCGCGACGTGCTGGTTAACGGCGTCTCGCGCTTCGATGAACTGCTGGACGGCGTGGCCTCCGGCCGTCTGACCGCGAACTCGGTGAAAAACATCTTCGACCTGCCGTTTAGCGAAGGGCTGATCCGCTCCCTGCGCCTGATCCCATGCTCTTACCTGCTCTACTACTTTAAGCCAAAAGAGATGCTGGCGATTGAGATGGGCGAGTACTACAAAGGCGGTGCGCGCGCCCAGGTGGTGCAGAAGGTGGAGAAACAGCTGTTCGAGCTGTATAAAAACCCGGATCTTAACGTTAAGCCGAAGGAGCTGGAGCAGCGCGGCGGGGCCTATTACTCTGATGCCGCTTGCGAAGTAATCAATGCCATCTATAACGACAAGCAGACTGAGCACTATGTGAATATCCCGCATCATGGTCATGTCGATAATATCCCGGCGGACTGGGCGGTAGAGATGAGCTGCACCTTAGGCCGCGACGGCGCGAAGCCGACGCCGCGCATTACTCATTTCGATGAGAAGGTGTTAGGGCTTATCTACACCATCAAGGGGTTCGAAGTGGCGGCCAGCCAGGCGGCGATCAGCGGTGAGCTGAACGATGTCCTGTTGGCGCTGAACTTAAGCCCGCTGATCCATTCCGATCGTGACGCCGAACAGCTGGCGCGGGAGATGATTCTGGCGCATGAAAAATGGCTGCCGAACTTTGCGGCGACGATCGAAAAACTAAAATCGTAACGGGAGTAGCAAATGGAACGCGTATTGATCGTCAATGCCGACGACTTCGGCCTCAGTAAAGGGCAGAACTACGGCATTATCGAGGCCTGTCGCAACGGCGTGGTGACATCGACCACCGCGCTGGTCAACGGCGCGGCCATTGACCACGCCGCCCAGCTGAGCCGCAGTACTCCGGAGCTGGCGGTCGGTATGCACTTTGTGCTGACGCTGGGCGAGCCGCTGTCGGCCATGCCGGGATTAACCCGCGATGGCCGTCTGGGCAAATGGATCTGGCAGCAGGCGGAAGAAGATAGCCTGCCGCTGGAAGAGATCGCCCACGAGCTGGCGTGTCAGTACCGTCGTTTTGTCGAACTCTTCGGCCATGAGCCGACGCATATCGACAGCCATCACCATGTGCATATGTTCGCCCAGATTTATCCCATCGTCGCGGCCTTTGCCCGCGAGAAGGGCATTGCGTTACGCATTGACCGCCAGGTGGCGGCGCAGAGTGGGCTCGACCAGCAGGCGGCGCGCAGCAGCGCCGGCTTCAGCAGCGAGTTTTACGGCGAAGCGGTCTCTGAGGAACTGTTTCTGCAGACGCTGGATGCCTCCATCGCCCGCGGGGAGCGCTCCCTGGAGGTGATGTGTCATCCGGCTTATGTCGATCGGATCATTATGGGCAGCGCCTACTGCTATCCGCGACTGGATGAGCTTGATGTGCTGACATCTGCCTCGCTGAAAGCGGCGGTGGCCGACCGGGGTTATCGTCTGGGAACCTACCGCGACGTGTAAGCCCGACGGGGGAAAGGGAAAGTGAATCAAGCCCGGCACAGCGTGCCGGGCTTTTTACTACGCCGGAATAGCGGCGATTTTCGGGCTTCTCGACCACACGCGGTGGGCCGTCATCAGGGCGAGCAGTTTGTCCGCCGCTGGCGTGTCGAGCGCATCGGTGACGATGACCCCCTCTTCACCCTGGGTCGGAACATGCAGAACGGACGTCAGCTGCCGCGCATCCCCTGCCAGCAGGATCGGCTTCAGATGTTTATAGGCTTCCAGCAGGTAATAGCGCGCGTCACCGCTCTGACTCAGGGCGCTGAGGTCGCCGCCGAGCACCACCACCGCATCCACCGTCAGCGAAGGGGAACCGGCGAAGGTGCCGGCGATCGGCAGCGGAGAACCATCGTCGGCAATGACTTCGCCCATTCGCGAGTAGAGCAGCTTGCTGTGCACGCCCTGGGCCTGCAGCGCCTGCAGGAGCTGAACCAGATCCTGCGCTGAGGTGCGTTCGTTGAGCAGGACTGCCACCACGCGACCTTTCACATCGCCTTCGGCGTCGGCGTAGAGGCTGAGGCTGGGGTCTTTCTCCACGCCATTGACCGGGGCGGGCAGGGTAATGTTGCGCTGATCGTCGCTCAGTTCGATGCCTAAGTTCGCCCCAACCGCTTCCGCAAGCTTAGTATCAATGTGGGCCAGATGATCGACCACCCGCTCGCGGATCCAGGTGCGGACCACTTTGCTGAGTTCGAAGCTGAAACCATCGATAATATGCTGCTGTTCAATCGGCGTCTGGCTCAGCCAGAACAGACGCGGCTGGGCGTAATATTCGCCGAACGAAGGGCTGCGCTGGCGGATTTTTTCGCCGTCGACGCGCTCGGCGAGGGACTCAAAGCCACCGCGTTTGGCGGCAGGCGGCGTCTCGCGCGGCCAGTTGTCGTTAATCGAGTTGGGCTCGTAGTTGGCCGGATTGGTGTCAATGTCCATCCGGTGCATCCCGTCACGCTGGAAATTATGATACGGGCAGGTCGGACGGTTGATGGGGATTTCATGGAAGTTCGGCCCACCCAGGCGGCTAATTTGCGTATCGGTGTAAGAGAAGAGACGCCCCTGCAGCAGCGGATCGTTGCTGAAATCAATGCCCGGGACGATATGTCCGGGATGGAAGGCCGCCTGTTCATTTTCGGCAAAGAAGTTATCCGGGTTGCGGTTGAGGACCATTCTGCCAACCCGCTGTACCGGCACCAGCGCCTCGGGGATCAGCTTGGTGGGATCGAGCAGGTCGAAGTCAAAAGCAAATTCATTCTCTTCGGGGATCAATTGCAGGCCAAGCTCAAATTCCGGGTAGTCCCCGGCTTCGATGGCCTCCCATAGATCGCGGCGATGAAAGTCGGGGTCGCGGCCGGTCAGCTTCTGCGCTTCATCCCACACCAGCGACGCCTTGCCGGCGACCGGTTTCCAGTGAAAGCGAACGAAGGTGGCTTTGCCCTCGGCATTAATCAGACGGAAGGTATGGATCCCGAAGCCTTCCATGGTGCGATAGCTGCGCGGGATGCCGCGATCCGACATCGCCCACATCACGTTGTGCAGCGTTTCCGGCTGCAGGGAAACATAGTCCCAGAAAGTATCGTGGGCGCTCTGCCCTTGTGGTATGGCCCAGTGGGGTTCAGGCTTCACGGCGTGGACAAAGTCGGGGAACTTCATCGCGTCCTGGATGAAGAAGACCGGTGTGTTGTTGCCCACCAGGTCAAAAATCCCTTCGTCAGTGTAAAACTTGGTAGCGAAGCCGCGAATATCACGGACGGTGTCCGCCGACCCCGCGCCGCCCTGCACGGTGGAAAAGCGTACAAACACCGGGGTGATTTTATCGGCTGACGAAAGAAAATCGGCTTTAGTCAACGCAGCCAGGCTTTTGTAGGGCTGGAAGTAGCCGTGGGCGGCAGAGCCGCGGGCATGAACGATACGCTCCGGAATACGCTCGTGGTCAAAGTGGGTGATCTTCTCCCGCAGGATAAAATCTTCCAGCAGCGTTGGGCCGCGGCTACCGGCGCGCAGCGAATTCTGATCGTCAGCAATGCGCACGCCCTGGTTGGTGGTCAGCGGAAAATCTTCCCCCCCTTTGCGTTGCGCCTCCAGGGAATCCAGTTTGCTGTTATGAGTATCGGGCGCTTTCAGGCTGCCTGGGGCGGTGGGTTCGACGCCCGGAGCGGTAGGTTTCGGCGTGGGGCGCCACTCCCGATCGTCCGGCGCCAGCGAATCGAGACCCGGCTGCGCTTCCTCGCTGTCGTGGACCGGTGCCTGCTGTTGGTGAGGGTTCGGGTGCTTATCAGACATTACTCGTCTCCTGCTTTCATTGCTAAAAGTGGTCGTTGATAGACCAAAACCCTTCTAACTATAGAACATTACGCTGTCTGCGCCCGGCGAGGGGGCAGGGAGTTATCCTAAAATGCGCATCGGCGGCGAAGGGGCGACGAACGGGGCCACAATCGGCTATGATAGAGGTTTCTGTTTCCCGCTATGTTTAGTGAATCCATTTGTTATGAAACCATTGCGCCAACAAAATCGCCCTGTCATTAGCTACGTGCCGCGCGTGGAGCCTGCGCCCCCGGAACATGCCGTGAAAATGGACCATTTTCGCGATGTCTGGATTTTACGCGGGAAGTATGTCGCTTTTCTGCTGATGGGGGAGCATTTCCGTCGCTCACCGGCATTCAGCGTGCCGGAGTCGGCGCAGCGCTGGGCTAACCAGGTGCGTCAGGAAGGTGAGATTGAAGCCTGAGTCGGCTGCAGAAATAAAAATACCGCTGAATGATCAGCGGTTTTTTTTGTGCTTGCCGTTTAGCGATGCGCCAGTTCGGCTTCTTCCTCGCTATCGAAGATCGACTTGTCGGTCTGGCGCAGCCACTGGCTGGTCAGCGTCCCGGCGGTCATTGAGCCGTTAACGTTCAGCGCGGTACGCCCCATATCGATCAGCGGTTCGACGGAGATGAGCAGGGCTACCAGGGTCACCGGCAGGCCCATCGCCGGCAGGACGATCAGCGCGGCGAAGGTCGCGCCGCCGCCCACCCCGGCGACGCCCGCCGAGCTGACGGTGACGATGCCCACGAGGGTGGCAATCCACATCGGATCCAGCGGGTTGATGCCCACGGTCGGCGCGACCATCACCGCCAACATTGCCGGATAGATACCAGCGCAGCCGTTCTGGCCGATGGTGGCGCCAAAGGAGGCGGAGAAGCTGGCAATCGACTCCGGTACGCCGAGACGACGGGTTTGCGCCTCAACGTTCAGCGGAATGGAGGCGGCGCTGGAGCGGCTGGTAAAGGCGAAGGTGATCACCGGCCAGACTTTACGGAAGTACTTCAGCGGGCTGACGCCGTTAATCGCCAGCAGCAGGCCGTGGACGACAAACATAATACCCAGCGCAATGTACGAGGCTACCACGAAGCCGCCAAGCTTGATGATGTCCTGCAAATTCGACCCGGCAACCACTTTGGTCATCAGGGCCAGCACACCGTAAGGGGTCAGCTGCATGACCAGACGAACCAGCTTCATTACCCAGCCCTGCAGGGTATCGATCGCGGTCAGCACGCGCTGGCCTTTTTCCACATCCTCTTTCAGCAACTTAAGCGCTGCGACGCCGAGGAACGCCGAGAAAATGACGATGCTGATGATGGAGGTTGGGTTAGCCCCGGTCAGGTCAGCAAACGGGTTCTTCGGCACGAAGGAAAGGATCAGCTGCGGGACGCTGAGATCCGCTACTTTCCCCACATAGTTGCTCTGGATGGCGTTCAGACGGGCGGTCTCCGCGCTGCCCTGGACCAGACCCTCGGCGGTGAGGCCGAACATATTGGTCACCAGCACGCCAACCAGGGCGGCGATCAGGGTGGTGAACAACAGAGTACCGATGCTCAGGAAGCTAATTTTCCCCAGCTGCGAGGCATTGTGCAGGCGGGCCACCGCGCTAAGGATGGAGGCGAAGACCAGCGGCATAACAATCATTTGCAGCAGCTGGACGTAACCGTTGCCGACGATATTGAACCACTGGATGGAATCCTTCAGCACCTGGCTGTCAGACCCGTAGATTAGCTGCAGCGCCAGACCAAAGACCACGCCAGTCGCCAGACCGACCAGCACTTTTCTGGCCAGGCTCCACTGTTTATGGCGTGTTTGCCCCAGCGCAAACAGTAATACGGCGAACACGACTACGTTCGCTATTAATGGAAAGTTCATCCCCGTTCTCCTGATATTTTTATAACCTGGGCTGGTGGATAACCAGCTCTTATGACGGCAAGGTTAGCAGAAGGCGTTATCAAGGACTTATATTCAAATGGAATGGGTTATAACCAAATGGCGTTTTCCGCCGCTTTATCGCCCACTCTGGTGACTTATAAAGCGATTGAAGGTGATCTGTAGGGAATTGATCACCCCGGATGACCAGCGTATCGCGCTGTTGTCCGCCAGCGTCTGCGGCATCCAGACGGCATAGACGAACAGCGCCATACACAAGGCGCGTTCGAGCTGATTGCCCTTGCGTGGCGTAAGGATCGGCAGCCGGAAGCGCCAGCGACAGGGCCACAGCAGCGGCACACCGGCGGGGGTGAGCATATCGGCGAGAATGTGGCTGAGATAGCCCAGCACCAGGCCCTGGAGAGCGTCTGCCGGGACAATCCAGCTGTCAGGCACTTTCAGATAGAACAGCGTCAGCGCGCCAAAGACGGCCAGCAGGCTGTGGGTGAAGCCGCGGTGGCCAAAGGCCCGCGCCACGGGCTTTGAGATCCAGCTCAGCCGTTGGCCAAGAAACGACTTTGGGTGATCGATGTCCGGCAGCAGGCAGGTCAATACCGCCGAGGGCACAATATGCCACCAGTCGCCCTGCGCCAGCACCGGCGTTAACTCTGCGTTTTTGGCAAATACTGCGCAGGCGATTGAAAAGAAGAGATGGCCTTCCGCCGTCATGATAACACACCCTAAACTGTCGATTCATACAGTATAGGGTTTTTATACAGTGTACGGAAGAGGTGACGGTGTAACTCTTTGTCACAAACTCTCAGCGCGCCAGCCATCCGCCATCGACGGCCAGCGTATAGCCGTTAATATAGTCGGCCGCTGATGAGGCGAGAAACACCACCGGCCCCTGCAGGTCTTTCGGCGCTCCCCAGCGACCAGCGGGAATGCGCTCGAGGATCGCCTGGTTACGCTCTTCATCTTCGCGCAGCGCCTGGGTGTTATTGGTGGCCATATACCCGGGCGCTATGGCGTTGACGTTGATACTCTGGCCAGCCCATTCGTTGGCCAGCAGACGGGTCAAACCCAGCACGCCGCTTTTCGAGGCGGTGTAGGAGGGGACGCGGATCCCGCCCTGAAACGACAGCATCGAGGCGATGTTAATGATTTTCCCGCCTTCCCCCTGGCGAATGAACTGCCTGGCGACCGCCTGGCTGAGAAAGAAAACCGCTTTGAGATTCAGGTCGATCACCGCGTCCCAGTCGCTTTCCGTGAAGGTCAGGGCATCATGGCGGCGGATAATTCCGGCGTTGTTGACCAGAATATCGACCCGGCCCATCGCCGCCACCGCCTGGTCGACCAGACCGCTCATATCATTCTCTTGGCTGAGATCCGCCTGAATGGCGTGAAAGCGGCGGCCCAGCGCCAGCACCTGGGCGGCCGTATCATGGGGAATTTTACGGTTGATGCCGACGATATCGCACCCGGCCTGCGCCAGGCCCAGCGTCATTCCCTGTCCCAGGCCGGTATCGCAACCGGTCACGATGGCGACCTTACCCGTCAGGTCGAAGGCGTTCAGTACCATATTCACCTCTGTCAGCTGATCTACTGGCGTACGATGACGCCACCTGTGACCAGCATAGAGGGAGGAAAACAAAATTACAATTAAAATGAAACAATGTTTTGATTTTGTTGCTGGCGGCGTGACAGCGATTGTTGCACCCGCCAGCGGTCTTAGCCGAGCAAGTTCTCAGCAGTGAGTGCCAGCAGTGACGAAAGCTTGACGTCCGCCAGCGCAAAGCGCGGGTCGCGGCTGTTCTCCGCTTCCGGCACCACGATAGACCGCATGCGCGCGGCTTTGCTGGCGATCATGCCGTTGACCGAATCCTCCAGCGCGACGCAGCGCTGCGGGTCGACTCCCAGGGCAGCGGCACAGTTGAGGTAGACCTGCGGGTGCGGTTTGCTCCAGGGTAAATGCTCCGCGGAGGCGAGAGCATCAAACTGGTCGCGCAGTTCAAACATATCGAGCACTTTCTCCAGCATCATCAGCGGCGAGGCCGAGGCCAGGCCCACCTTTAAGCCCTGAGCTTTACACAGGGCCACTGCCTCGCGTACGCCCGGCAGCAGCGGGCGTGAGGCTTCCACCAGCTCAATGGCGCGACGAATAATGCGCGCGGTAGCTTCCGCCCGGTCTACGCCGTGCCACGGCTGCTGCGCGTACCACAGATCCACCACCAGGTCGATTCGCAGACCGAGCAGGTCGGGCAGTTCATCGCGGCGACGGGTATCCACTCCCAGGCTCTCCATGACCTCGACCTCCGCCTGATCCCAGAGCGGCTCCGAGTCAATCAGCAACCCGTCCATATCAAATATCGCGGCCTCAATGCGGCGCTTCGCTGACATATGTCCTTCTCCTGTTGCGTAATCAGATAAACGAATCGGCAATCATGGTATATCATACCGCGCATTATTGGGCGAAATTCGCCGTGGCAGATAGACTTATACCCGACATACTCGGGGGAGCGAGGGAAGCCAGCGCCACGCAACAGGCAGCAGGCGAACCACCAACGCGTCTTTAACAAGGGGAACTCATGACGTACCAACAAGCTGGACGCATAGCGGTTATCAAACGCATTTTAGGATGGGTTATCTTTATTCCCGCCGTGCTGTCGACGCTGATTTCTGTGCTCAAATTTATGTATGAGCACAGTGAAAAGAAACCCGGCATTGATGCGGTAATGATGGATTTTGCGCACGTGATGATTGAGATGATGCGCTTTAACACGCCGTTCCTGAACTTTTTCTGGTACAACTCGCCGCTGCCGGATTTTCACCATAGCCTGAACATCGGCTTCTGGATCATCTTCATTCTGGTGTTCGTCGGCATGGCCCTGCAGGCTTCCGGCGCGCGAATGGCGCGGCAGGCGAAATTTCTCCGCGAGGGGATTGAGGATCAGCTGATCCTCGAACAGGCCAAAGGCGCAGATGGGTTAACCCGCGAGCAGCTCGCTGAACGCATTGTGGTACCGCGCCATACGATCCTGGTGCAGTATTTCCCACTGTACGTGCTGCCGGTGATCGTGATTGTCATCGGTTACTTCTTCTTTTCGCTGCTGGGCTTTCTGTAAGTCAGGTGCCCGGCAAGCCGGGCACCTTCTTATTCCGCTGGCAGAGGACGTGGTTTTCCCTGATTATCAACGGCAACGTAGATAAACAGCGCTTCCGTCGCCTTGTAGCGCTGGCCAATCGGTTCTGAAGAAACTTTTTTCACCCACACTTCGATATTGATTGTCACCGAGGTGTTGCCGCGCTTCACGCAGCGGGCGTAGCAGCACACCACGTCGCCAACGGCGACCGGGCGTAAAAAGGTCATCCCATCCACCCGCACGGTCACCACGCGACCCTGGGCGATCTCTTTGGCCATAATGGCGCCGCCAATATCCATCTGCGACATCAGCCAGCCGCCAAAAATATCCCCGTTGGCATTGGTATCCGCCGGCATTGCCAGGGTGCGTAAAACCATTTCGCCCTTTGGGGCGAGATCTGTTGTTGTCATGCTCTACTCTGTTGTGGTCAAAGACGATCAGCGGGATGCTACTATGAAAATAGCGCAGTGAGAATAGGGGAATACGCCCGCTGGCGCGGGCGCGGTGGTTCAGAAGGAGAGGGTAACGCCGGCGTAATACGCGCGGCCAGGCTCATTGTAGGTCGAGGCGCCGGCATTTTCGCGATACAGTTGTTTATCAAATAGATTACTTATTCCGGCATTCAGGCGAATATCCCGGTTTAGCTGATACTGAGTACCAATACCCACGATGGAATAGGCGCCAACCTCGGTGGTGGCAAGGGTCCCGGTTTCGTTGCGGATCTCCGCATACTGACGCGGCTTCTGACGGCCATAAAGCGTCCAGTTCACATTCGCAGACAGGGCGTCGTTTACCTGCCAGTCGAGCATCGTGTTAACGGTATATTTCGGGATAACCGACAGCGGGTTGCCAGTCTCTTTACTTTCAGATTTGAGCATCCAGGTGGCATTGGTCCGCCAGCTGAGGACATCTCTCAGCACCGGGATCAGCAGATTTCCTTCCAGCCCCTCGACCACGGCTTTGCCGCCGTTCTGCCATTGCAAAATATTATTGCCGCTGGAGGTATAGCCCAGTACCTCTGTTCCGGAGACGATTTTGTTTTTGTAATCGTTGCGAAACCAGGTGACTCCGGCAGCGTAACCATTAAGGTTAAATTCGATACCGATCTCTTTGTTGATACTGATCTCCGGGTCGAGGTCAGGGTTACCCAGCAGGTAGCAGCTGCCTTCAGCGATCGTGTTTGGACAACCGTTGCCGCGGGTGGAGAGCAAATAGCCTTTACTGGATTGATAGAGGTTTGGCGCTTTAAACACTCGCGCGATACCGGCCTTCAGCGTGAACATATCGCCGAGCTCCTGAGACAGATTGAGGCTGGGGCTCCAGTTACTGCCAAACTGATTATGATAATCGAAGCGAATGCCGGGGATCAGGTTGGTGCCGGGCACGGCTTCGATATTATCTTCCAGATAGATACCGGTGAGGGTGGCGCTGTTTTTGGTACTGCGTTGCGTAGGGTCGCCCGAGGTCCCAGGGATAGTCTCGCCGTTGCTGTTAGTGGCCTGCATTGATGCCGGGTCGTCAAGCTGATCATGGTTCCATTCCATTCCCAGCGTCAGCGTCTGGTCCGCCAGCCAGAAGAAAGGCACATTTAATTCCGAGGTAGTACGCCAGGATTCCAGACGGCTGGTGGCATAATCTTCACTGTTGATCATGCCTTCGACGCGGCCGGTAGAGCCTTCCTGCAGGCGGGTATTGTTGGTTTTCTCGTAGTAAACACCGGCTTTGGACTGGCCCCAATCCCATAGACCGTTGTAGGTGAGTCCCCAGGACTGGCGATAGAGGCGATTAGTTTCGTGGCCGTACAGGGAGTCCACCAGCCCGTTCGGGCTAAGATTGCCGTTGCTGTACTGGGTATCACCAGCATAGATATTCCCCTGACGGCTATAGGCGTAGCTGAAATCGAGGATCTGTTGCGGGGTCATTTTCCATGACAGCAAGGTGTTAATATCTTTATTGCGGACCCCTTCGCGTCCCGCAGCGTAAGAGCCGTTTTGCGCATGGTTAATATCCCAGGCGTCGGGTTCCGTTTTATTGATATTGCCATACAGGCGCATCGTCAGCGCCTCGCCGGCCAGTGGGCCGCTGAGATTGAAGTTAGCGCGATTGGTCGTGCCTTCTTTGTTGTTTTCCGGCTGGTTGGTGAAGAAAGACAGCGAACCGTGCCAGGTGTTGGTCGGACGTTTGGTAATGATATTGACCACTCCGCCCGCCGCGCCGGAACCATAGCGCGCGGCTGCCGGACCGCGGAGAACTTCAATCCGTTCGACCATTTCGGCAGGTACCCAGTTGCTGTCGCCCCGGGTATCGCGTTCGCCGCGCCAGCTATAGCGAACCGCGTTACGTGACGTGACCGGTACCCCATCTATCAGGATCAGGGTGTTCTCCGGCCCCATGCCGCGGATATCAATCTGGCGGTTGTTGCCCCGACTGCCGCTGGCGCTGTTGCCGGTCAAGTTCACCCCGGGCATTTTACGGATGATGTCTGAGAGATCGTTGACCGGCGACTGCTTAGCAATATCCTCAGCCGTGATAATCGACACCCCGGGCTGTTGCTTAAGCGCCTCTTCCGCCGTACTGCGCACAATCATCGTTTCGGTATCTTGTTCTGATTCTTCAGCAAAGGCGTTAGGGGCGAGGAGACTGGATATGACCAGCGCCAGGGTCGTGGGCACAGAATATTGCGGCGATCTCATGTAAATATCCTTTTCAAAACAATGCAAAATGAGATCGAGAATATTAATGATAACAATTATCATTACAATGTAACGAGATGAATCTCCATAAAATCCTCACAATTACCGCAACTTTTTATGCAGTTGAGAGAAATCGTGAAGAGAGCCTGCACAGTGTGGCCGGGAAGCTGTCAGCGTATGCGCTGAGGTTGTGTGGTTGCAGGGAATGTTTGCCAGTGCAGTAAGCTTATAGGGGGCGAGCGCGGCGCGCGATGGCGCGCCGGCGGAGGGGTTAGTGGTGGTCGTCCTGCGGCATATGACGGTAGATGTAGATCCCGCTCAGCAAGGTAAAGACCAGCGTGAGGGCGGTTAAACCAAAGACCTTAAAGTTAACCCAGATATTCTGCGGCAGCCAGAAGGCGATATAGATATTGGCCAGCCCGCAGAGAATAAAGAACACCGCCCAGGCCAGGTTAAGTCGCGACCAGACCTGCTGCGGCAGGCTCAGCTCTTTACCCAGCATGCGCTGGATCAGCGGCTTTTTCATCACCCACTGGCTGAACAGCAGCGCGCCGGCGAACAGGGCATAGATCACCGTCACCTTCCATTTAATAAACTCATCATTATGGAAGAAGATGGTTAACCCGCCGAAGACGGCCACCAGCACGAAGGTGATCAGCGCCATTTTTTCCACTTTCCGGTAGCGCACCCAGCTGTAGATCAGCACGACGGCGGTCGCCACAATCAGCGCCGTGGTGGCGGCGTAGATATCGTAAAGCTTATAAAAGGCAAAGAAGACCACCAGCGGTAAAAAATCCAGAAACTGCTTCATACATCGATCCCGTCTTTCAGGACGGACCGGGGAAGGCCCCGGTCCTGGTTAAAATTAGCTGCGGATAAGCATATACACGCGAAATAAATAGATCAGCAACAGGGCGGAAATCAGGTTGCTGATGGTATTAATCACCACCGCGCCGACGTTTGGCGTCAGGGCGGCAAAGCTGGAAGCAAACAGTAACAGCAGGGTTTTCGCCACCAGCCAACCGATAATAGCCGGCGCCACCAGCCGCAGATTGGCCCACGCCAGGCGCATGCTGCTGCGCATGGCGCCGAGGATGCCCATTTTGTCCTGTACCAGCATGATCGGCGCAAAGGCCAGCACGATGGCCAACAGCACGCCGGGCACCAGCACCAGCATCATCCCCATCTGCACCAGGAAGGTGGTGAACAGGATCAGCAGCAGCAGCTTGGGCAGCACCGGCACCGAGGCGCCGATGGCGCGCAGGGCGCTAACGCGATGACCGGCGGAGACCAGCTGGATCAGCAGCAGGACGCCGCCGACGAGGATCGCATTACCTACCAGACCCGAGAAGGTTGATGCCGCCGAGGCGCGCAGCAGAACCTGCTGCTGCTCCGGCGTCATGTTCTGCACCAGCTCGAACAGCCCGGCGCTACCGGCGAGGTTATCGCCTTCGCTGAGTATCGACAGCTGCTCGTCGCTGGGTGAAAAGGCATGGCCAAGTACTACCGTAATAAACGCGCACAACAGCGCAATCAGTAAAATAGTAATGAACTGATTACGAAAAAAATTCCCGGTGTCACGGTAGACGGACTTCGCCGTGATAGACATGCATTCTCCTTGAGTGTCGCAGGTGTTAACTAGCCGGCGATTGTACCGCAAATCGTTCCGTCGTAGCACTCTCTGCGCCGGTCAGGGCAGGTATATCTTTGTAAAGAGGCCGCAATGGTGGCAGGCCGTAGCGCGCCCGCGCCCGGTTGCAGGCATCGTTTTCCTCGCCATTTTCCCCGGACATGGCGAATTCGCGACACGGCGAAGGCCGGTTTTCATAAATAGTGCAGTGAACGGCGTCGCCGATATCGCCAGACAGGGCCGCGCAGCGGCTCTGGCGCTGGTTGGTGCCGCTCATGCAGCGCAGGAAAGGGGTCAGCGGTTCGGTCAGCGCGGAGGGCACCAGGCCGCCCGCGTCGTCGGCTTCCGCCCAGTAGAAAGAGACTCGAAAATACGCACAACAGGCACCGCACGTCATGCACGGGTTGATTTCACTCATAATTACACCTGAAAAAAACGCATCAACACAGATTGTCGGCAGTTAACTTATCCAGCCGCCTCAGCGACGGCAAGAGGGGCAGAAATAAATTTTTGCGCGAAAAGTGAAAATTGATGTGCGGACAATTCAAGGCATTGCGATCGGTAGCGAAAATTAATCTGGATCAATAAATGTTAAATCTGAGGACTTAGTGTGATCTAAAACAGATCAAACGTAACTCGTTATAGGTATATTTGGCCGCGCTGAAAAACCATAATGAGGAAGTGGATATGAAGAAGTTAGCAGCGGCGGCATTGATTCTTGGCACGCTTTCTACCGGCAGCGTCTGGGCGCATGAAGCGGGTGAGTTTTTCATTCGTGCCGGGACCGCCACCGTCCGACCGACGGAGGGCTCTGACAATGTGTTAGGCAGCCTTGGCAGTTTCAACGTTAGTAACAATACCCAGCTGGGTTTAACCTTTACCTATATGGCGACCGATAACATTGGCGTGGAGTTGCTTGCCGCGACGCCGTTCCGCCATAAGGTCGGCACCGGGCCAACCGGGACTATCGCCACCGTCCATCAGCTGCCGCCCACCCTGATGGCGCAGTGGTACTTTGGCGATGCGCAAAGCAAGGTGCGCCCGTACGTGGGGGCCGGTATCAACTACACCACCTTCTTTAACGAAGACTTTAACGATACCGGCAAGGCGGCCGGGCTTTCCGATCTGAGCCTGAAGGACTCCTGGGGCGCGGCGGGGCAGGTCGGCCTTGATTATCTGATTAACCGCGACTGGCTGCTGAATATGTCGGTGTGGTACATGGATATCGATACCGATGTGAAATTCAAAGCCGGCGGCGTGGACCAGAAAGTCAGCACCCGTCTGGATCCGTGGGTGTTTATGTTCTCCGCAGGCTATCGGTTCTAAATTCTTCTGTAAACTGGCCAACGGATGGCCAGTTCATTGTCTCGTCACACCTGTCTGCCGCAAGCCTCTGTCATCAACAGCGGATCACACTTCCGTCCACTGGCGCAGCAGGTTGTGATACATGTTGAGCAGGGAGAGGACCTCTTCTCCGTCGCCAAAGCGGGCCTTCAGAGACTGGATGGTGCGGTCCAGGTCGTAAAGCATCGCACGCTGCTTATCGTCGCGGACCATCGACTGGATCCACAGGAAAGAGGCCTGGCGGACGCCGCGGGTGACCGGGGTGACGCAGTGCAGGCTGCTGGCGGGATAGAGCACCAGATGCCCGGCCGGGAGCTTCACCCGATGTTGGCCATAGGTGTCTTCAATCACCAGTTCGCCACCCTCATAGCTCTCCGGATCGCAAAGGAACAGCGTCGCTGACAGATCAGTGCGCATCCAGCCCGCCTCGCCGTTCTGGCGAACGGCGCCATCGACGTGAAAACCATAGGTCTCCCCTGGCCCATAGCGGTTAAACAACGGCGCGGAAATCGTCCGCGGCAGCGCGGCGGAAAAAAACTGCGGATGGCCGCGCAGCATATCGAGCACAGCGGCCTGCAGGCGGGCATACAGCGGCGTTCGGGTATCGATCTGCTGGTTCTGTTTGACGGCCGCCCCCTGGCTACCCACCGTAACCCGCCCGTCGACCCACTCGGCCTGCGCCAGCTGCCGGGTAAATTCCGCCACCTGGTCTGTCGATAGCACGTCAGGAATGTGATACATCATCGCGGTGTTCTCTCTAAAAAGTGGGGCGCAACGGCCCCACGCGCAGACTCAGAAATGGACGTTCGCCGTCAGCATAAAGGTCCGGGGTTCGCCCGGATGATAGCGATAGCCGCTCTTGTTGATGGAGGCCACGTAATCGGTATCAAACAGGTTATACATATTGAGCTGCAGATCGAGGTTGCTGTTGACCCGATAGCCCAGTTTGGCGTCGGCAACCCAGTAGCCCTCGGTGTGATCCGGGGTACCGACTGCACCATCGCTGCCCCGGCGCAGGCTTCCGACATAGCGCACACCGCCGCCGACGGACAGATCGTTGGTGGCCTGATACTGCGTCCACAGCGTAAAGGCATGTTTCGGGGTGTAGGCCAGGGCGGAAGATCCATCCTGTGCAACGTTCTGTCCCTCCGTCACTGTCGCATGCTGCTGAGTGTAGCCGGCGATAATCGTCCAGTCCGGGGTCAGGTTTCCGGTCGCGGAGAGTTCATACCCCTCCACGCGCTTTTTGCCGTACTGCGACCAGGTTCCGTCATCGTTGGCGGCCACTTCGTTTTCAATATCGGTGCGGAATAACGCCGCGCTGAGCAGCAGACGGTTGTCGAAGATTTGCCACTTGGTGCCCAGCTCGCTGGATTTTGCCTTCTGCGGCTTAAAGTCGGTTCGGTTAGCGCTGTTGCCGCTGCCGCTGGCGGCCAGGGCGAAGCTGCTGCCTCCCGGCGGCTGCTGTGAGATGGCGTAGTTGACGTAGACATTGCCCTGCTCGGTTAAGCGGTACAGCGCCCCGGCTTTCCAGTTAACCAGATTGCCGGATTTAGCGGTATCGACAGTGGTGACCGGGCTGCCGGTCGACTGTCCGGGCGGGCAGGCGATAGCCCCGCGTCCGCTGCCGCCGCAGGCGGTGGCGCTGTCATATTTGGTATGGTAATTGTCGAGACGCAGCCCGCCGTTGATCTCAATCCGCTCGGTCAGCGTCAGCGTATCGAAGGCATAAATCCCGAAGGTATCGGTCTGGCCGTTGGCGTTCGCCCCGTTTCTGTCCAGCCCGCCAATCGACAGGTTGCTCACCGGATGGTAGAGATTCACCGCCGGCGCGGTCCTGGCGTTAACGCCATAGTTGGTCTGGTTTTCCCGGGTAAACTCCACGCCGGCGCTGACGTCATGGCCTATCGAGCCAGTATTGAAAGTCGAGGTGATATTGGTCTGGTTGGTCAGAATGCGGTTGCTGACATCTTTGGTATTAACCAGACGCGACCAGCTCCAGGTGTTGACGTCATTGATATCGGGGGCGGTGATATTGTTCGCGCCGCCCATCACCGCGGTCAAAAGATACTCCTGTTTCACTCGCGACCAGCGGGTGGTATTGCGCACGGTGGTATTCTCCGTCAGATCGTGTTCGAAGCGCAGGGTACCGCTGTCGGTAGTAGATTTATCGTAATCGGAGTCGGTGCCATAGAAATTGCTGGTATCGACCTTCCCGGCGGAGTTGAGTGCGGCATACTTCGGCGAAGGCGCCGAATAGCCCGGCAGGCCGACGGTAGGGATCCCGCCATCCGGGGTGTTGTTCTGCCGGACGTGCAGATAGTTCAGATACAGACGAGTTGGGGTATCAAGGCCGAAGGCCAGCGACGGTGCGATGCCATAGCGTTCGTTTTCAATGCGGTCCCGACCAGCGTCATGGGTTTTTTCCCCCATCAGGTTCAGACGGAACGCAGCGTTGTCGCTAAACGCCTGGTTCAGGTCGAGAGTGCCCCGGCGCGACCAGGCGCTGCCGATGCTGGCCGAGCCGTCGATCCCGGAGTCAAGGCGCGGCTGCTTGCTGATCATATTGATCGAGCCGGAGGGCGCGCTGCGGCCATAGTCCGTGCCGGCGGGCCCTTTGATGACTTCCACCTGCTGGGTATTGAAGGTATCGCGCGTCACGCTGCCGATGTCGCGAATGCCGTCCACATAGATGCTGTTAGAGGTATCCACGCCGCGCATAAAGATGGCATCCCCGGTGGTTGAGCTGCCATTCTCCCCGGCATAAAACGCCCCCACGCCGGGAACGTTTTTGAGGGCGTCAGTCAGGTTGGTGACGCCCTGATCTTTAATCACCTGTTCCGGGATCACGGTGATGGTGCGGGTGGTATCGACCAGCGGTTTATTGAACTTGGGATCGGCGGAAGCGCCGGGGGAGTAGAGTGAAGGCGGAGCGGCTTCCACTACCAGCGTCTCTTCACTATTTTTGACCGAATTTTCCGCTGCGATGCCTGCTGCCGGCGAGGCTCCCAGACACAGACCTGTAAACAATGCCAATGAGTTGAAACTGCCGAAAGGCAGAGAAGCGTTTTTTTCCATGATAAATGCAGGCTTATTTTTTGTTATGAGCACATATCACACCGCGCAAAAGCGACGTTATTCGTCGTCTGGCTTGCGCTGACCCGGTGTGATTCTATAAATGATAAAAAGAATAGTTATCATTTGCCTTAATATTTACATAGAAAAGTTGACCTTAAAACAACTTTCTTCACTTCGATTTACATAATTCACATTTTTTGAACGATAATGCGGGAATATAGGAAAAGTGCTGCAGAATAAGGTCGGTAGCAAGCCGCGCCGGGCGGGGTTAACTTCCGGGCGGCCATATGATGGTTGTTCCGGCACGGATCACCAGGGCACGGTACGGCCCTGGTAATCCAGATAATCCAGTCCCGGACGTTGCCGTTTGTCGAGCAGGACGTTCACCAGGCGTGGGATCGTCTCTTCGATGGTCAGCGGGGCATCTGCCCCGCCGAGCTCGGTGCGGATCCATCCCGGGGCCATCACCACCAGCGGATGGGAGGCCGAGGTGGGGCGAGCGGCAAAGCTGCGCATAAACATATTCAGCGCAGCTTTACTCCCGCGGTAGAGTTCCCGCTGGCCGGTAAGGTTATTGGTCAGGCTCCCCTGGCCAGAGGACATCACGCCGAGCAGCCCCTGCGGTTTAACGGCCTGCTGCAGGCGCTCGATAACCCGCATCGGTGCCAGGGCATTGGTGAGCATCACCTGGTAAAACTCCTCGGTGGAGACGTCGCCAATGGTCTGCGATGGGTCACGATTGGTGGTACCGGCGTTGACAAACAGCATATCGAGGCTTGCCGGGGGAAGCGTCGCCTGCAGCGCGGCCAGCTGGGCTTCATCGCGAATGTCGAGCGTCGCCAGGCGTAGCCGCAGGGGATGCGTCTTGGCCAGGTCGTGGAGCGGCGTGTGGGATGATAAATCGCGCACGGTGCCGATGACCTCCCAGCCGTGCTGGAGGAACGTCGCCGCCATAGCATGGCCAAGGCCGCGCGAGGCGCCGACGATGAGGATAGTGTTGTGCTGATCGGATTTCATGATGTCTCTCGCTGCAGAAAGGAGGTCTTCACTATAATCAGGCCCGAGATCGGGCGGAAGACGCCGCCAGTGCACTCATATCTTGCAGCAAACGCCCTGTCTGGCGACTGGAGCGATAATGAACGATCCCGATTTTAATTTGCTGGCGGCCCTCGATCCGCTGCCGGTCAGTACCGAGGTGATTACGGTTTCGCAGGCGTGGCATCCGCGTCTGGAGCAGGCCCCGGCCACCGCTGGCTGCGGCAGCGGGTGCGTGAGGTGTGTCGCGAATAAAAAAAGCCCGCACAAGTGCGGGCAAAAATACTGGAAGCAATGTGAGCAATGTCGTACTGAATACCCGAGTGATTTACTCAACTATTCAGTGATGAGAAAGATAATATTTCTCATTTAAGATATCAACCCCATCTTTTGTGCGGAAGCGATTTTTTATCCGAGGGTGAAAACCGTGCGCTTCTGGCTGTCGTCCTGTGGCCAGGCCGCCGCGATCTCCTGCAGCGGCCGCGGGGTGGTGGCGATGGTCAATTTCCCCGGCACCGCCGCCTGCAGCATTTCGCCGGTCGCCGCCAGCAGCTGCGATACCGACAGGCTACCGATCCCGCTGCCCATCAGCAGGAGCGGGGCGGAACGCAGCACTGCGCCATTTAACGCGATATCGGCGCCAGCCAGGGAACCCACCTGCACATAGCGCACCGGACTGCCGGCAGGGGTATATTTCGCCAGTGCCGGCAATAATAATTCCGCGCTGTGTCCCCACAGGTAATCGATGACCACATCGATCTGCGCGGCGCTGACCGCTGAAAATTGCCCGCTCAAGGTTTTATCATCAGCGGTTAACTGAATACACTCATCGGCGTCCAGCGCCGCGAGCGACTGCGCATTGCGCCCGGTTGCAATGATTTTTTTCGCCCCCAGATAGCGGGCAATCTGTACCGCCAACTGACCGGCGCTGCCGGTGGCGCCATTAATCAGCACCGTTTCGCCGGCCTGAAGCTGGGCGCGTGTCACCAGCGATGCCCACGCGGACGTACCGGGGTTGGCCATTGCCGCCGCCTGGATATCATCGAGCGCATCCGGCAGCGGCAGACAATTCTGCAGGGCGACCGGCGCCCGCTGCGCCATACTGCCGAAGGGGGCGGTGGGGAAGGCGAAGTAGACGCGCTGGCCCTGAGGTGTGGTGCCGACGCCATCGATACCAGGCACAAAGGGCAGATTGCCGTCGAAGCTGTAATGGCGTCCGGATGCCCGGGCCTTAACCACATGGCTTATCGCGGCGGCGCGGACGTCAATGAGCGTCTGGCCGGGCGCGGGCTGCGGGTCGATAAATTCGGCCCAAACCGGGCCTTCTGCGAGATCAAAAACCACGGCTGCTTTCATAAATTATCTCCTGTCGGGAATTATGTGTAAAATACACATATTGTTTTGCAGCACTATACGCGGAAAATTAATACATGCAAGATGCACATAATGACTACGACATTACCGACTTTCACGGCGCGCTGCTGGATATCATCAGCGTAATGAACCAGCCGCTGCGCGATGAGCAGATCCTGCAGGCAGCCGGCATCCAGCTGGAACAGATGCTGTTTCCGCTGCTTGTGGCGGTAGGGCGCCATGGCCCGGTGGGGGTGGTTGAGCTGGCGGATCATTTAGGGCGCGATTACACCACCGTCAGCCGCCAGGTGAAAAAACTGGAAGCCCAGGGACTCGCCTGTAAGCAACCGAACCGTCATGATCGACGGATCAGCGAAGTGACGCTTAGCGCCAGCGGACAACAGATGATCGACAGTATTGCGGTAGCGCGGCGGCGGTTAATGAATCAGGTGCTGGCGCAGTGGCCGGAAGATGAAGTGCAGGCGCTGTTTCGCTTAACGCGCAAATACGCCGACAGTTTGCAGCAACCAGGCTAAATTCTCGTGTGTTGCCGCCTGGCGCAACAATCAGCTTTTGCGTCACAACTCACGGGTCAGTTCGTCGATGTTGTCGGAAAGTATCTCCAGCAGGGATCTCACATAGAGAGTGTTGTTTCCCTGATGCCACATCGCGCTGAGGGGGAGCCCTTCGACATGCTTTTTCGGCGTGAGCGCAAGGTATTTCACGCCGTCGGCATTCATGTCTTTATAGGACGCTGGCACCAGAGCAATGCCGAGTCCTGCGGCAACAAAACTCAGGATAGTCTGCTTCTCTTCAGCATACTGCGCGATGACAGGCATGCTGCCCCCCTCTTTGAAAATATTCATTGTCAGGTCATGGCTGTGACGCCGGGTGCGTCTTTCCGGCAAGATAACCGGCTCGTGTCGGAAATCATCGATACTGACTTCGTCATAACTGACCAGCCGGTGATGAGCGGGCACGGCGAGCACGCAGGTTTCATTGGCGATAAAACGCGCTGTCAGCGTGGCATCAATATGTTCCGGCGGGCGTACAAAGACCACATCCAGCCACCCTGAAATGAGTCGGGGAATCAGCTTGTGAGATTTATCTTCCGTAAGATGAATATCGGCCTCAGGAAAACGTCTGACAAAAAGATTAAGCAATTCAGGAAGTAATCCTTTGGCTGCGCTGTCGATAGCCCCGATCCGCAATGTTCTTTTCTGTAACAGGGTATTTTTACGGAATCGCTGCCGTAGCGCATCGAAATCAGCAATGACCGTTTTGGCCTCATTTAAAAAGGCGGCACCTTCAGGCGTTAGCGACACATTGCGGGTCGATCGATTCAGTAGCCTGATCCCCAAATCATCTTCCAGCAGTTTGATGAAGCGACTCAGTGACGCAGGCATCATTTCGAGTTTACGGGCAGCCCGGCCAAAGTGAAGCTCATCACCTAATACCACAAAGCAACGTAGCTGATTTATATCCATTTTTTCACCAAAACCTGATTATACAAATTATTTATATAAAGCCGTGCCGATGATAAAGCGGTTCAAAACTTCATACTGGGATTATTACAAAACGATAACAACCCTACATCACTATGGAGCATCCCGTCATGAAAAACGACCTCGAAAAGAAGGTGATGCGTAAGGTTACCCTGCGCATTATTCCTTTCATCATGCTGCTGTACTTCATTGCCTTCCTTGACCGCGTCAACATTGGCTTTGCCGCCCTGACCATGAATCAGGATCTGGGATTTTCACCCACCGTTTTTGGTCTGGGCGCTGGCATTTTCTTCCTGGGTTATTTTCTGTTTGAGGTACCGTCAAACTTAATTCTTCATAAAGTGGGCGCCCGCATCTGGATCGCCCGCGTCATGATTACCTGGGGATTCGTCTCTGGCTGCATGGCTTTTGTGCAGGGCACGACGAGCTTCTACATTCTGCGTTTTCTGCTCGGCGTGGCGGAAGCCGGTTTCTTCCCGGGGATCATTCTCTATCTTAGCTACTGGTTTCCTGCCGCCAGGCGTGCGCAGGTCACTGCCATCTTTATGGCCGCAGCTCCCCTGTCGACAGCACTGGGATCGCCGGTTTCGGCCGCACTGCTGGAGATGCATGGCTTCCTTGGCTACGCCGGCTGGCAGTGGATGTTTGTACTGGAAGCTTTGCCGGCGCTGGTGCTCGGTGTTGTGGTTCTGTTCTTCCTGACGGATCGTCCGGCCAAGGCCAAATGGCTGACTGATCAAGAGCGTGCCTGGCTGGAAAACGCCATGCAAGACGAGGAGCGGGCACGGGCGGCAAAACAGAGCCATTCCAGCGCATGGCGAGGGCTAGCGGATATACGCGTCCTGGCGCTGGCGCTGGTCTATTTCGGTACCTCAGCCGGGCTGTATACGCTTGGCATCTGGTCCCCGCAAATCATTCGCAGTTTCGGTGCTTCCTCGCTGGAGATTGGTTTCCTGAACGCCTTTCCGGCGGTGATCGGCGTCATCGCCATGATCCTCTGGGCGCGTCATTCCGATCGAACCAAAGAGCGCAGCTGGCACGTCATTGGCGCCTGCCTGCTGGCGGCTGCCGGGCTGATATACGCCGGTAATGTCAGCACATTGTTTACCGTAATGGTCGCCTTAACGCTGGTCACCGTGGGGATTAGCGCATCAAAACCCCCTTTGTGGAGCATGCCAACCCTGTTCCTCAGCGGCCCGGCTGCGGCCGCTGGCATTGCCGCTATCAACTCCATCGGCAACCTCGGCGGTTTCGTTGGCCCGATGATGATTGGCGTGATCCGCGAGCAAACCGGTAGTTACAGCTGGGGCCTGTACTTTGTCGCCGGATTGCTGGCGCTCTCGGCCCTCGTGGTCATGATTCTTTCTGCCAGAGCGAACAAATCGCCGACGGCAGAGCTTCCACATCCTCATACTCATTAACTGGAGAAGTAACGATGCGTCACTACAAAATTGCTGCCATCCCTGCGGACGGTATCGGACCGGAAGTCATTTCGGCAGGTATTGAAGTCTTGCACGCGCTGACGCGCCACGATCCGCAACTGAAATTTGATATAGAGACCTTTGACTGGGGGTCAGACTATTACAAAAAACATGGCGTGATGATGCCGGAAGAAGGGCTGAACATGCTGAAAGCATTTGATGCCATTTACTTCGGCGCGGTGGGGGCCCCGGATGTCCCTGACCACATCACACTCTGGGGCCTGCGGCTGCCTATTTGCCAGGGCTTTGACCAGTACGCCAATGTGCGACCCACCAAAATTCTGCCGGGCGTCACTTCACCGCTGCGCAACCGCGGGCCTGGCGATCTTGACTGGGTCATCGTGCGCGAAAACTCCGAAGGTGAATATTCTGGTAACGGCGGCCGTACCCACCGTGGTTTACCTGAAGAAGTCGGTACCGAAGTGGCAATCTTTACCCGTGTTGGGGTGACACGCATTATGCGCTATGCCTTCAGACTGGCACAGTCTCGTCCACGTAAACTGCTGACCGTGGTGACCAAATCCAACGCCCAGCGCCATGGTATGGTGATGTGGGATGAGATTGCCGCTGAAGTGGCGCAGGAATTCCCGGATGTGCAGTGGGACAAAATGTTGGTCGATGCCATGACGCACCGTATGACGTTGCATCCCCAGACCCTGGATACCATCGTTGCCACCAATCTGCACGCCGATATCCTTTCCGATCTGGCTGGCGCGCTGGCGGGTAGTCTGGGCGTAGCGCCGACCGCGAATATTGATCCTGAACGCCGCTTCCCTTCCATGTTCGAACCGATCCATGGTTCCGCATTCGATATCACCGGCAAAGGGATTGCGAACCCCATTGCCACTTTCTGGACCGCGGTACAGATGCTTGAACATCTGGGCGAACGCCATGCCGCTGCGCTGATTATGGAAAGCATTGAGTATGTGTGTGAAAAAGGCATTCTGACGCCAGATGTCGGTGGCTCAGCCAATACCGCGGAGGTGACACGCGCCGTGGTGCACTACATTGACGCTAAAGCTGACATTGCCGAGACCGCATAAACATGAATAACGAACAGGCTGCAGAGATCCTGCAGGATATCTTTCAACATGCGGTCAACAGTGCCCGCGCCGGGCCGGTGACCCTGGCTAACCTGCCGGAAAAACCTCGCGGCCGTTGTGTGGTGATCGGTGCGGGTAAAGCGTCCGCGGCAATGGCGGCTGCCGTGGATGCGGCCTGGCCGGATGTGGCGGTGTCGGGCGTGGTGGTGACGCGTTACGGTTACGCGGTTCCTGCGGGCCGCATCCGCATTATTGAGGCGGCTCATCCCGTATCAGATGCCATGAGCGAGGTTGCCGCAATGCTGATTGTGGAGACGCTGCGCGGTTTAACTGCCGATGATCTGGTGCTGGCATTGATTTCAGGGGGAGGGTCGGCGCTGATGGCGCTGCCCGCCCCGGGGTTAACGCTGGCAGATAAGCAGACCATCACCCGGGCCCTGCTCCATAGCGGGGCCAGCATCAAAGAGATGAATCTGGTACGTCGTCATCTCTCAGCGGTGAAAGGCGGAAAGCTGGCGACCATGGCGCAACCGGCGCGCATCGTATCACTGATTATCAGCGATGTGCCTGGCGATAATCCGACGGACGTAGCGTCTGGCCCCACCGTTGCCGATAACAGCGCACCACGTGATGCGCTCCGGGTATTGCAGCGGTATGGCATTGCGATCCCGAAGCCCGTTAGCGAACGGCTAAACCAGCCGGCCGGCCCGGTGGAAAACGCCGCGACAGGCGAGGTCAGGCTTATCGCCACGCCGGCGATGGCGTTAGCGGCGGCGGCTCTGGCCGCACGACAACATGGGTTCACCCCCCTTATTTTGGGGGATGCTATAGAAGGTGAAAGCAGGGAAGTGGCGGTGGTCATGGCCGGTATGGCGAGATCGGCGAAGCAGTATGGTCACCCGATTTCAGGGCCTGCTGTGCTGTTGTCAGGTGGCGAAACCACGGTGACAGTAAACAACACTCAGCCTGGAAAAGGGGGCCGCAATACCGAGTTTTTACTCAGTCTGGCCTGTGCGCTCCAGGGGGAACACGGTATCTGGGCCATGGCGGGAGATAGCGATGGTATTGATGGCACAGAAGATGCCGCAGGTGCGATCGTCTTCCCGGATACGCTTGCGCGCGGCAAGCTGAGCGGTCTTAATGCAGTGCAATATCTGGATGGCCATGATAGTTACTGCTATTTTCACGCGCTTAATGATTTGCTGATCACCGGCCCGACGTTAACCAACGTCAATGATATTCGGGCAATATTGATTGCCTGACTGTATCGCTCTCCTGTGCCAGGGAGAGCGATATTTTTCCCTTTCAACATAGTTCAAATCTTCGGTATCCGCCCGCCATCCATTTCCACGCTAAAGCGCATCGCCTGGCGTCAAGGTGTCGATCATCGGTCCGTCTGATGTGTTGGCGTGCAAGATGGCATGGAAAGGAAGGTAACGCGTGGAAATCGCCGCCTGGCGCGATGCCAGGCGGCTGATGGTCAGGCGGTTTTGGTCGCTGCCTTCAGGCTCTGGACGAAGGCTTTCAGCTCGTCGAGCATGGTCTGCGGCTCATCGAGGTGGCGTTCGATGATTTTGACGATGGCGGAACCGGAGATAGCCCCGGCGGCTCCGGCGTCAATGGCGGCGCTCACCTGCTCCGGCGCGGAGATACCAAAGCCCTGCAGCGGCGGCGCGGCGTGATATTCCGCCAGCTTCTCCACCAGGTGGTGCAGCGGCAGCGCGGCGCGATTTTCCGCACCCGTCACTCCGGCGCGCGACAGCAGATAGGTGTAGCCGCGGCCATAAGAGGCAATCTGGCGCAGTAAATCGTCATCCGCATTGGGCGGGCAGATGAAAATCGGCGCGATGTTATGGCGCATCGCCGCCTGGCGGAACGGGGCGGACTCTTCCACCGGCACGTCGGCCACCAGCACCGAGTCGACGCCGACGCGGGCGCACTGGGCATAGAACGCATCGATGCCCGGGCTGAAGACGAGGTTGGCATACATCAGCAGGCCGATTGGGATGGTCGGATGCTTCTGGCGGATCGCCGCCAGCATCTCAAAGCACTGCGCCGGGGTCACTCCCGCGGCGAAGGCGCGCAGGGCCGCGCCCTGGATGGTCGGGCCGTCCGCCAGCGGGTCGGAGAAAGGGATCCCCAGTTCAAGGGCATCGGCGCCGCCTTCGATCAGCGCATCGATAATTTTCAGCGACTGCTCCGGTCCCGGATCGCCAAGGGTGACAAAGGGGACGAAGGCGCCTTCCTGGCGATTTTTCAGTTGGGCAAACAGCGTCTCATAGCGTTCCATCAGATTTCCCCTCGCGCTTTCAGGATGTCATGTACGGTGAAAATGTCTTTGTCGCCGCGGCCGGAGAGATTAACCACTAGCAGCTGCTCTTTTTCCGGGTTCTCGCGCATCATCTTCAGCGCGTGGGCCAGAGCGTGAGAGGACTCCAGCGCCGGGATAATCCCTTCGTGGCGGGAAAGCGCTTTAAACGCGTCCAGCGCTTCGTCGTCGGTGATCGACACATAATCAGCGCGACCGGTGCTGTTCAGAAACGCGTGCTGCGGCCCAACGGACGGGAAGTCCAGCCCGGCGGAAATGGAGTAAGACTCTTCGATCTGGCCGTCGGCGGTCTGCATCATCGGCGACTTCATACCGAAGTAGATCCCAACGCGGCCATGCTTCAGCGGCGCGCCGTGCTCGCCGCTCTCGATACCGTGTCCGGCGGGCTCCACGCCGATCAGGCCGACGTTGGTTTCCTCGATAAAATCAGCGAACATGCCGATGGCGTTTGATCCGCCGCCGACGCAGGCGATCACCGCGTCCGGCAGGCGGCCCTCTTTTTCAAGGATCTGCGCTTTGGTCTCTTCGCCAATCATGCGCTGGAATTCACGCACAATCGTCGGGAACGGGTGCGGACCGGCGGCGGTGCCCAGCATATAGTGCGCCTTTTCGTAGCTGCCGGACCAGTCGCGCAGCGCCTCGTTACAGGCATCTTTCAGCGTGGCGGAGCCGCTGTGCACCGGGATCACCTCGGCGCCCATCAGGCGCATACGGAAGACGTTCGGCGACTGGCGCTCGACGTCCTTGGCCCCCATGTAGATACGGCATTTCAGGCCGAGCAGGGCGCTGGCCAGCGCTGAGGCGACGCCGTGCTGGCCGGCGCCGGTCTCGGCGATAATTTCGGTTTTGCCCATCCGTTTGGCCAGCAGAGCCTGGCCCAGCACCTGGTTGGTTTTGTGCGCGCCGCCGTGCAGCAGATCTTCGCGTTTCAGGTACAGGGTGGTGCGGGTGCCTTCGGTCAGATTCCGGCATTTGGTCAGGGCCGTCGGACGACCGGCGTAGTTTTTCAGCAGGTCGGTGAATTCCGCCTGAAAGGCCGGGTCCTTCTGCGCGCTGACAAAGGCTTCTTCCAGCTGGCGCAGGGCGGGCATCAGGATCTGCGGCACATACATGCCGCCGAATTCGCCGAAGTAGGGGTTCAGTAAAGTGCTCATTATTGCTCCTTAATATGCGCGCAGCGTCTGGAATACCGAGGCCAGCTTGCTGGCGTCTTTAATCCCGGGTTGCGACTCTACGCCTGAATTGAAATCGAGTCCGGCACAGCCGCTTTTGGCCGCTTCCACACAGTTATCGGCGCCGAGGCCGCCCGCCAGCATGACGTTGCGCAGATCCTGGCCCTGCAGCAGGCTCCAGTCAAAGCGCTGGCCGCTGCCGCCCTGGCCGTTGTCGAGCAGGTACTTGTCGACATGGCGGAGCGTACGGGCCGGGAAGGTTTCGCCGACGCTCAGCGCTTTCCAGATGCGGACGTTGTCCGCGAGGGCGTCGCGCAGCGCGTCGATATAGGCCTGGTCTTCATCACCGTGCAGCTGCACGGCGGCCAGCCCCAGAGCCTGCGCGCGGGCGACCACCTCCTCCAGCGGCGCATTGCGGAAGACGCCGACGTACTGCAGCGGCGCAGCGGCGATCACCGCTTTGGCCTGGGCGTCATTTACCGCTCGCGGCGAGGTCGGGACGAAGATCAGCCCACCGTAGATGGCGCCGGACTCCCAGGCCACCTGGGCATCCTGCGGGCGCGTCAGGCCGCACACTTTGTTCTCGCCGAGCAGCACGCGTTTAACCGCCGCTTCCAGATCCGCCTGCTCCATCAGGGCGGAGCCGATCAGGAAGCCGTTGGCGAAGTGGCTCAGCTCGCGCACTTCGGCATAGGTATGGATGCCGGATTCGCTGATCACCGTGACATCCGGGCCGAGACGCGCCGCCAGCTGACGGGTGCGGTTAAGGTCAATCGACATATCGCGCAGGTCGCGGTTGTTAATGCCCACCACCTTCGCCTTCAGGGCGATGGCGCGCTCCAGTTCCTCTTCATTGCTGACTTCGGTGAGCACGCCCATATTCAGGCTGTGAGCCACCGCCGAGAGCTGACGATACTGTTCATCGTCGAGCACCGAGAGCATCAGCAGGCAGGCGTCGGCCTGATAGTAGCGCGCCAGGTAGATCTGGTAAGGGTCGATGGTGAAGTCCTTACACAGGATCGGCTGCGGCGCGACCTGGCTGACGATCGGCAGGAAATCGAAGCTGCCCTGGAAATATTTCTCATCACACAGCACCGAGATCGCCGAGGCGTAGTGCTTGTAGATGCTGGCGATCGCTGCCGGATCGAAATCTTCGCGAATCAACCCCTTCGACGGTGAGGCCTTCTTGCACTCAAGAATAAACGCGGTGCGGGTGCCGGCCAGCGCGTCATAGAAATTGCGCTGCGTCGGAACGATCTCATTTTGAAAACTGGCTAACGGTTGTTGTTGTTTGCGGGCTTCCACCCAAATCGCTTTGTCGGCAACGATTTTTGCTAAAACGGTTTGCATTATTTACCCTCTTGCCGCTAAGGCGGTCACTCTGTCATAGGCCGCGCCGCTGTGCAGCACATCCAGTACCTGCTGAGCGTTAGCTTTCAGATCTTCATGCCCGTGTAAACGCATCAACATGGCGACGTTGGCGGCGACGGCGGCTTCGTGAGCGGCTTCACCTTTACCTTGTAGCAAGCGCGTCAGAATGTCACGGTTTTCTTCCGGGGTGCCGCCCGCCAGCTGCGCCTGATGGTAAGGCGTCAGGCCGAAGTCGTCGGCGGTCAGCTGATAGCTTTTAATTTCCCCGTTATGCAGTTCGGCCACCACCGTAGGCGCATGCAGCGAAACTTCATCCATCCCACCGCTGTGCACCACCGCCGCGCGCTGATAACCCAGCACGCGCAGGGTCTCGGCGATCGGCAGCACCAGTTCCGGGCTGTAGACGCCAATCAGCGCCAGCGGCGGATGCGCCGGGTTGATCAGCGGGCCCAGAACGTTGAACAGGGTGCGGGTCTTCAGCTGCTGACGGACCGGCATCGCGTGGCGGAAACCGGTGTGGTACTTCGGCGCGAACAGGAAGCAGACGCCCAGCTCATCAAGCGCGGCGCGGGATTTATCGGCGTTCATATCGAGATTAATGCCGAAGGCCGCCAGCAGGTCAGAAGAGCCTGATTTGCTGGAGACGCTGCGGTTGCCGTGTTTCGCCACTTTCAACCCGCAGGCCGCAGCGACAAAGGCGCTGGCGGTGGAGATATTGATGCTGTTGCTGCCGTCGCCACCGGTGCCAACGATGTCGGCAAACAGGTAGTCCGGGCGCGGGAACGGCGCGGCGTTTTCCAGCAGCGCGGTAGCGGCGCCGGCAATTTCCTGCGGCTGCTCGCCGCGCACTTTCATGCTGACCAGCGCGGCGGCCAGTTGCTCAGGCTTCACTTCGCCGCGCACGACGGCGGAGAACAGCTGGTGGCTCTCCTGCTGGCTCAGGGTTTCCGCCTGGTACAGTTTCTCAAGGATCGGCTGGAGGGTGTTGGTATGCTCCAGCTTCTGCAGCGCCCAGGCCAGGGTCTGCTCCAGCAGTCGCGCGCCCTGGGTGGTGAGGATCGATTCCGGGTGGAACTGGAAGCCGCACACCCGATCCGCATCGTGACGCACCGCCATCACCATACCGTTGAAATTGGCGTTAATCGTCAGCCCGGCGGGAATATTGCTGCCGACCAGCGAGTGGTAGCGCGCCACCGGCAGCGGGTTAGCCAGACCGGCAAACATCGCCTGGCCGTCGTGCTCAATGCTGGAGGCTTTGCCATGGAGGATCTCGCCCGCCTGGCCGACATAGCCGCCGTAGGCTTCGACAATGGCCTGGTGGCCGAGGCAGATGCCGATGATCGGCAGCTTGCCGCGCATACGGGTCAGCAGCTCCGGCATGCAGCCGGCTTCGCTTGGCGTACCCGGGCCCGGGGAGAGCATCAGCACCGGGTTGTCCATGGTGCCCAGACGCTCAATCAGCGCCTGCGCCGGAACGGAGTTGCGATAAATCACTACGTTATGGCCGTTGGCGCGCAGCTGGTCTGCCAGGTTATAGGTAAAGGAATCGATATTATCGAGCAGCAGAATGTCAGCCATCAGAAAATCTCCTTCGCGTGATGGGCCTGGGCAATGGCGCGCAGCACCGCGCGGGCTTTATTTCGGGTCTCATCCGCTTCCGACTGGGGAACCGAGTCGAGCACAATGCCGGCTCCGGCCTGGACGGTAGCGATACCTTCCTGCACGTAGGCGGAACGGATGACGATGCAGGTGTCGAGGTCGCCGTGGGCGGTGAAATAGCCCACCGCGCCGCCGTAGCTGCCGCGGCGTTTACCTTCGGCGGCGGCAATCAGCTGCATGGCGCGGACCTTCGGCGCGCCGCTGAGGGTGCCCATATTCATGCAGGCGCGATAGGCGTGGAGGACGTCGAGATCCTGACGCAATTCGCCTACTACACGGGAGACCAGATGCATCACGAAGGAGTAGCGGTCAACCTTGGTTAAATCAGCGACATAGCGGCTGCCCGGGGTGCAGATGCGCGCCAGGTCATTACGCGCCAGGTCCACCAGCATCAGGTGTTCGGAAAGCTCTTTATGATCGGTGCGCATTTCCAGCTCGATGCGGCTGTCGAGGTCGCGATCCAGCGAGCCGTCGGCGCGGCGGCCGCGTGGCCGGGTGCCGGCGATGGGGTAGATCTCAATCTGACGGCTGACGGCATCATACTTCAGCGAGCTTTCCGGCGAGGCGCCGAACAGGGTGAAATCATTGTCCTGCATAAAGAACATGTACGGGCTGGGGTTGCTCTTCTTCAGCACATCATAAGCGGCCAGCGGCGATGGGCAGGGCAGCGAGAAGCGGCGGGAAGGAACCACCTGGAAGATTTCCCCGGCGCGGATCGCGCGCTGCATTTTGCGCACCACCGCGCCGTACTCTTCATCGCTCTGGTCAACGTCGCAGCGCATTTCGGCCACGGTGGTAACCGGTAGCGGCGCCGGCGGCTCGTTCAGCTGCTGACGCAGCTGGCTCAGGCGCTGCTCCAGGCGCTGTTTTTCACTCTCCAGCGGGGTGAACAGGCTGGCCTGAATGCGGGTATGCTTGGTCTGATGGTCTATGACCAGCAGGGTTTCCGCCAGATAGAAGCAGTAGTCCGGGCAGGCGGTGTCGCTTTGCAACTGGGGAAGATCTTCAAAACCGGCCACCAGGTCATAGGCGAACAGGCCGCCGAAGAACATCGCTTCGCGCTCGTTGTCCGGAACGCTCACCAGCTCCTGCAGGAGACGGAAGGCGTCAAACACCGACAGTGAGCAGAGACGGGCGTCTTCATCGAGCAGGGCGCTGACGGCCGGGAAGGTCAGGATGCGGCCGTTGGGCTGGCGCTGATTGTTGATCCCGGAGGGCAGCGCGCCGTCCAGTAGTTCCAGCAGCGCCGCGCCGTTGGCGGAGAGGGCCTGAATAGTGACAGTGTCACCAAGGGCCGTAATGCGCAGCGCGCTATCGACCAGCAGCAGGCTTTTTAAGTCATCTTTGCTGTCGATGTCAGCGGATTCCAGCAGCAGCGTCGCCGGACGGGCGCCGCACAGTTGGTGGAATAACGCCGTCGGGTTCTCCCGGTAGATGGCGTCGCTGGTGAGAAGCTCGAGTGCCGGTTTGGATGTTTGCATTATTGTTCTCGCCTGTTCGTATTATTTTTGTCCAATAAAAAGCCCGCTCATTGGCGGGCCGGGTATCTGTATGCTGAATGCAAAACGCGATCACGCCGCCCGTCGTCAGGAGGTGCGCCACCAGCTGTGCAGAGTGATAAAGTGCATTTTCATCGTGATACCCCTTCATGTGAACTTTCGTACTAGTTAACTAGTTCAATGGAATAAAGTCAACCCTTGTTTGCAGATTTTCTCTGCCTGTCGGTATGATAATGCGCTTATTTACGTTGATGTCCAGCAGGAGTCCTTTTGAGCGACAGCCAATACGCAGTGATTTACGATCTGCACAGCCATACCACCGCCTCTGACGGGCGGCTGACTCCGCAGGAACTGGTCCATCGCGCCCATGAGATGCGCGTCGGCACCCTGGCGATCACCGACCATGACAGCGTGGCGGCGATCCCGGCGGCCCGGGAGGAGATCGCCCGCGCCGGATTACCCTTGACCCTGGTGAACGGCGTCGAGATTTCCACCCTCTGGGAGAATCACGAGATTCATATTGTGGGTCTGAATATTGATATTGCGCACCCAACGATGATCGCCCTGCTGGAGGAGCAGAAAGCGCGGCGCCAGCAGCGCGGTCAGATGATTGCCGAGCGCCTGGAGAAGGCGCGGATCCCCGGCGCCTGGGAAGGGGCGCTGAGACTGGCGGACGGTGGCGCCGTCACCCGCGGCCATTTTGCCCGTTTTCTGGTGGAGGCCGGCCATGCGAAAAACATGGCGGAAGTCTTCAAAAAATACCTTGCCCGCGGGAAAACCGGTTACGTGCCGCCGCAGTGGTGTACAATAAAACAAGCGATTGATGTGATTCATCATTCTGGCGGCAAGGCTGTGATTGCCCATCCCGGGCGCTACGATCTCTCCGCCAAGTGGTTGAAGCGGCTGTTGGCCCACTTTAGCGAGCAGGGCGGTGATGCCATGGAAGTGGCCCAGTGTCAGCAGGCGCCCCATGAACGCGCCCAGCTGGCCACCCTGGCCGTGCAGTTTGGTCTTCTGGCGTCGCAGGGATCCGATTTTCATCAGCCCTGCGCGTGGATCGAACTTGGCCGTAAGCTCTGGCTTCCTGCCGGCGTGGAAGGCGTCTGGCACAGTTGGGAAGCGGCCGCCGAATAAAAATTGAGAGGGAAGTATGAGCCAGTTTTTTTATATCCATCCGGATAACCCGCAGGCGCGGTTGATTAACCAGGCGGTGGAGATTGTGCGTAAGGGCGGGGTGATCGTTTATCCTACCGACTCCGGCTACGCGCTGGGCTGCAAAATTGAAGACAAGGGGGCGATGGAGCGGATCTGCCGCATTCGTCAGCTGCCGGACGGCCACAACTTTACCCTGATGTGCCGCGATCTGTCCGAGCTGTCAACCTACGCTTTTGTGGATAATGTGGCGTTTCGCCTGATGAAAAACAACACGCCGGGCAACTATACCTTTATCCTTAAGGGGACCAAAGAGGTGCCGCGTCGGCTGCTTCAGGAGAAGCGTAAAACCATCGGCATGCGCGTCCCGTCTAACCCCATCGCTCAGGCGTTGCTCGAGACCTTAGGCGAGCCGATGCTCTCCACGTCGCTGATGCTGCCCGGCAGCGACTTTACCGAATCCGACCCGGAAGAGATCAAAGATCGTCTGGAGAAAGTGGTGGACCTCATCATTCACGGCGGTTTCCTTGGGCAGCAGCCGACCACGGTTATCGATCTCACTGAAGACACCCCGGTGGTGCTGCGCGAAGGCGTCGGCGACGTGAGGCCGTTTCTCTAAGGCTATCTGCCGGGCGGTGCATCATGCGCCGTCCGGTACCCCGCGTTTTCGCCCCGACGGCACGATAATCATCCATAGCGCTACACAAACCAGCAGCGCGCCGAGAATCAATCCTTTCTCCACTGTCTCTCCGAGGCAGAGATAGCCCCACAGCGCCGCAAAAGGTGGGATCAAAAAGGTCACCGACAGCGAACGCAGCGGCCCTATATCTGCAATCAAGCGGAAGTAGAGAATATACCCTGCCGCCGTGCAGACCACGCCCAGCATGACTATCGCTATCCACGGCAGACTCTGCCGCCAGTCTACGGCAGGCCCATGCCAGCAGGACCAGAGAAAGAAAGGAAACAGAAACAGCGTGGCGCCGACCTGGCTACCCAGCGCGACGCGTTCAGCCTCGAGGCCGCCTCGCTGCTGGATCCAGCGGCGGGTCAGAAAGCCGGCCAGACCGTAACAGGCGGTCGCGGTCAGGCAGGCGCCAATCCCCGGCAGCAGCAGGGCGGCGCTAAGGCCAGACGTCGGGCGCGCGATCACCGCCACGCCAATGGCGCCCAGTATCGCGCCGCCGCCTTTGCGCAGGGTTAACGGTTCTGCAAAGCATAACGCGCCGATCAGCACCCCCATCATCGGCGCCGTGGCGTTAAGCGTGGCGGAGTACCCTGCCGGCAGCCATTGCGCGGCAAGGCAGTACATGAGAAAAGGAAGGCCTGAATTAATGACCCCCAACTGCAGAGTGGATGTGAATTTTCCCTGATACCCGCTCCATTTACCCTGCACGCCGAGTAACAGCCCGAGCGCGATAGCGGCGAACAGTACGCGAAGAAAAGCGCTGTTCAACGCCCCGAAGGCCGGGGTGGTGATGCGCATAAACAAAAAGCTGGCGCCCCAGAGGGCGGCGAGCAGCAGCAGGCGGCCATAGTCGATAACACGCATGATTGACTCCTTGTAGTCACGAAGGAAGTCAACTGTAGAACCCACGTGCAGCGTGCGACAAACGCGTTATGCTTACATGATTAAGTTTTTCTTAACTGAGGTTCCATACCCATGAAACTCCCGCCGCTGAATGCGTTGCGCTGCTTTGAGGCGGCGGCGCGGCTGCTCAGCCTGAAGCTGGCCGCCAGTGAGCTTTGCGTCACGCCCAGCGCCGTCAGCCAGCAGATTGCCCGCCTTGAGGAGACGCTGAATGTCCCGCTATTTATCCGTACTCCGCGACGGTTACAGTTAACGGCGGTGGGAGAGATCTACCTGCGGGCCGTTCAGCCGGCGTTTCATCAGATAGCCGCCGCCACCCAGCGCCTGCAGGTGCCCCCGGGACCAGAAAAGGTAGCTATCAGCTGTACCAGCGGCTTCGCCATTCAGTGGCTGCTGCCGCGGCTGGCTGATTTTGAACGACGCTATCCGCAGATAGAGATCCAGATCGGCACCACCAACCGGCGAGTGGATTTGCTGAGTGAAGGGATCGATTTTGCCGTGCGTCATGGTGTCGGTGGCTGGCCGGAACTGCAGGCTTACCGCCTGCTGGATGACGATCTGATGCCGGTCTGTAGCCCGCAACTGATTGCTCCGCGCCGGACGCTCACCGATGCGAGCGATCTACTGCAGTATCCGCTGCTGCACGATGAACATCGTGAAGACTGGGCGCTGTGGTGTGAGGCCGTCGGGCTGGCGCCGCACTTCGCGCGGCGTGGGCCGGTGTTCACTGATTCCAACGGCGTGACGGAGGCGGCGTTCGCCGGTATGGGGATGGCGTTGCTGCGACGCTCATTCATAGCGCCTGCGCTGACGCAGGGGCGGCTGGTTAATCCTCTGGCGCAGCCCATCGCCTGTCCGCTGGCCTATCATCTGGTTTACCACGAGACCGCGCTGCTGGCGCCTGCCAACCGCTGTTTTCGCGACTGGCTGCTTGGCCAGCGCCCGGCCGTTGCTGAGGAGCGCGCGTAGTGAGGGGGCGCTGTCCGATAAAGATCCGTGTGCGTGAATGGGCACAGGAGAATGAGGAAAATCTGTTCCATACTAAAGACGGGGCGCGGCGAACAGAAGCTTTCCCGACGAAGTTAGTGTAGTATGTTCGGCCACGAATACGGGCTCGCGGTGGATATCCTGAACGCGCCGACGAGACTTTACGTTAAAAGTATATACGTAACAATGAGTTGTGCTTTTGGCCTCATTGTTTCATAAAGCATACCAGACGCCTGGGAAGGCGACACCTTAAGGAAGCTCAATGAGCGAGAAACTGCAAAAAGTGCTGGCCCGCGCCGGCCACGGCTCCCGCCGTGAAATTGAAGCGAAAATCGAAGCTGGCCGCGTCAGCGTCGACGGCAAAATCGCCACCCTCGGCGATCGTGTGGAAATTGTCCTTGGTTTAAAAATTCGTATCGATGGTCATCTGATCTCGGTGAAAGAGTCTGCCGAGCAGATCTGCCGCGTGCTGGCTTACTATAAGCCGGAAGGCGAGCTTTGCACCCGTAACGATCCGGAAGGACGCCCGACGGTGTTTGATCGTCTGCCTAAACTGCGCGGCGCGCGCTGGATTGCCGTTGGTCGTCTGGACGTGAATACCTGCGGCCTGCTGC
Organism: Klebsiella sp. 64; assembly: GCF_018223915.1. Taxonomy (NCBI): domain Bacteria; kingdom Pseudomonadati; phylum Pseudomonadota; class Gammaproteobacteria; order Enterobacterales; family Enterobacteriaceae; genus Klebsiella; species Klebsiella sp. 64. The sequence goes on from NZ_JAGRQZ010000001.1 coordinate 54,566, forward strand.
TGTTCACCACCGATGGCGAACTGGCCAACCGCCTGATGCACCCGAGCCGTGAAGTCGAGCGTGAGTACGCCGTTCGCGTTTTCGGCCAGGTGGATGATGATAAGCTGCGCCAGCTGTCGCGCGGCGTACAGTTAGAAGATGGTCCGGCAGCGTTTAAAACCATCAAATTCACCGGCGGCGAAGGGATTAACCAGTGGTATAACGTTACCCTGACCGAAGGGCGTAACCGCGAAGTGCGTCGCCTGTGGGAAGCGGTCGGCGTGCAGGTCAGCCGTCTGATCCGCGTGCGCTACGGCGATATTCTGCTGCCGAAAGGCCTGCCGCGCGGCGGCTATACCGAGCTGGACCTGGCGCAGACCAACTACCTGCGCGAGCTGGTGGAGCTCACGCCGGAAACCAGCTCTAAGGTTGCCGTCGAGAAAGACCGTCGGCGGTTGAAAGCCAATCAGATCCGTCGGGCGGTGAAGCGTCACAGCCAGACCAGCGCTAATCCGCGCCAGGGTAACAACAGCAACCGTCGTTCCAGTACTCGCAATAAGACTAACGGTTAATGTTATGCGTTCCGGTGACTTGCCGCCGGAACGCGTACTTCCTTCCGCGCTATCAGGCCCTCAGTAGTCTATCCCCATCTGCGCTTTAATCCCGGCATCAAATGCATGCTTGACCGGACGCAGTTCGCTGACGGTATCGGCCAGTTCAATAATATCGCGATGACAGCCGCGGCCGGTGATGATCACCGACTGATGGGCAGGGCGCTCACGCAGGGCGCTCAGCACCGACTCCAGCGGCAGGTAATCATACGCCACCATGTAGGTCAGCTCGTCCAGCAGCACCAGATCGAGCTGGTCGTCAGCGAGCATACGGCGGGCATGCTCCCAGACCGCCAGGCAGGCGGCGGTGTCGCTGTCGCGATCCTGGGTGTTCCAGGTGAAGCCGGTGGCCATCACCTGAAATTCGACGCCGTGAGGCTCCAGCAGATTACGCTCGCCGTTAGGCCAGGTCCCCTTGATAAACTGGATCACGCCGACTTTTTTGCCATGGCCGACGGCGCGGGTCGCGGTGCCAAAGGCGGCGGTGGTTTTGCCTTTGCCGTTGCCGGTAAAGACCATCACAATGCCGCGCTCGTCCTGGGCCGCCGCCACCCGGGCGTCAACTTTATCTTTCAGCCGCTGCTGGCGTTCGCGGTAGCGTTCATCACTCATTGGGCAATTCCTGGTTTACGTCCCGGTTGGGCGTCGAAGGTCATTCCCGTCTTGCGACGACTGTCGTCACCCATCAGCCACAGATAGACGGGCATAATGTCAGCGGGGGTTTTCAGTTTCAGCGGATCTTCCGTCGGGAACGCGCTGGCGCGCATTCCGGTGCGAGTGCCGCCGGGGTTGATACAGTTTACCCGCAGGTGGCGGCTTTGATACTCGTCGGCCAGCACCTGCATCATCCCTTCGGTGGCGAATTTGGAAACGGCATAGGCGCCCCAGTTGGCGCGGCCCTGACGACCGACGCTGGATGAGGTGAAGACCAGCGAGCCCGATTCCGAACGGAGTAATAAAGGAAGAAGCGCCTGGGTCAGCATAAAGGTGCCATTAACGTTCACCTGCATCACCTGCTGCCAGACCTCCGGCTTCTGCTCTTCCATTGGGCAGATGTCGCCGAGCAGGCCAGCGTTATGCAGCACGCCGTCAAGGCGGGGATAATGCATGCTGATCTGCTGCGCCAGCTGCTGGCACGCCTGGGGCGTACAGGTGAGCAGGTCGAGGGTAAACCAGCGAGGGGGAATACCACCCTCACGCTCAATCTCCTGGGCGACGGTGCGCAGTTTGTCGTCGTTGCGACCCAGCAGGATAACGCTGGCGCTATAGCGCGCGTAGGTCAGGGCCGCTTCACGACCAATCCCGTCGCTGGCCCCGGTGACCAGGATGATGCGATCTTTCAGCAAGTGACGTTGTGGTTGATAATGCACGGCAACTCCTTGGGCGATCGGTTCCCGATCGCGCTTCATCTTTGGTATCTCACTTTTGCGCTGTTATGCCTGAAAGCGCCCGCCATTGCAATCGGCGAAGCGGAAAGTATTCACAAAATTAATATCTTGCAACGATTTCAGCCGCGCGAAAAAAAACAGAATCCGCTGCGCAGAGAACACAAAGCACAAAGACTTCTCGCCAGCGGCTGAGGTACACTGTGCAGCAACGTCAGTGCTTTACACAAGGTGAAAACGTGGAATTACTTGCTCAGTACGGCTTATTTTTAGCCAAGATCGCGACGGTTGTCGTCGCCATCGCGGTGATTGCCGCTATTATCGTCAACCTCGCTCAGCGCAAGAAGCAGCGCGGCGAGCTGCGGGTGACCAATCTTAGCGAGCATTATAAAGAGATGAAGGAATCGCTGGCGGTGGCGCTGCTGGACGGCCCGCAGCAGAAGCAGTGGCATAAGGCGCAGAAGAAAAAGCAAAAACAAGAGGCGAAGGCGGCCAAAGCGCGGGCGAAGCTGGGCAATGCCGAGCCGGAAGGCAAGCCGCGCGCCTGGGTGCTGGATTTCAAAGGCAGTATGGATGCCCATGAGGTCAATAGCCTGCGGGAAGAGATCACCGCGGTACTGGCGGCGGCGAAAGCGCGCGATCAGGTGGTGATTCGCCTGGAAAGCCCCGGCGGGGTGGTGCACGGCTACGGTCTGGCCGCCTCTCAGCTGCAGCGCTTGCGCGACAAGCAGATCCCGCTGACGGTGGCGGTCGACAAAGTGGCGGCCAGCGGCGGCTATATGATGGCCTGCGTGGCGAACAAAATTGTCTCGGCGCCGTTTGCGATCCTCGGCTCTATTGGCGTGGTGGCGCAGATCCCGAACCTGCACCGCTTCCTGAAGAATAAAGATATCGATATCGAACTGCACACCGCCGGGCAGTACAAACGAACGCTCACCATGCTGGGCGAAAATACCGAGGAAGGGCGGCGCAAGTTCCGCGAGGATCTCAATGAGACACATCATTTGTTCAAGGATTTCGTCCACCGGATGCGTCCGGGACTTGATATTGAGCAGGTGGCCACCGGCGAACACTGGTACGGGGTGCAGGCGCTGGAAAAAGGACTGGTGGATGCGGTTGAAACCAGCGATGAGCTGCTGCTGGGGCTGATGGAGAGCCACGAGGTGATCGGGGTGCGTTATCAACAGCGTAAGAAGATGCTCGACCGCTTTACCGGTAGCGCGGCGGAGAGCGCCGATCGGCTTCTGCTGCGCTGGTGGCAGCGCGGTCAGAAACCGCTGATGTAAATAACATAACGCGAGGCCTGGGCCTCGCGTTATTGTTTTCACTTGTCTTAATCGACCAGGTGGTACTTGTCCGACAGTTCGTGAGCAAGATACTTAAACATGTTAAATACCGCTGTACTCTTCGGCGTCGGTAGTCCCTGCTCATCAAGGTAAAACTCACCGCTAAACACCAGGACATTGTTGCGCTGAACGACGTCGGTGGCTTCGATACCGGCTAACGTATCCTCATGTTCGCGAATAAGTTTGTTGGCTTTTTCGAGCAGCGTCTGGCGATCGATTGGTTGGGTTGTACCTTGCATAACGGACTCCTCTTTTTCTCCGCGCGTAGTTTACGCCGCGCGGCGGCGTGGGGCAATTTTTCCATGCATAAATCAAGGGTAATGGTAACCAGTGGAGAAACAGCCGTTTACTGGCGGGATTTGCTTTTGCATGCTAATAAAGTTGCGTAACGAATTTTATCAGGTACAGTGTGACGCTTTCGGCGATCTGGCAACAGATTTGCTTGACATTCGGCCAAAAATTCTTCGTGCTATGTCACCTGACGAGAAAAAGTCAGCAAACTCAAGCGCCTGGTTTTACGGAGATGAAACGGGTGTTCAGGGTTGATATTCACCGACGGTGCCGCAACATATGAGGCAGTCGCCAGTGGAGGGTGTATGAATGTGCGATGTATTCCTGGATGAATCAAATTAGGTAAAGGTGAATATGGGTAAAGCTCTCGTTATCGTTGAGTCCCCGGCAAAAGCCAAAACGATCAATAAGTATCTGGGTAATGACTACGTGGTGAAATCCAGCGTCGGTCATATCCGCGATTTGCCGACCAGTGGATCAGCTTCCAAAAAGAGCGCCGACTCTACCGCCACCAAAGGGGCTAAAAAGCCTAAAAAGGACGAACGTAGTGCTCTGGTTAACCGTATGGGCGTGGACCCATGGCATGACTGGAATGCGCACTATGAAGTACTTCCGGGTAAAGAAAAGGTAGTTTCAGAACTCAAACAGTTGGCGGAAAAAGCTGACCACATCTATCTCGCAACCGACCTTGACCGCGAAGGGGAAGCCATTGCCTGGCACCTGCGGGAAGTCATCGGCGGCGATGAACAGCGTTACAGCCGCGTGGTGTTCAATGAGATCACCAAAAACGCTATTCGTCAGGCCTTTGAAAAGCCGGGCGAACTGAATATCGATCGGGTTAACGCCCAGCAGGCGCGTCGTTTTATGGACCGCGTGGTGGGCTATATGGTTTCGCCGCTGCTGTGGAAAAAAATCGCCCGTGGTCTTTCTGCCGGGCGCGTGCAGTCCGTCGCGGTCCGCCTGGTGGTGGAGCGTGAACGTGAAATTAAAGCGTTCGTCCCGGAAGAGTACTGGGAAGTCGACGCCAGCACCACCACGCCGGGCGGTGACGCCCTGCCGCTGCAGGTGACCCATAAGGATGATAAGCCGTTCCGTCCGGTCAGCCGCGATGAGACCATGGCGGCGGTATCGCTGCTGGAAAAAGCCAGCTACAGCGTACTGGAGCGTGAAGATAAGCCGACCAGCAGCAAGCCGGGCGCGCCGTTCATCACCTCCACCCTGCAGCAGGCGGCCAGCACCCGTCTGGGCTTCGGCGTGAAAAAGACCATGATGATGGCTCAGCGACTCTATGAGGCAGGGCACATCACCTATATGCGTACCGACTCCACCAACCTGAGTCAGGACGCGCTGAACATGGTTCGCGGCTACATCAGCGACAAATTTGGCAAAAAATATCTGCCGGATAGCGCGAACCAGTACGCCAGCAAAGAAAACTCGCAGGAAGCGCACGAAGCGATTCGTCCGTCTGATGTGAACGTGCTGGCGGAAACGCTGAAAGATATGGAAGCGGATGCGCAGAAGCTTTATCAGCTGATCTGGCGCCAGTTTGTCGCCTGTCAGATGACGCCGGCGCAGTACGACTCCACCACGCTGACCGTGGCTGCGGGTGATTTCAAACTGAAAGCGCGCGGTCGCACTTTACGTTTCGACGGCTGGACAAAAGTCATGCCGGCGCTGCGCAAGGGCGATGAAGACCGGACGCTGCCGCTGGTCAAACAGGGCGACCGCCTGAGCCTGGTGGAGCTGACGCCTGCGCAGCACTTTACCAAGCCGCCGGCGCGTTTCAGCGAGGCCTCGCTGGTGAAAGAGCTGGAAAAACGCGGGATTGGCCGTCCGTCGACCTACGCGTCGATCATTTCGACCATTCAGGATCGCGGCTACGTGCGGGTGGAAAATCGTCGTTTTTACGCCGAAAAAATGGGCGAGATCGTTACCGACCGGCTGGAAGAAAACTTCCGCGATCTGATGAACTACGATTTTACCGCGCAGATGGAGGATCGCCTCGACCAGGTTGCGAACCACCAGGCCGAGTGGAAAGAGGTGCTGAACCACTTCTTCGGCGATTTTACCACCCAGCTGGCGACGGCAGAGAAAGATCCGGAAGAGGGCGGCATGCAGCCGAACCCGATGGTGCTCACCAGCATCGACTGCCCGACCTGCGGCCGTAAAATGGGGATCCGTACCGCCAGCACCGGCGTTTTCCTCGGCTGTTCGGGCTATGCCTTGCCGCCGAAAGAGCGGTGCAAAACCACCATCAACCTGGTGCCAGAGAACGAAGTCCTCAACGTGCTGGAAGGCGATGACGCGGAAACCAACGCGCTGCGCGCCAAACGTCGCTGCCAGAAGTGTGGGACGGCGATGGACAGCTACCTTATCGATCCTAAGCGTAAGCTGCACGTCTGTGGTAATAACCCGACCTGCGACGGCTACGAGATTGAAGAGGGCGAATTCCGCATCAAGGGCTATGACGGCCCGGTGGTGGAGTGCGAGAAGTGCGGGTCTGAAATGCACCTAAAAATGGGGCGTTTCGGTAAGTACATGGCCTGTACCAACGACGAGTGTAAGAACACGCGTAAGATCCTGCGCAATGGCGAAGTGGCTCCGCCGAAGGAAGATCCGGTGCCGCTGCCGGAGCTGCCGTGTGAGAAGTCTGACGCCTACTTTGTGCTGCGCGACGGGGCGGCGGGCGTCTTCCTGGCGGCCAACACCTTCCCGAAATCACGGGAAACGCGTGCGCCGCTGGTGGAGGAGCTGTACCGCTTCCGCGATCGTCTGCCGGAAAAACTGCGTTATCTCGCCGATGCGCCGCAGCAGGATCCGGAAGGCAATAAAACGCTGGTACGCTTTAGCCGTAAAACCAAGCAGCAGTACGTGGCGTCCGAAAAAGAGGGCAAAGCGACCGGCTGGTCAGCTTTCTTTATCGACGGTAAGTGGACGGAACCCAAAAAGTAATGGCGTTCGTTCGGGCAGGAAAAGCGCGCTTTTCCTGCTCAGGCGACCGGCAGAGAGAGTGCATTTCTCTGCCGTGTCGTCTTCCCCTCTTTGCGTTAATTTCCTCCCCTTATAACCACCTATATTATTTTTCGTTAGCGTCTATACAGTGTTGATATAAATGATATAGTGGTTATAGTTAATGCCTTTTTTATTATTAAAACGTCTTATACATCATCGCTTTCAGGATGCATTGCGGCGCCACTATGGCCAACTGCCGGGAGCCCAGGGCCTTCATCGGCGACAAGTTGCCTGAACGTAAAGTGTATTAAGCGGCTTCATTTTACGCGCAAACGGATATCAGCCATGAAACTACAACAGCTTCGCTACATCGTTGAGGTGGTTAACCATAACCTGAATGTTTCATCCACCGCCGAAGGGCTCTATACCTCCCAACCGGGTATCAGTAAGCAGGTCCGGATGCTGGAGGATGAGCTGGGCATTCAGATCTTTGCCCGCAGCGGTAAACACTTAACCCAGGTGACGCCGGCCGGGCAGGAGATCATCCGCATCGCCCGCGAAGTGCTGTCGAAAGTCGATGCCATCAAATCTGTCGCCGGAGAGCATACCTGGCCTGACAAAGGGTCTCTTTACGTCGCCACCACCCATACCCAGGCGCGCTATGCGTTACCGGGAGTGATCAAGGGGTTTATTGAACGCTACCCGCGGGTGTCGCTGCATATGCATCAGGGCTCGCCGACTCAGATTGCGGAGGCTGTGTCGAAAGGCAATGCCGATTTCGCCATCGCCACCGAGGCGCTACATCTGTATGACGATCTGGTGATGCTGCCATGCTATCACTGGAACCGGTCGATTGTAGTGACCCCCGAGCATCCTCTGGCCACCAAGGGCTCGGTGTCCATAGAGGAACTGGCCCAGTATCCATTGGTAACCTATACCTTTGGTTTTACCGGCCGCTCCGAACTGGATACCGCGTTTAACCGTGCGGGCCTGACGCCGCGCATTGTTTTTACCGCCACCGATGCCGACGTCATCAAAACCTATGTTCGCCTGGGGCTGGGGGTAGGGGTAATCGCCAGCATGGCGGTGGATCCGGTCTCTGACCCGGATCTGGTGAAGCTGGATGCGAACGGTATTTTCAGCCACAGCACCACTAAGATAGGTTTCCGCCGTAGCACCTTCTTACGAAGCTACATGTATGATTTTATTCAACGTTTTGCTCCCCATTTGACCAGGGACGTGGTAGATACCGCGGTGGCTTTACGCTCGAATGAAGATATTGAAGCGATGTTCAAAGATATAAAACTTCCGGAAAAATAACCCTGAAAATAATAATGGCACTCCCTGCGAGGAGTGCCATTAACTATGATGGACTGTATTTAACAACTTAAACCTCGAACCAATCACAAAATTAATAATTTTTGGCAACACGTTTTTCATTATGCCCGCCGCGATCAAATAACCGGTTAAATATATTCCATCAGGCCTAAATTCACTGGATTAATCTTTTATCCATAATTAAGATTTATCTGTACCTGATGATTTGAGCAATTGGTGGTGACAATATGATAAGTAATATCGATTACATGAAACTGGCGATGTCATACGAGAATGACAAAACCGAAATCGATCCCGTTCTGCGTAGTCGCGTATGGGGCGTAGTGTTGGTAGGGTTGGCGATGTTCTGGAGCATCATCGCGCTCACCATCTGCAACATCTGGATTGTCAGCTAAAGCTGTAGGTCATCGTTGTAGATACATGTCATTTTTATGACAGTGAAAGGAAACTGTAATATAAAATCAGTGACCGGCAATACAGGGAGAATATATTTTGCCGCTGGATTCATCCAACCTGAAATCACTCATCAGAGCTAATCACTGCCCGCTGGCCGATTAGCTCTTTTTTTGTCCTCGTGTACTAATACAATATCGGCATACGCCCTCTTTGCACTATTTTGGTGCTATTTCGCCTGCTCTCGGATAATTCCCGTTTCCTCTCTCTCTGTCTCGCCGTATTTAGCAATTTGGGTTGTTATCAAAGTGTTATGCTCAGTATGTGTTATCTTTAATGGAGACCCTGAGGAGAATCAGGGTATGCCATCCCTGAGATAAAGGAGGAGCTATGTCGTCAACCCTACGAGAAGCCAGTAAGGACACGCTGCAGGTCAACGATAAAACCTGGCATTACTACAGTCTGCCGTTGGCGGAGAAGCAGCTGGGCGAGATCAGTCGACTGCCCAAGTCGCTGAAGGTGCTGATGGAGAACCTGCTGCGCTGGCAGGACGGTGACTCGGTAACTGAAGAAGATATTCGCGCCCTGGCCGGCTGGCTGCAACAGGCCCATGCCGACCGGGAAATCGCCTACCGTCCGGCACGCGTCCTGATGCAGGACTTTACCGGCGTGCCGGCGGTAGTGGATCTGGCCGCCATGCGCGAGGCGGTGAAACGCCTTGGCGGCGATACAGCGAAGGTTAATCCGCTATCGCCGGTTGACCTGGTGATCGACCACTCGGTGACCGTTGACCGCTTCGGCGACGACGAGGCCTTCGAAGACAACGTCCGCCTGGAAATGGAGCGGAACCACGAACGCTACGCTTTTCTGCGCTGGGGGCAGCAGGCCTTCAGCCGCTTCAGCGTGGTGCCGCCGGGCACCGGTATTTGCCACCAGGTGAACCTGGAATACCTTGGCCGGGCGGTCTGGAGCGAGGAGGTGAACGGCCAGTGGATGGCGTGGCCGGATACGCTGGTGGGCACCGACTCCCATACCACCATGATTAATGGTCTTGGCGTGCTGGGCTGGGGCGTGGGCGGGATTGAAGCGGAAGCCGCTATGCTGGGCCAGCCGGTGTCAATGCTGATCCCCGATGTTGTGGGCTTTAAGCTCAGCGGCAAACTGCGCGAAGGCATCACCGCCACTGACCTGGTACTGACGGTTACCCAAATGCTGCGTCAGCATGGCGTCGTCGGCAAGTTTGTTGAATTCTACGGTGACGGCCTGGATACCTTACCCCTTGCCGACAGGGCGACCATCGCCAATATGGCGCCGGAGTATGGCGCCACCTGTGGCTTTTTCCCTATCGATGACGTAACGCTCAGCTATATGCGTCTCAGCGGCCGTAGCGAAGAACAGGTCGCGCTGGTGGAAGCCTACGCTAAAGCCCAGGGCATGTGGCGCCAGCCTGGCGATGAGCCGGTCTTTACCAGTACCCTGGCGCTGGATATGAGCAGCGTCGAAGCGAGCCTCGCCGGGCCGAAGCGACCGCAGGATCGCGTGGCGCTGGGCGATGTTCCGAAAGCCTTCGCCGCCAGCGGCGAGCTGGAGGTTAACCACCTTCAGCGTCAGCGTCAGCCGGTTGACTATACGCTGAACGGGCATCACTATTCGCTACCGGATGGCGCGGTGGCTATTGCAGCGATTACCTCCTGCACCAATACCTCTAACCCCAGCGTGTTGATGGCCGCCGGTCTGCTGGCGAAAAAAGCCGTCGAACGCGGCCTGCAGCCGCAGCCGTGGGTGAAAGCTTCCCTGGCCCCAGGCTCGAAAGTGGTGTCGGATTATCTGGCCCATGCCGGCCTGACGCCTTACCTCGACCAGCTCGGCTTCAATCTGGTGGGATATGGTTGCACCACCTGTATCGGTAACTCCGGTCCATTGCCTGAACCTATCGAAGAAGCGATCAAAAAAGGCGATCTGACCGTCGGGGCAGTGCTCTCCGGTAACCGTAACTTCGAAGGGCGTATTCATCCGCTGGTGAAAACAAACTGGCTGGCCTCGCCGCCGTTGGTGGTCGCCTATGCTCTGGCGGGGAACATGAATATCGACCTCACCCGCGAGCCGTTGGGACAGGGCAAGAATGGCGAGCCGGTCTATCTGAAAGATATCTGGCCGAGCGGGGAGGAGATTGCCCGCGCGGTGGAACAGGTCTCCACCGAGATGTTCCGCAAAGAGTACGCGGAAGTGTTTTCCGGCACTGAGGAGTGGAAGGCGATCAAGGTGGAGGCGTCAGATACCTACGACTGGCAGGAGGACTCGACCTATATTCGCTTGTCGCCGTTCTTTGACGAGATGGGCGCCGAGCCGCTGCCGGTAGAGGATATTCGCGGCGCGCGGATCCTCGCCATGCTGGGCGACTCAGTCACCACGGACCACATTTCGCCGGCGGGGAGCATCAAAGCCGATAGTCCGGCAGGCCGCTATCTGCAGGAGCATGGGGTTGCCCGGCGCGACTTTAACTCCTATGGTTCCCGTCGCGGTAACCATGAGGTGATGATGCGTGGCACCTTCGCCAATATCCGCATCCGTAACGAAATGGTCCCAGGGGTGGAAGGGGGCATGACCCGCCATCTGCCGGATCCTGAACCGATGGCGATTTACGATGCGGCGATGCTGTACAAGGCTGAGGGCACACCGCTGGCGGTGATTGCCGGTAAGGAGTATGGCTCAGGTTCCAGCCGTGACTGGGCGGCGAAGGGGCCGCGCCTGCTGGGGATTCGGGTAGTGATCGCCGAGTCCTTCGAGCGTATCCACCGTTCCAACCTGATCGGAATGGGCATTTTGCCGCTGGAGTTCCCGCAGGGCGTCACCCGCAAAACGCTGCGGTTGACCGGGGAAGAGCGGATTGATATCAGCAATCTGCAGTCGCTTCAGCCTGGCGCTACGGTGCCGGTGACCCTGACTCGCGCTGACGGCTCGCAGGAAGCGATCCCTTGTCGGTGCCGTATCGACACGGCGACCGAACTCACCTACTACCGCAACGACGGCATCCTGCACTACGTTATTCGTAATATGCTGTGAAACAAAGGGCCAGCATCGCTGGCCCTTTTTCGGTTATTCCACCGGTTTATTCTGTCGGCTTGCTGTTCAGCAGATGGCCCATCTTTGCGGCTTTGGTGTCCAGATAGTGAGCGTTTTTCGGGTTACGCCCGACGATCAGCGGCACCCGCTCCACAATGTTGATCCCGGCTTCGGTAAGAATTTCCACTTTTTTCGGGTTATTGGTTAATAACCGCACCTGCTCAACGTTGAGCAATTTGAACATGTCAGCGCACAAGGTGAAATCGCGCTCATCGGCGGCGAAGCCAAGCTGATGGTTCGCTTCGACAGTGTCGTAGCCCTGATCCTGCAGCGCGTAGGCGCGGATCTTATTCAATAAACCAATGTTGCGTCCTTCCTGGCGGTGATACAGCAGGATCCCCCGACCTTCTTCAGCGATATGCGACAGAGCCGCTTCCAGTTGAAAGCCGCAATCACAGCGCAGGCTAAACAGGGCATCGCCCGTCAAACACTCTGAATGTACGCGGGCGAGGACCGGCGACTGCCCTGATATATCGCCATATACCAGCGCGACATGATCCTGTCCGGTTGCCAGTTCTTCAAAACCCACCATCAGGAAATCGCCCCAGGGGGTTGGCAGTTTGGCTTCTGCCACACGTTTAAGCTGCATGTGATTCTCCAGATTCTGTCAGCACCTGACTGTGCTTTCTGTTTCCCGCTATTTTGCCACAACGCCTGGACGTTCTCCTAATCGCGAACGGTTAGCCGTGTGGAAAGCGCACAAACGATCTACTTTCCGCTATGATGTTCATCTACAAGGAGAAGGAGAGAAAATGCTGTTGATAGCCCGACGAACTGCTCTCGCGGCGGCGCTGCTGCTGGTTATGCCCCTCACGGTCTGGCTTTCCGGGTGGCTGTGGCAGCCTGGACTGCCGGTTGCCATGTTGAAAAGCCTGTGGTGGGTGACGGAAACGGTGACCCAGCCGTGGGGAATTATCACTCATGTCGTGCTTTGCGGCTGGTTCCTCTGGTGTCTGCGCTTTCGCCTGCGCGCGGCGTTGATCCTGTTCCTTATCCTTGCCGCCGCTATCCTGGCGGGACAGGGGGCGAAATCCTGGGTCAAGGCGCGGGTCCAGGAGCCGAGACCGTTCGTCATCTGGCTGGAAAACACAAGGCAGGTGCCGGTGACGCAATTCTACGCGTTAAAGCGTAAAGAACGCGCTAAACTGGTGCATGAACAGCTGGCGCAGGCGCAGGACATTCCGTCATTTTTACGCAAACACTGGCAGAAGGAGACGGGGTTTGCTTTCCCGTCAGGTCACACCATGTTTGCCGCCAGCTGGGCGTTACTCGCTGCGGGGCTGCTGTGGCCGCGTCGCCGCTGGGGCACAATCGCGGTGCTGCTGGTGTGGGCGACGGCGGTGATGGGCAGTCGCCTGGCGCTGGGCATGCACTGGCCGCTGGATCTCATCGTCGCCACGCTGATCTCCTGGCTGCTGGTCACGGTGGCCTGCTGGCTGACGCAGCGCCTTTGTGGGCCGCTCTCGCCGCCCGGAGAAGAGGCGCAGGATATTAAAAAACGGATGCCTGAAGCGGAATAATGTTGATTTTAGCGGCATCCGACCGCATATCCTGAAGAGTTGCCATGCTTTTTCATTCCACCGCTGCGGCGAAAATGATACTTTATAGGGCTGAAAGCGGGCTTTTTTCGCGCAACCCACATAACGGGAAGTCATGTGAAATATTTACTCATTTTCTTACTGGTGTTAGCAATCTTCGTCATTTCAGTGACGCTGGGGGCGCAGAATGACCAACAGGTCACTTTCAACTATTTACTCGCTCAGGGTGAATTCCGCATATCGACGCTGCTGGCGGTGCTGTTTGCCGCGGGCTTTGCCATTGGCTGGCTGATCTGCGGCCTGTTCTGGCTGCGGGTGCGTGTCTCACTGGCGCGCGCGGAGCGGAAAATTAAGCGTCTTGAGCATCAGATTGCCCCCGTCAGCCCGGCGGCTGTCGACGCAGGCGTGCCTGCGGTGAAGGAATAACCTCTTATGCTGGAGTTGTTGTTTCTGCTTTTACCCGTTGCCGCCGCTTACGGCTGGTACATGGGGCGCAGAAGTGCACAACAGTCCAAACAGGACGATGCGAGCCGCCTGTCGCGAGATTACGTGGCGGGGGTTAACTTCCTGCTCAGCAACCAGCAGGATAAAGCCGTCGACCTGTTCCTTGATATGCTGAAAGAGGATACCGGTACCGTTGAGGCGCACCTGACGCTCGGTAATTTGTTCCGTTCGCGCGGCGAAGTCGACCGCGCGATCCGAATTCACCAGAGCCTGATGGAAAGCGCGTCGTTAACCTACGATCAGCGCCTGTTAGCGGTGCAGCAGCTGGGACGGGATTATATGGCCGCCGGACTGTATGACCGCGCGGAAGACATGTTCAAACAGCTGGTGGATGAGACCGATTTCCGCCTCGGCGCGCTGCAGCAACTGCTGCAGATTTACCAGGCGACCAGCGACTGGCAGTCGGCTATTGAAGTGGCTGAACGGCTGGTGAAGCTAGGGAAAGAGAAACATCGTGGCGAAATCGCCAACTTCTGGTGCGAACTGGCCCTGCAGCAGATGGCAGCCAACGATCTGGATAAAGCGATGGCGTTGTTGAGAAAAGGCGCCGCCGCGGACCGCAACAGCGCCCGGGTATCGATCATGATGGGCCGGGTGTGGATGGAAAAGGGCGACTACGCCAAAGCGGTGGAGAGCCTCGAGCGGGTTATCGATCAGGATAAAGAGCTGGTGGGTGAAACGCTGGAGATGCTGCAGACCTGCTACCAGCAGCTCGGCAAAACCGATGAATGGGAAGTTTTTCTGCGCCGCTGCGTGGAGGAGAACGCCGGGGCGACCGCCGAACTGATGCTGGCGCAGATCCTTGAGCAGCGGGAAGGCGTCGAAGCGGCGCAAAACTACGTCACCCGGCAGCTGGAACGCCACCCAACCATGCGCGTCTTCCATAAGCTGATGGACTACCATCTCAACGAAGCGGAAGAAGGGCGGGCGAAAGAAAGCCTTGGGGTGCTGCGAAACATGGTTGGTGAGCAGGTGCGCAGCAAACCACGCTATCGCTGCCAGAAATGCGGGTTTACCGCTCATACACTCTACTGGCATTGTCCGTCCTGCCGCTCGTGGGCGACCATTAAACCCATTCGCGGTCTCGACGGCCAGTAAAGCCAAAAAAAAGCCCTCCATTAGTTACAACATACTTATCGCTTCACTCCTCTCCAGGCGCGGCCCCGGCAGCGCCATCGTCCGGTCAGGGCAGGTACGGCAGTCTGTTATTTTGTTCGCTTCACAGGTAGAATGCTGCCCGTTTACCTTTTTTGCGCCACCCCGGCGCCCATCAACACTAAGGTCTGGTCATGACGTCTACAGCTATCCCATCTTCCCGCGCTGTCACATCCTCTCCCGTTGTGGTTGCGCTCGACTATGATAATCGCGATAAAGCGCTGGCATTTGTCGACCGCATCGACCCGCGCGACTGTCGCCTGAAGGTGGGCAAAGAGATGTTCACCCTGCTGGGCCCGCAGTTTGTCCGCGATCTGCATCAGCGTGGGTTTGAGGTGTTCCTGGACCTTAAGTTTCACGATATTCCCAACACCACCGCCCGCGCGGTGGCCGCAGCGGCTGAGCTGGGCGTATGGATGGTGAATGTCCATGCTTCCGGCGGCGCGCGAATGATGACCGCCGCGCGCGAAGCGCTGCTGCCGTTTAGCAAAGATGCGCCGCTGCTGATCGCTGTCACGGTGCTCACCAGCATGGAGTCCAGCGATCTACAGGATCTGGGCATTACCTTATCTCCGGCTGACTACGCGGCGAAGCTGGCGGCGCTGACCCAACGCTGCGGCCTTGATGGGGTGGTGTGTTCAGCCCAGGAGGCTGTGCGCTTTAAGCATGAGCTGGGGCAGGCGTTTAAGCTGGTGACCCCGGGGATTCGTCCGCAGGGCAGCGACGCTGGCGATCAGCGGCGAATTATGACTCCTGAGCAGGCTCAGGAAGCTGGGGTAGACTATATGGTGATTGGTCGCCCGGTTACTCAGTCGGCGGATCCAGCCGCGACGCTGCGGGCGATCAACGATTCTCTGCGCAAGGGGGCATAATGAGCGATTCCAACAGCCGTCTGGTCTACTCCACCGAAACCGGGCGTATCGACGAGGCGAAACCGGCGCCGGTGCGCCCGAAAGGCGACGGCATTGTGCGGATCCAGCGCCAGACCAGCGGCCGCAAGGGCAAAGGCGTCTGTCTGATTAGCGGGATTGATGCCGATGATGCTGCGCTAACCGCTCTGGCGGCAGAGTTGAAAAAAAAGTGCGGCTGCGGCGGCGCGGTGAAAGATGGCGTGATCGAGATCCAGGGCGATAAGCGGGATTTACTCAAGTCGCTGCTTGAGGCGAAAGGGATGAAGGTCAAGTTAGCCGGTGGCTGATCGCTATTTTCCCTCTGCACCAATGGTCTGGTTGAAATAACAAGGCCGCGGTAAATGCCGCGGCCTTGAATGATTTAACGTGCGTAAGTCAATTCGTGTGAATTATTCTTTTATTTCGTCAGATAATTAAATTATTTGCCGACCTGGTGACCAATAATACCACCGACTGCTGCGCCACCCAGGGTACCGAGCGCGCTACCGTCAGTTAACACCGCACCACCGATAGCGCCGGCGCCAGCGCCGATAGCCGTGTTACGATCGCGTTTAGACATGTTAGAGCAAGCGCTCAGAGACATTGCTACAGTGACAGCCAGAACGACAGCAGCCATTTTTTTGCTCGTTGAAGTCATCATTTTTTTTCTCCTGAATAATCTATTCATGGATTACAGCGCTCCTCTAAGCATAGCCTGATAAAGCAGCTTTAGGGCAATTCCATGAAGTTAAGGTGCGCAGGTGTCACGAAAATCACGCAGGTGATAGTCACTTCCTGTTATATCGCTAATAATAATTTTACTTTTTTTAAAATTTATCGTCAGGTAAAAAGTCTTAATTAGCGGCTCGGAATACTCTCAGAGCGATAAAGCGCCCCTTCCGGCGCTTTGGCAGGAGATGGGGCGGCGGAGGATCAGATGTAGGGCACGATATCGACGGTCAGGCCGCTGCGGAGCAATTGTTCGCGACAGGCGTCCGGTAAGCGATCGTCGGTAATAACGCGATTAAAGCGGCCGGCGGGACCGAGCGGATAGGGATGTACCGCGCTGAATTTTGAACTGTCGCTAAGAATAATTGCCTCACAATGCTTCTCCAGCACGGCGTTCACCACGTCCGCACGCATCATATCGCGGCCGGTAAAGCCGGTTTCCGCCTGCCAACCGTCGATCCCGATGAAGGCTTTGCTGAAATGCACCTGCTGGATGAACTGACGGGTTAGCGGACCGACCATACTCTCACTGCGTTTCTGATAAATTCCGCCCAGCAGGATCACCTCTCCTGGGGTCTCTTTCAGCAGATGGGCGATATAGCTGCTGACGGTAATGATGGTGATATCGCCGCGCTCGGCCAGCGTACGCGCCAGCAGGGCATTGCTGCTGCCGTTTTCGATAAATACCGTTTCACCGGTATTCACTAGCGCCGCAGCCCGGCTGGCCAGCTCACGCTTAATGGCGAAATGGGTCATCATGCGGGTTTCGACATCTTCGCTGTCCAGCGGTACGGCATAGCCATGAGTACGGCGCAAATAGCTCTGCTTTTCCAGCAAATTCAAATCCTGACGAATAGTAACCTCAGAGACACCGGTCATCTTCGCCAGATCGGCGACGCTCATGCGGCCTTTATCGATGACCACTTGCAAAATACTTTGTTGTCGGGCGTTCATAGCAACATCACTGTTAGGGGGCTATATGGCGAGCAACCGGTCCATATGGCCGGCTGCGGCATGGCTGATATTCAGATTTCCCAGGGCGCCTTGGGTTGGTTTTGTTGTTCAGCATCGTCCGCCGCCAGCGCCAGCAGCTCCGCTTTGAGGATCTCCAGATTATGGATCGCAGAATGGTAATCACCGGCAACCAGAATATCCAGCACGGTATCGATACGTTGAGCGAGCAGGTGGGCATTCACATCTGACATGGCATTATCCTGGTAACAAAAACGAATGAAATCAATGATGCTAAAAATGAATGAAAAAGAGAAGCGAAAAAAACGCACAACCTTAATCGGTGCGACGGAAATGGCTGGATAGAGAGGAAAGAAGCAGCGGTTCCCGCAGGAACCGCTGTGAAGGGGCGTCAGACCGCCGGACGCGCAATAATGCTGCGGGTTTCCATGCGAACTTCAGCGATAGTGACATCGATAACGTCAGTCACTTTATAGACTACTTCACCTTTGATCTGCACGGTACCGTTCTCCTGGCTGCACACCAGTTCGTCGCGCACGGCGTGGAGGAACGGGGCCGGAATAAAGGCGACCGCGCCATTGTCCACCAGACGCACGCGCATCCCGCCGCGGCTGACGTCGATGATCTCCGCCGCGAAGCGGGTATCGGTCCCGGCTTTATCGTTGAGGAAACGGGCGTACAGCCAGTCGGCGACGTCGCGCTCGGCCATCCGGTTGAGACGACGGCGCTCCGCCATCTGCACGGTGGCTTCATCCTGGGGACGCGCAATGGTCTCGCCTTTAATGATGGCTTTCAGCAGACGGTGGTTGATCATGTCGCCATACTTACGGATCGGCGAGGTCCAGGTGGCATAGGCTTCAAGCCCAAGACCAAAGTGTGGGCCCGGCTCGGTGCTGATTTCCGCAAACGACTGGAAGCGGCGAATGCGGCTGTCGAGGAAACCGGTCGGCTGAGCGTCCAGTTCCCGGCGCAGCTTGCAGAACCCTTCCAGGGTGAGCACTTCCGTCGGGTCGACGTGCACATCATGGGTTTTCAGCAGGGCGGCCAACTGCTCGGTGTTCGCCGGATCGAAACCGGTATGAACGTTATAAACGCCGAAGCCGAGCTTGTCGCGCAGAACGCGGGCGGCACAGATGTTGGCGGCGATCATCGACTCTTCGACAATGCGGTTGGCAATGCGACGCGGTTCCGCGACGATATCCAGCACTTCGCCTTTTTCGCCGAGAACGAAACGGTAGTCCGGACGGTCTTTGAACACCAGCGCATGGGTCTGACGCCATTCGCTACGACGCTGGCACACGTCCTTCAGCAGCGTAATTTGCTGCGCGATCGCCTCGCTGTCCGGCTGCCAGCTGCCGCGGCCTTCCAGCCAGTCAGAGACGTCGTCATAGGCCAGCTTGGCTTTCGATTCGATGGTGGCGGCAAAGAACTCGATATTGTCTTCGATGGTGCCATCGGCCGCCAGGGTCATCCGGCAGGCCAGCACCGGGCGCACTTCGTTAGCGCGCAGGGAGCAGAGGTCGTCCGACAGCTCGCGCGGCAGCATTGGAATGTTGAAGCCCGGCAGATAGTTGGTAAAGGCGCGCACTTTTGCGGCGTTATCCAGCTTGCTGCCTTCGGCAATCCAGGCGGTCGGGTCGGCAATGGCGACCGTCAGCAGCAGTTTGCCATCAGCAGTGGACTCGGCATACAACGCATCGTCCATATCTTCGGTGCTGGCGCTGTCAATGGTGACGAAGTCGAGGGCGGTTAGGTCGCGGCGCGTCAGCCCCTCGTCGAGCATCTCGGTGGCGACGCCGTCCGGTGCCTCTTTCTCAAGATTATGGCGCGCCAGGGTTACCCACCATGGGACGAAGTGGTCGTCGCTAAAAGTGATGAACTGGGTCAACTCCGCGTAAAACCCGCGGTCGCCTTTTAATGGATGACGGCGCATCTCGGCGACGGCCCAGTCACCCTGTTTAAAATCGTGCTCAACGCCGCGGGCGGCGCGGCAGGGAATGGCGTCTTTCAGCAGCGGATGGTCAGGAACGATAGCGAGGCGATCGTCTTTCTTCTGGACTTTACCGACAAAACGAGTCAGGAAGGGCTCAACCAGCGATTCCGGCTCGGCGCTTTCGCGTTCTTTTTCAGAATGGATCACCGCGACGATACGGTCGCCATGCATCACTTTTTTCATCTGCGGCGGCGGAATGAAGTAGCTCTTCTGAGCGTCCACTTCGAGGAAGCCAAAGCCCTTTTCCGTGCCCTTAACGACCCCTTCCGCGCGCGGCGTCTGGGAATGCAGTTGCTGTTTAAGCTGCGCTAGCAGCGGGTTATCCTGAAACATAATTAGGTATTTTCGTGGCTAAAAGAGCGGCTGACATTTTTACGCGAATATGCCTGCCGCAGCAAGCGCTGTTTCAGCAATTTACGTCTGCTGACGCACATTGCCGAGGGCGATTTTCAGACGATTCATCCATCCGCACAGCCCGCTCCAGATCAACAGATCGATTGCATGTTGCTCAGAGAGTCGATATTCCGCGAGGGGCGTTAACTGGGCGGCGCTAAACCGGTCAGGCGAGCGTGTTAACAGCTGCACCGCGGTCACGAGAGACCGGGCCTGAGGATGCTGCTGGAGCCAGTGATGGAGGGCCTGGTCGCCCTCCCGCAGATGGCTGGCGAACTCCTCTTCACCCTGCCAGTGGGGGAGCCAGGCGTCAAAGCAGGTGGGGCTGCCATTGGTGCGCGCCGTGAGTAAGGCGACCTGCGGGCCAAAGGTATCATCCGTGCTGAGCTGGCGGATCAAGGTCTCCAGAGGCGCGAATAACTGTGGGTCGCAGGCCAGCAGCGGCGCCAGCTCGCCCAGACCGGGCAGCGACTGCCAGCCGGCGATGCGCCGCTGACGCTCATCATCGGCATACTGCAGGTCGGGATCCGCAATGTCTGCCTGCCATGCTCCCGGCGGCGGGGCGAACAGTTCCGCGGGTGCCTCCTCTTGCTGGGGCATACCGGGGATCCAGCGCACCGGAAAGCCCTGGGCCGCCTGCAGGACGGCAATCGCCCGCGCCTGGAAGCCGACGAATCCGATAATCTGGTTGAACAGAATAATGTCCCGACTGGTTAAGCCCACTTCGTCCAGCTGGCTACGGGAGAGAGCGTTAATAACCGAGGGCGAACCGGCAAGCTGACGAGCATATTGCGTGATTTGCGCCAGACGACGGTTGCTCTCGCGCGAGGAATCGGGGCCTGGCAGGGGAGCAAGGCGGGCGGCGTAGTGGTTACACAGCCGCTGGACGCCGTAGACCTGGGCGACGGTGAGCGCGGTGCTGAGTCGATCGTAAGCGGTAAAGGTCTGCAGGCGACTCACCGCCACCTGGTCGGGAAACAGCAGTTCGGCCAGCTGGCGTGCGGGGTGTAGCCAGTCAGCGTGGGCACGTAGCCAGGCGGCCGGCAGCGTCAGGTCCAGCAAAAAGCGGTCTTCAACATGGGCGGCTTCAGGGACGAGCGGCAGGACATCCACCGGGCAGATTGTTGACTGGGTTTCGTGATACCAGTGATTTTTGCCATTCACGCGGCGTGGCTCCATGGGCTTTCCTTGTTCGGTATGTGGCGAACCGCCGTTCCGCGGATCGTTTATGCAGAACTATCCTGGCGTAACCCGGAAGCAGGAGAAAATATTGATACGTGCTAACAAATAGCCGATTGGAATAACAGGTGGGGCGTAAGGCGTGGGGATGGAAGAACCCTCCTCACCGGGGCGAGGAGGGGAAGGAACTTATTTCAGTTCCAGCTCGTTCATGGCGGCGATATTGAACCCGCCGTCAACGTGAACGACTTCACCGGAGATCCCCGCAGACAGGTTGGAGCACAGGAAGGCTGCGCTGTTACCCACATCTTCAATGGTGACGGTGCGACGGATCGGGGTGACCGCTTCGCAGTGCGCCAGCATTTTACGGAAATCTTTAATACCGGACGCGGCCAGCGTACGGATAGGACCGGCAGAGATGGCATTGACGCGAACGCCTTCCGGACCCATGGCGTTAGCCATATAGCGGACGTTAGCTTCCAGAGAGGCTTTGGCCAGACCCATCACGTTATAGTTCGGGATCGCGCGCTCTGCGCCCAGGTAGGAGAGCGTCAGCAGAGCCGAACCCGGGTTCAGCATGCCGCGGCAGGCTTTGGCCATTGCTACGAAGCTGTAAGCGCTGATGTCGTGCGCGATTTTAAAGCCGTCGCGAGTGACAACGTCAACGTAGTCGCCGTCTAACTGGTCAGCCGGGGCAAAACCGATTGAGTGGACGAAACCATCGAATTTTGGCCAGACTTTTTCCAGCTCGGTGAACAGCGCGGTGATGCTCTCATCTTCAGCAACGTCGCACGGCAGCACAATGTCAGAACCCAGCGCGGCAGCAAACTCTTCTACGCGACCTTTCAGTTTCTCATTCTGATAGGTGAATGCCAGTTCCGCGCCTTCGCGGTGCATTGCCTGCGCGATGCCGTAGGCGATGGACAGTTTGCTGGCGACGCCAGTGATCAAAATGCGCTTACCGGAAAGAAAACCCATAGCTTTAATCCTTATCGTTATTGCTTATTTTTACTTTAACAATCATAACGTTAACATTGTTATTTCAAAATAACTCAAATTTAGCCGGGAATTATATCCCACTGACGACCCCTTGTGTCACGATATTTTTCAGCCGGTCCGCGCCGCGCGGGGCAAAAGTACATCGCGATAGCTGCAGTATATCATCTCTCCTGACGATTATTTGAGCGCGATCTCCGCCAGCAGCAGGCGTCCATTGCTGCCCACGGGACGCAGATTCCGCGGGGATCCACCGCGCCAGCAGAGGCCGCTGCCGGCCGCGCAGCGTCGCCCGGCCAGATCCCACTCGCCTTGTAGAACATAAGCGACCCCCTCGCTGGCAGGGCATTGCAGGTCGCTAACGACCTGAACTGTCGCCGACGCGCGCCCGCGCTGAGTCATGATATTGAAGTCCAGCCCTGGCGCAACGATCCCGACGCTGGACAGCGCCCATTCGCCGGGGAAAGCCCACGGCTGCCAGAGCGCCAGCGGTTGGTCGATATTCTCGCCACACAGCCGTAGCGGCTGCCCCGCCAGCAGAGTAATGACCCGGTCGACGCCAGGAAAGGGGGAGAAAGGGCCATCCGCCTGCAGGGTGGCAATACTCGCTCGCCAGAGAAAAGGGGCATCTGGAGCGGGTACGCAGATGATTTCGCGCGTCTCTCCGCCGCCGTTTTTCCACGGCGTGACGGGGAGCGTCGAAAGTTGAAAAGGGACCATCATGGGCAGCATACCTTAGTTAATCGCTTCCGGCGTCAACAATAAGCACCGCCTTGAGCTAGTTTAGTAACTTTCTGCAATACAAATATTTTACATATTCGTCACAAAATGAGAGTGCATGCAAGGCGGTGAGTTGTCAATGCTTGTATATACAAGAACGATTGAGTGAGGTGATATTAATAACTTGAGTGAGGAACCTATGTCTTCGTTTTCGTCTACAGACGGGCAGTCAAAGAGCAATTATGCTGGAATGAGTGAAAGGCGGTCGATTGATTACATCCCGGAAAGCGAACGGCATGGACACCCTTTTAGCCAGTTCACCCTTTGGTTTGGCGGCAATCTGCAAATTACGGCGATTGTCACTGGCGCTTTAGCCGTTGTGCTGGGCGGCGATGTAGTGTGGTCGCTGGTCGGGCTTCTGGTCGGTCAGATGCTGGGGGCGGCGGTGATGTCTCTGCATGCGCTGCAGGGACCGCGACTGGGACTTCCGCAAATGATCCTTAGCCGCGCCCAGTTTGGGGTTTTTGGCGCGGTGGTGCCGCTGGTGCTGGTTTGCGTCATGTATATCGGTTTTTCTGCCAGCGGCACCGTATTGGCCGGGCAGGCAATGGCCAAACTACTGAATATCAGCCACGTAGCCGGGATGCTGATATTCAGTGCGATTATTATCGTTATCGCCGTCCTCGGTTATAAGGTGATCCACAAGCTGGGCAAACTGGCGAGTATCGTCGGAATTCTCGCCTTCGTTTATATGTTCATCACGCTGCTACTTTCGGCCGATCTCAGTGCGCTCGCGCACAATAACCATTTTTCGCTGCCGACGTTTTTATTAGCCGTATCGCTCTCCTCATCGTGGCAGATCGCTTTTTGCCCCTATGTATCCGACTATTCGCGCTACCTGCCACGCGATGTTTCCGCCACGAAAACGTGGTGCTCAGTGTTTTTCGGCACCGTATTGGGTACCCAAACGTCGATGACGCTCGGGGTTCTGACAGCGGCCATTGCCGGCAGCGCGTTCCCTGGTCACGAGGTGAGCTATCTGGTGGGATTAGGTAAGAGTCAGGCGATGGCCATGGTTATCTATTTCGCCATCTGTTTTGGTAAAATTACCTTCACTACCCTCAATGCGTACGGCAGCTTTATGTCGCTGACCACCATTGTTTCCGCCTTCCGCCGGCAAACCGTGCTGTCGCAAAAGTGTCGCATTGCATTCGTGGTGCTGATGGTGACGGCTTCCTGCATTATCGCGTTGCTTAGCGAACCCGCTTTCTTAAAGCATTTCACGCATTTTCTTCTGTTTCTGCTGGCGTTCTTCGTGCCGTGGAGCGCCATCTGTCTGACGGATTATTATCTTATCTCGAAGGGCGCCATCGATATTCCGGCGCTAAGCGACCCGCAGCAACGCTACGGGTTCTGGAACCTGTACGCGATCACCCTGTATATCGTCGGTGTGCTTATCCAGTTGCCGTTCATTGAGAACCCGTTGTTCCATGGTTCGCTCACGTGGATCTTCGCCGGTAACGATGTCTCATGGATAATAGGTTGGTTTGGCACCGGGGTTCTTTACTACGCGCTGCGCCGCTTTGACCGCCGGTCGCTGCCGGCGCAGAGTCTTTTCCCTTCTACCTGAATGACAAGGGCGGCGTGAGGGCCGCCCCTGCCGTCGCCTGCCAGCTATTTCCCGTCTTTGCGCCAGGCGTCGGCGGTGAGGGCTTCCCCGAAGTGGCCGGCGATCAGGCGCCGGGTCAGGTCGTGCAGCGGCGAGGCCAGCACATCGGCAGTGCTGCCGCGCTCGACCACTTCGCCGTTATGCATCACCAGCACCTGATCGCTGATGTGTTTCATCATTCCCAGGTGCTGAGTGACATAGATATAGGAGATGCCCTGTTTCTCCTGCAGCTCCAGCATCAGGTTGATAAGCTGGGAGCGCATCGACATATCCAGCGAGGCCAGCGCCTCATCGCAGACGATAACCTTCGGGCGCAGGATCAGCGCCCTGGCGAGGCCGAGACGCTGCTTCTGACCGGGCGCCAGCATATGGGGGTAGTAGCTGACGTGGTCCGGCAGCAGACCGACCATGCGCAGGGTGTCGATTATCTGCTTCTGCCGCGCCTCGGCGTCGAGATCGGTATTCAGTCGCAGCGGAAAATCGAGGATCTGCGAGATGCGCTGACGCGGGTTCAGCGAGGTCGACGGATCCTGAAAGATCATGCGAATCTTCTGGCTGCGGTAGGAGTAATCCCCAAAAGTCAGCGGATGATCGTCAATCAGCAATTCGCCGCTGGTGGGTTCCACCATGCCCGCCAGCATCTTCGCGAGGGTCGATTTCCCGGAGCCGTTCTCGCCGATAATCGCCAGCGTCTGCCGTTCGCGCAGGGTAAAACTCAGCGGTTTAACCGCCTCAACCGTCTGACGGTGAAACCAGCCGGTGCGGTAGCGAAAGGTCTTACTGAGTTGGCGAACTTCCAGCAATGTTTCGACCATTTCACTCTTTCTCCATGTTCAACGGGAAATGACAGGCGTACAGATGGTTGCGCGCCCCGGTAAGACGCGGCGTTTCGATACACTCGCGCTGGGCGTACGGGCAGCGCGGCCCCAGCCGACAGCCGATAGGCAACTGCTCCAGTAGCGGGATCGCTCCAGGCAGGGTGTTGAGGCGACTTTTATGCGGCATGGCGCTACCGAAATCCGGGATCGCGCGGATTAACGCCTGGGTGTAGGGGTGATGTGGGAGGGTGATCAGCTCTTCGCTGGGCCCGCTCTCCACCGTCTGGCCGCAGTACATGACGTTGATTTTATCCGCCCATTTGCTGAGCATTTGCAGGTCATGGCTGATCAGCAAGATGGTGGTGTTGTTGTTCTGGTTGAGCCGCGTCAGCAGGCGAATAATCTGCGCCTGGGTGGTCGGCTCCATGGCGTTGGTCGGCTCGTCGGCAATCAGCAGACGCGGCTGGTTGGCCAGGGCGATGGCGATCATCACCTTCTGGCACTCGCCCTCGGTCAGCTGATAGGGGAAGCTGCGCATGGCATCTTTATGATCTTTAATGCCGACGCGGTGCAACAGCTCGATGGCCCGGCGCTTGCGCCAGCCCAGCCGTTGCCACCAGCGGCCCTTGTAGGTCCAGCCGGGGATACTCTGAATCAGCTGCTGGCCGATGCGCTCAGAGGGATCGAGGCACGACTGGGGCTCCTGAAAAATCATCGACACGTTATGGCCGATCAGCTTCCGGCGCTCGCGGTTCGACAGTCGCAGCAGGTCGATGTCATCGAAGCGCATGCGGTCGGCCGTGACCCGCCAGTTGTCTTTGGTCACGCCGCAGATAGCTTTGGCAATAAGGCTTTTCCCGGAGCCGGATTCCCCCACCAGGCCGCGGATTTCGCCTTCGGTCAGCGTCAGGCTGACGCGATCGACGGCTTTTACCCAGCCTTCGCTGGTTTTAAATTCAATGGTTAAGTGACGAATATCGAGTAACGGCATTATTCTACCCCGGCAATGATCGCCCGGCGAAT
Organism: Klebsiella sp. 64; assembly: GCF_018223915.1. NCBI lineage: Bacteria > Pseudomonadati > Pseudomonadota > Gammaproteobacteria > Enterobacterales > Enterobacteriaceae > Klebsiella > Klebsiella sp. 64. The sequence continues at coordinate 80,563 of NZ_JAGRQZ010000001.1, forward strand.
ACCGTCGCCCAGCAGGTTGACCAGCAGTACGCTGAGCATAATCGCCGCCCCGGGGAGCATCACGGTCCACGGCGCCACATAGATAAGCTCCAGCGCATCGCCCAGCATGGCTCCCCATTCCGGCGAAGGCAGCTGGGCGCCGAGATCAAGAAAGCCCAGCGCGGCAATATCCAGAATAGCCATCGACAGGGCGCGAGTGATCTCGGTCACCAGGCCGGAGGCGATATTGGGCAGGATGGCGAACAGCAGAATATTCAGCGTCGAGGCGCCATCGAGGCGGGCGGCGATGATGTACTCTTTTTCCAGCTCATCGTGGACCATGCTGTAGACGGAGCGCACCATGCGCGGCAGCAGCGCCAGCCAGACGGCGAACATCGCATGGCTCAGATGCGGCCCGGCAAAGGCGACGACGATAATCGCCAGCAGCAGCGAGGGGATGGAGAGCAGGGTGTCGAGGATATGGTTCATCACCGCCGAGCGCAGGCCGTGGGTCGATCCGGCAATCACGCCCAGCACCAGACCAAACAGCGTGGCGCCGAGGGTGACGACAAAAGCGCCGCCGACGGTGGGCGCCGCGCCGCTCAGCAGTCGGCTCAGCACATCGCGGCCGAGGTCATCGGTTCCCAGAAAGAAGGAGACTTCGCCATAGCGCGACCACGACGGCGGCAACAGCTGGTAGCCGAGGAACTGCTGGTCGATGCCGTAGGGGGCGAACCAGCCGCCGAAGACGCAGAGCAGCAGCAGGCCCGCGCAGCCGTACAGACCGATCATCGCCGTGGTGTCGCCATAGAACTTACGCCATACGGTGCGTAGCGCGCCGGGCGGACGCCTTTCCAGATAAACGCTATCGTAGGGCATACCATTCCTTATGTTTCAGTGGGTTAGCCATGGCACCGAGAATATCGGAAATCACGTTGACAATAATCACCAGCGCGCCAATCACCATCACTCCGGCGGAGATCGCCGCGTAGTCCTGCTGGCGAATGGCGTTGATCAGCCAGCGGCCCAGTCCAGGCCAGCTGAACACCATCTCAGTGATCATCGCCAGGGTGAGCATGGTGGAAAACTGCAGGCCGAGACGCGGGATCACCGGCGGCAGGGCGTTGTGCAGCACATGGCGCAGTAGAATTTTGCGTCGCGACACGCCGCGGGTGGCGGCCGCTTTTACATAGTTAGTGTCATACACCTCGCTGGTGCTAATGCGCATCAGGCGGATCACTTCAGTGGTGGGGGCGACCGCCAGGGTCAATACCGGCAGCACCATATGCCGGGCGGCGCTGACGATCATCTCATGGCGCCACGGCGAGTCCGAAAGCCAGGCGTCGATCAGCGCGAAACCGGTGACGTTTTTCACCTCATACAGCAGATCGAAGCGACCGGAGACCGGAAGCCAGCCGAGGGTCAGGGAAAAGAAGAGGGTCAGGAGCAGCGCCAGCCAGAAGACCGGGATCGAGAAACCGACCAGCGCAACGGCGCTGATCAGGGTATCGGGCCATTTATTGCGCATTACGCCGGCGATCATCCCCACCGGAATGCCTATCAGCAGGGCAAAGCCGAAGGCGAGGATGCACAGCTCCATGGTCGCCGGGAACACCTCGCGCAACTGCTCAGAAATCAGCTGGCCGTTAATGCTGGAGACGCCGAAATCCCAGTGCAGCACCCCTTCAAACCAGAACAGCCACGCATTCCACAGGGAAGCGCCCTGCAGTGGGGCATGAGGGGTGAAATAGCTCAGGCTGAAACCGACAAAGGTCAGAAAAAAGAGGGTGATCAGCAGCAGCAGCAGACGGCGCAGGGTAAAAATAATCATGGCTTCTTCACCTCTTCGGTATTTTCCCGCGATACGCCAGCGAACGAAGCGTTACCGAAAGGGCTGAGCACCAGGCCTTTCATATCATAGCGGTAGGCCTGCAGCCGCAGCGACGAGGCCAGCGGCAGGACCGGCAGTTCGCGGGCGAGGATGCGCTGCGCCTCTTTGTAAGCGTCCATTCGCGAGGAGAGCTGCTGCGAGAGCAGCGCTTTTTGCAGCACGTCGTCAAACTCCCGGTTACACCAGTGGGCAAAGTTGGTTTGCGAGGCGATGGCCGCGCAGCTCAGCAGCGGTCGGAAGAAACTGTCCGGATCGTTACTGTCCGTCGCCCAGCCGGAGAGCGTCAGGTCGTGGCTCATGTCCATCAGGCGCGCCTCCTGGAAACGTCCCTCTACCGGCACAATAATCACCTTAACGCCAATCTGCGCCATATCCGCCTGGATAAGCTCCGCCGTTTTCAGCGGGCTGGGATTCCACGCCTGCGAGCTGGTGGGCACCCACAGCTTGAGGGTCAGGTTTTCCAGACCCAGGGCTTTCAGGCGGGCGCGGGCCTCCTGCGGATTATATTCGGTAATTTTAGCGTCATTATCGTAGGCCCACGAGGCCCGCGGCAGCATGGACGCCGCCGTCTCCGCGGTGCCATAGTAGATGGACTGCATCAGGCGCTGGTTGTTAATCGCCAGCGCCAGGGCATGGCGCACCTCAGGATTATCCAGCGGCGGCTTGGCGGTGTTGAAGGCCAGCCAGGCGATGTTCATTCCCGGGCGCAGCGTCAGGCGCAGGCGCGGGTCGTCACGCAGGATCGTCAACTGGCTGGCGGCCGGCCAGGCCAGCACGTCGCATTCTCCGGTCAGCAGTTTCGACAGGCGGCCGGTGCCGCCGGAGCCAAGGTCGACCACCACCTGGGGCATCAACGGTTTGCCGCGCCAGTAGCCGGGGTGGCGCTGCAGGCGAACATATTGTCCGGAGCGGTAATCGGATAGCTGGAACGGGCCGGTGCCAACCGGCTGGCGGTCCAGTTGCTCCTGGCGGTCGTCCTGCGTTAAGCGGGCGGCATATTCGGCAGAGGTAATTGACGCATAGTGGGTGGCCAGATGCCAGAGGAACGAGGCGTCCGGCCGCTTGAGGCGAAACTCCACGGTCTGATTATCCAGCTTGCGGACGCTCTCCACGCTGTCAGCAAACTGCAGACTGTCGAAGTAGGGGAAGCTGCTGCCGTTGACGTTGTGCCACGGATGGTCGCGGTTAAAAATACGGCCAAAGGTAAAAATGACGTCATCGGCATTAAAGTCCCGCGTCGGGGTAAACCACGCCGTGCGTTGAAACGGGACGTGGCGGCGCAGGTGAAAGCGGTAGGTGGCGCCGTTATCGAGAACTTCCCAGCTCTCCGCCAGCTCGGGGACCAGCCGGTAGGTATAGGGATCGACGTCAAGCAGACGATCATAGATCTGAGCGGCCAGCGTATCGACAATCAGGCCGCTGCTGACTTTCTGCGGGTTAAAGGTATTAACCTGGCCGCTGACGCAATAGACGAAACCGCTATCGCGGATATCGGCGCGGTCGGGGAGCGCAGGGGCGGCAAAAGCTGGCCCACACAGCAGGGAAACGGCTGCCAGGAGAGATGACAATTTCAGGCGCATATTTTCTGTTTGATTATAGAGCTGAACTCTATCTTATTAAGATTAATAGACATTCACCACCGCCTTCAACAAGCCTGAGGGATAATGCGGTTACCGGGTGCGTATAGTATTCAGTCAATTGATTAAAATAGTCGCGGAACCGAGTCTGTATAGTGAAACATGGTAACTTTTTATCGCCGATATCGCCAGTCAGCTCTGTTTGGCCGCGGTTGACCAAACGGCGACGACGTGCGGACGCTAGAGAATAGACTCAGTATAGCGGGGAGAAAGCCGATGACCCGACGGGCGACTAGCCGTACCCGTCGGGTGTGATACAGGGGGAGCGTGTTTCGATTATTGTGACAGTGTCACTTTATGATAGTCCATATTCTGCAGGTCCTCCAGCAGCCCGGGGCCAACCGGCTGCCACTGCAAGCGCTCGCGGGTCCATGCCGAGCTGGCGCGCAGGTCAAGGGCGGTAAACGGCGCAAACCAGCCGAACCAGGCGTCGACCTGCGACTCATCCAGGTGGGTCAGCGGCAGGTTTAATCCGTGGGCAATTACCGCGGCAATATCGCGTAATGCGATCCCCTCTTCGGCCACCGCATGATAGCGCTCGCCGGCCGCGCCCTGAAGCAGCGCGCTGACATACAGACGTGCGACGTCATCGACATGGGCGGCTGACCAGCGGTTGCTTCCCTCGCCGCGCAGGGCTACCGCCCCGTTGGCGACCGCGCGTTCGATGTAGCAGGTCAGCAGTCCCTGACGCACGGTGTCATGCACCTGCGGTAAGCGGACCACCCTGACATCCACTCCCGCCTCCAGCAACTGCTGGCCGGCGAGCTCTGAGGCGGTGCGCGGGCTGGGGTGCCCTGAGTTGAAGAACGACTCCCGGGCCGGGGCGCCGCTCCCGTCGTCGCCCATCAGCGTGCCGGAGGTGATCACCAGCGGCCGCGTGCTGCCTCGCAGCGCCTGGCCCAGGGCCAGGATCGCCTGGCGGTCTTTCTCGCAGTTAGCGGCAAAGCGGCTGAAGTCGTGGTCGAAGGCGGTATGGATCACCGCGTCGGCGTTCCCGACGCCAGCCAGCAGCGACTCCGGGGCATCCAGCGTGCCGCGATGCACCTCGGCGCCGGCCGCCTTCAGGGCCTGTGCGGTGCTTTCGCTGCGCGCGAGGCCGATAACCTGATGGCCCGACGCCTGCAGCGCCGGAAGAATACGTGAGCCGATAAATCCGCTCGCGCCGGTAAGAAATATACGCATCATGGATCTCCTGAATGGGTTTCAGGCGTATCCTACCTGCGATGTCATACTATAAAAGTAGAGACATTATCGGGGTATAAATTCTAACAGGCAGAACCCACAGGCAGATGATGAACACTTCTGACAACCATGCTTTAGGCGATTTTCTCCGCGCCCGCCGCCAGCGTCTCGATCCGGCAACGTTTGGCTTCCCGGCGGGACGCCGGCGCACCCCGGGGCTGCGCCGCGAAGAGGTCGCGCAGCTCGCCAGCATCAGCCCGACCTGGTATACCTGGCTTGAACAGGGGCGCGGCGGGGCGCCTTCCCGCGAGGTGCTGGAGCGGATCGCCCGCGGTCTGCGGCTGACCACCCCGGAGCGCGAGCATCTGTTTATTCTCGCCTTTGGCCATCCGCCGCAGACGCGTCTGACGGTGACGGATGATATGACGCCGCGGCTGCAGCGGGTGCTTGACGCTTTCACCATTCCGGCGATTATCCGCACCGCCAGCTGGGACGTCATCGCCTGGAACGCGCCGGCGGCCAGGGTGCTGACCGACTACAGCCAACTGCCGCTGGCGGAGCGCAACGTGCTGCGCCGCCTGTTTACCCGGCCGGAGGCCCGCTGCACTCTGGAGGACTGGCAGAGGGTGGGGCAGCTTATCGTCAACGCCTTCCGCGCCGACGTCACGCGGATGGGCGCCACGAAAGAAACTGACCAGTTGATCGCGGAGCTCAGCCAGCAGAGCGTCGAGTTCGCCCGTTTCTGGCAAAGCCATGACGTCGCCGGCCACGGCGTGGGCTATAAGCGCATTAATCACCCGCAGATGGGTCCGCTCGACCTGGAATTTACCTCCTTTGCCGTGGAGGGCCGTCCCGATCTTTCCCTGCTGGTCTTTAATCCGGCAACGACGGAAAGCCAGCGGAAAATTCACGGTTTACTTCAGGGGGCGGGATCCGCGCCTGAGGAGAGCTGAGGGGTAAATTCATACAGCACCAGCGCATTGCTCTGCAGCGAGTCGATCCGCAGCCAATAGCCATCGAGCCTGGCTTCATCCACGCTGAGCGCCGGACGGGCCTGATGCATCAGCCACTGATAATCCTCGGCGTCAGGGCCGCTGCGGCTGCGAAAGGCGTCCACCAGCGGGAACAACGCGCCGTGGTGCTGATCGAACAGGTGCTGTTTGATGCGCCAGCTGCCATCCAGGCCCTGCAGCCGCACGCTGTAGGGCTGGCTGAAGCGCTGGATAAAGGCCGCTTCGCTGGAGAGCCAGGGATTGTAGACCACCGTATTGCGCAGCAGCAGCTGGTAGTGACCCTGGTGGTGGAGCAGCAGCAGGTTTTTATCGTGAACCAGGATCTCGCCGCGCAGCCGCCGCCAGAGCCAGAGGACCCAGTAAACCGGGCGCGGCAGGCCGTGCAGATAGTGCAGCGCCAGGCTGGAGGTATCGAGCTTGCCGTTGGCGCGAGCTTCGCCCTGGAGGCCTGAATTTAACCAGAAGCCCGCCAGCCAGACCTGGTCCGCCACCCCCAGCAGATTATCCATCAGCAGCGCGCCGCGAAAAAAGCGGCCGTTGGTATCCCGCGTATCGCCGGTCAGCGTATTCCAGGAGAGCAGCCACAGCGGCAGGTTGAGCTGACGCTGGCGCAGGGCGCTGTGGATCTGCCGCAGCTTGTGTAGCGGATAATGTTCGCTGGAGGCCAGGCGGCGGCTGTCTGCCTGGGCCAGATCCAGCTGTTCGTTGGCATCTGCCTGGCAGGCGAGAAAATCCGCCTCTGCCAGCAGCGGCGAGTGGAACAGCGGATCGTTCCCGGGATCGCCGGGAGCAAAGCGGTGCCAGATCCCCAGCTGCGGCTGCGGCAGCAGGCGATGAAGGACCCCGCGCTGCTGCCGCCAGGCGGCCTGGCGCGCAGCTTCGCTGGCCTGCGGCGACCAGTGCCAGACAAAGCGCCAGCTGTTGAGCGTGGCTGGCGGAAAATGGTTGGCGGCGAGCTGCAGGAAGCGCTGCAGCAGGTCGCTGCGGGTGGTGACGCCGGTGTGCAGGATCACCTGCCAGCCCATCGCCGCCAGCCAGCTAAAAATCTGCTGCAGGTTGTACCAGCAGGCGTAGCCGGCCATCTGCGGATCGTCCCAGCCGGTGCCGAACAGCCGACTGCTGAGAAAGGGATCGTTGATATCGATGGCATACACCGGCAGGGCGTGGTGCAGCTGTTCGAGTTCCCGGCGCACATCTTCGCGCAGCAGATCGTCCAGTTCGCGCACGGTCACCACCATCCGGGTATGGCGCAGCGCTGCGGGGCGCGCTGGACGATCGCGCAGATTGATCTGCCGGGTCTGCGGTGGGTTGATCGGCAGGGGGGGACTTTCCCGGTCGCGTGGTTCCGGCTCATTGAGTCGCGCATACAGCCGGTCGGCCGCCACCGGCTGCCAGCGATCGGCCTGCGGCGGGCGCGGTCTGGCAAGCTCCAGAGGATGCTGTTCACGATACTGGCGCGGCGTCACGCCGTGCTGGCGCTTAAACAAATCGCTCATCATTCGCGTACTGGCGAATCCCTGTTCGCGGGCGATTTGCTGGACGGTTTTGCGGGTGGTTAATAGCTGGTCGGCGGCGTGGCGCAGGCGCAGCGCGGTGAGGTACTGGACAAAACTAACCCCGACCTCTTTGCGAAATAAGCGTGACAGCCAGGCCTCGGAGACAAATTCCGCGGCCGCCACCTCCTGCAACGAGAGGCGACGCTGATAGTTAGCGTCGATCCGCGCCACCACGCTGGCTATTCTCCGGCTCCATTTTTCGGTATCGCGCCGGGGCGTGGAGGCGATGGGCTGGCTAAAGCGCGTGGCCAGCAGCAGCGCTATCTCACTCAGCCAGCGGTTGGCCTCCAGTCGGTAATGGCCAGGATGATTGACCAGGCCGCTCACCAGCAGCTGGCGCATCAGGCGGCGCAGGCCGTCATCGGCATCCCGGGTGCGCGGCGTTATCTGGTAATCGACGGCAAAAAAGGCATTATCGAGGCGGGCCAGCCAGCTGGCGGAGAGGGTGAGGATCATCACGGCGTTCGCCCCGGCGCTGCGCAGGCTCCAGCGACGGTTGCGGTTAACGATTGCCAGCCCGTCGGCGGCGAGCGGCTGCGACGCACCTTCCGCCACCGCCAGATTTACGCTTCCCTCCAGCACCCACAGCAGCGTCAGCAGATCGCTTTCCGGCTGGGTAAGCTGACGCACATCGCGTACGGTGACGCTAAAGTCGCCTGCATGCTGCTCCACATGACTCTCCTCTGTAGACAAAAAACAACCGGTTGTTTTTTGTCATAACCGATATGTATGAAAAACACTCATTGATTTTTCGTCAATATAAAACAAAAAAGCGCGCCTGCAAGCTGAGGCACCCGCATAAACTCGAAAGTGTCGTGCAAACACAACACAGGAATAACAAAAATGACACATCCGTTGCTAGAAGCATTGCAGGTTAACGAGGCGCAATTTATTGCTCTGCGTCGTCGGTTCCACCAGCAGCCGGAGATCGGCTTTGAAGAGCACCAGACCAGCAGCGAGGTCGCCCGACTGCTTGGCGAGTGGGGATACGAGGTTCACCGCGGCCTGGCGGGCACCGGAGTGGTGGGCACGCTGCGCGTCGGCGAGGGGAAAAAACGCCTTGGCCTGCGGGCGGATATGGATGCCCTGCCGATGCAGGAGCGGAGCGGTAAGCCGTGGGCAAGCCAGGTTGAAGGGCGCTTTCACGGCTGCGGCCATGACGGGCACACCACCACGCTGCTCTACGCAGCTGAATATCTGGCGCGCACCCGGCAGTTTACCGGCACGCTGCAGCTGATTTTCCAGCCCGCGGAAGAGTTGCTGTACGGCGGGCGGGTAATGGTCGAGGACGGTCTGTTTGATCAGTTCCCCTGCGACGCCATCTTCGGCCTGCACAATATGCCGGGTCAGCCGTTGGGCAAGATCGGCCTGCGCGACGGGGCGATGATGGCCTCCTCCGATACGCTGCATATTGAAGTGAAGGGCGTTGGCGGCCACGGCGCGGTGCCGGAGCATACGGTGGATGCCACGCTGGTGGCCTGCCATATTACCCTCGCGCTACAGTCCATTGTCTCGCGCAATATCACCCCGTTTGAACCGGCGGTGGTGACCGTCGGCAGCATCCAGGCCGGTCATGCGCCCAATATCATTAACGATCACGTGCTGATGAAGCTCACGGTGCGCACCCTCAATGAGCAGGTGCGCGAGACCGTGCTGCAGCGGATCCATGATATCGCCGTGGCCCAGGCGGAGAGCTTCAATGCCACCGCCACGCTGACCCACGTCAACGGCAGTCCGGTGTTGCGTAACGATCCGGCGACGAACGCCATGGTGCGGGAGGTGGCGACAGCGCTGTTTGGCGCAGAGCAGGTGGGCGAGGTGAAGCCGTTTATGGGCAGTGAAGATTTTGCCTTCATGCTGGAGCAGCACCCGCATGGCAGCTATTTCACCATCGGCGCTGGCGATGAGCCTGACCGCTGCATGGTGCATAACCCGGGGTATGACTTCAACGACGCGCTGTTGCTGACCGGCGCGGCGCTGTGGTGTGGCCTGACGGAACGCTATCTGCGCTAATCACGAGAAACGGGAGGGCCATGCGATGAGCACTGTCACAATAAGCGACACCCCGTTTGTCGGCAACGATCGCCTGCTGGTGGGGATTGTGTTAAGCGTTTTAACCTTCTGGCTGTTCGCCCAGTCGGTGATTAACGTGGTGCCGGCGATGAAAAGCAGCCTTGATATCTCTCTTGAAACCTTAACTCTGGCCGTCAGTCTCAGCGCGCTGTTCAGCGGCTGCTTCGTGGTCGCCAGCGGCGGCCTGGCGGACAAGTTTGGCCGGATGCGGATGACCACCCTCGGGCTGGGGCTGAGTATCGTCGGCAGCGCCATGCTGGTGGTCGCTCAGGGACCGGGGCTGTTCCTGGCCGGCCGGGTGCTGCAGGGGCTGTCGGCGGCGTGCATTATGCCGGCGACGCTGGCGCTGATTAAGACCTGGTATGAGGGGCGTGCGCGGCAGCGGGCGGTCAGCTTCTGGGTCATCGGCTCGTGGGGCGGCAGCGGTCTCTGTTCCTTCGTCGGCGGGGCTATCGCCACCGGTCTGGGCTGGCGCTGGATCTTCGTCTTCTCGATCGCCGTTGCCCTGCTGGCGCTGTTTTTGCTGCGCGGCACGCCGGAGAGCCGCAGCGCCAGCGCCAGCCAGCATAAGCTGGATGTCGGCGGTCTGCTGAGCCTGATTATTGCGCTGGTGCTGGTGAATCTGTTTATCAGCAAGGGCCACGGCTGGGGCTGGAGCAGCCCGCTGTCGTTGACCATGCTGGCCGGGGCGCTGGCGGCGGGGACGATATTTATCCGCAACGGCATGCGCAAAGGCGAGGCGGCGCTGATTGATTTTGCGCTGTTCCGCAATCGGGCCTACGGTGCGGCAGTGCTGTCGAACTTTCTGCTCAATGGGACGATTGGCACCATGATGATCGCCAGCATCTGGCTGCAGCAAGGGCACCACCTGACGCCGCTGGAGAGCGGGATGATGACCCTCGGCTATCTGGTGACCGTCCTGGCGATGATCCGGGTCGGCGAGAAGCTGCTGCAGCGCTATGGCGCCCGGCTGCCGATGATGGCCGGTCCGGTGTTGACCGCTATCGCCATCGCGCTGATATCCTGCACCTTTCTCGAAAAGGCGCTGTATATCGGGGTGGTGTTCGCCAGCAACGTGCTGTTTGGCCTCGGACTGGGCTGCTACGCCACGCCATCGACGGATACCGCGGTGGCCAATGCCCCGGAGAACAAAATCGGCGTCGCCTCGGGGATCTATAAGATGGGCAGCTCGCTGGGCGGGGCGATGGGTATCGCCGTGACAGCGTCACTTTTCGCGCTGTTTTTACCGCTGGGCATGGCCTATGCCGCCCAGTATGCCCTGTGGTTTAACGCCGTCTTATGTCTGGGGGCGATGGCGGTGAGCGCGCTGCTGCTGCCGCGCGCCTCTCACAGCTGATGCTTTTTCAGCAGCGCGCGGAGCTGGTGATAGGTTAATCCCAGCAGCTCCGCCGCCTGCTTCTGATGATACTTCGCCTGCTCCAGACTCCGCTGCAGCAGGCGTTTTTCCTGCTGGAGCTGGAAATCGCGCAGATCCAGCGGTAGCGCGGGCAGCTCATCGCCGGGCGCGGCTTCCGGCGGAGAGCCGGGGGACTGACGAAAAGGGTTAATAATAATCGCGTCCAGCTCATGTTCGCTGTCGCCGTGGCGATACACCGAGCGCTCAACCACGTTCTTCAGTTCGCGAATATTCCCCGGCCAGCGGTAGCCGAGCAGCGTCGCGGTCGCTCGTTCGCTAAAGCCGGGAAACAGCGGCAGACCGAGTTCGCGGCACATCTGGATGGCAAACTGGTTGGCGAGCAACATGATGTCGCTCTGCCGGTCGCGCAGCGGGGGGAGCTGTACCACGTCGAAGGCCAGGCGGTCGAGCAGGTCGGCGCGAAAATGACCTTCCTCGACCATCTGCGGCAGGTCAGCGTTGGTGGCGCACACCAGCCGGACGTTAACCTGCAGCGGCTGGCTGCCGCCCACGCGCTCCAGCTCGCCATATTCAATCACTCTTAACAGCTTCTCCTGCACCAGCATTGGGGCTGTCGCCAGCTCATCGAGAAACAGCGTCCCGCCGTCGGCGCGCTCGAAGCGCCCGGGATGGCGCTTGCTGGCCCCGGTGAAAGCCCCGGCTTCGTGGCCGAACAGCTCCGAGTCGAGCAGATTATCGTTCAGCGCCGCGCAGTTCAACGAGATAAACGGCCCCTGCCAGCGGCTGGAGAGGTAGTGGAGACGGTTAGCAATAAGCTCTTTCCCGGTGCCGCGCTCGCCGATGACCAGCACCGGTTTATCCAGCGGGGCCAGCCGGGAAACCTGTTCCAGCACCTCGAGAAAGCTGTTGGCCTCGCCCAGCAGATTATCCTTGTACTGCGCCATGATGAATTTCGCCATTAAGTAGTGTAATTAACCAGGTGACTGTAGCAATGCCCAGCACGTTTCGCAACCACCCTGTTTAAAATCAATAAGATAAAAAGTTGGCACGCCATTTGTATTAGCTAAGCCACAGGTGAATGCCTGAAACCAGAACTATGAGGATTGAAATTATGGGTATTTTTTCTCGTTTTGCCGACATCGTGAACGCCAACATCAACTCCCTGCTGGAGAAAGCGGAGGACCCGCAAAAGCTGGTGCGTCTGATGATCCAGGAGATGGAAGACACGCTGGTTGAGGTGCGTTCGACATCGGCCCGCGCGCTGGCGGAAAAGAAACAGCTGTCCCGTCGTATTGAGCAGGCGGTCGCCCAGCAGGCGGAATGGCAGGAAAAAGCCGAGCTGGCCCTGCGCAAAGAGAAAGAAGATCTGGCCCGGGCGGCGCTGATCGAAAAGCAGAAGCTGACCGACCTTATCGCTCAGCTGGATCATGAAGTGCAGCTGGTCGATGAAACGCTGGCGCGCATGAAGAAAGAGATTGGCGAGCTGGAGAACAAACTCAGCGAAACCCGCGCCCGTCAGCAGGCGCTGGCGCTGCGCCATCAGGCGGCGAGTTCGTCCCGCGATGTGCGTCGCCAGCTGGACAGCGGTAAACTGGATGAGGCGATGGCGCGCTTTGAATCCTTTGAGCGTCGCATCGATCAGATGGAAGCGGAAGCGGAGAGCCACCGCTTTGGCAAGCAGCAGACGCTGGATCAGCAGTTTGCCGAACTGAAAGCGGACGATGAAATCAGCGAGCAGCTGGCGGCGTTGAAAGCCAAAATGAATCAGTCCAACCAGTAAGTATGATTGCGCGGCGCGGCGTTGCGCCGCGGGTCACCCCCTGTAAGGAGTACACATGAGCATGCTTTTTCTCGCCATTCCGCTGACGCTGTTTGTGCTGTTTGTTCTGCCGGTCTGGCTGTGGCTGCACTACAACAATCGCGGCGCCAACGGCAGTCTGACGCAAAATGAGCAGCAACGGCTGCTGCAGTTGACCGATGACGCGAAGCGGATGCGCGAACGCATTCAGGCGCTGGAAGCGATCCTGGACGCCGAACATCCGAACTGGAGGGACAAATAATGGCCGGGCTGGATCTGAATAAAAAACTGTGGCGTATCCCGCAGCGCGGGATGGTAAAGGGCGTCTGCGCGGGCATTGCTCAGCATCTTGATGTCCCGGTGAAGCTGGTGCGCCTGATTACCGTGCTGGCGATGATTTTCGGCCTCTTTTTCTTTGTCCTGGTGGCCTACATCATTTTGACTTTTGCTCTGGATCCGATACCGGACAGCGAGCTGTACGGTCATAAAGCGCCGAGCAATGGCGATCTGCTGGCCGCCGTGGATGCCGAACTGGCCTCCGGTGAACAGCGTCTGCGTGAAATGGAGCGGTATGTGACCTCCGACACCTTTACGCTGCGCAGCCGCTTTCGCCAGCTGTAAACCCTGTTTTTAACGAATGAGGCAACGCATGAATAGCAAATGGCAACGCGCCGGGCAGCAGGTGAAGCCCGGTCTGAAAATCGTCGGTAAGCTGGCGCTGCTGACCGCGCTGCGTTATGGCCCGGCGGGCGTTGCCGGCTGGGCGGTTAAATCGGTCGCGCGTCGGCCGCTGAAAATGCTGCTGGCGGTGGCGCTGGAGCCGCTGCTCAGCCGGCTGGCCAACCGCGTCACGCGCGGGATGAAATAATGCCGCCGTGGGGAAGGCGCAAAAGGATTAACGTTGTCCTGCTTATCCCCGGCAGATCGCTTATGATGACGAGACATACCTTCAGGGCATAACGGACTGGCGATGAAGCGACTGAAAACTGAATTGAATGCGCTGGTCAACCGCGGGGTTGACCGGCATTTACGTCTGGCGGTGACCGGCCTGAGCCGGAGCGGTAAAACGGCGTTTATCACCGCGCTGGTCAACCAGCTGTTGAATATCCACACGGGGGCCCGCCTGCCGCTGCTGAGCGCCGCACGCGAAGAGCGGCTGCTCGGCGTCAAGCGCGTGCCGCAGCGGGACTTTGGCATTCCCCGATTCACCTACGACGAAGGGCTGGCCCAGCTGTACGGCCAGCCCCCCATGTGGCCAACCCCGACGCGCGGGGTGAGCGAGATCCGTCTCGCGCTGCGCTACCGTTCGAATGACTCCCTGCTGCGCCATTTTAAAGATACCTCCACGCTGTATCTGGAGATCGTCGACTATCCGGGGGAGTGGCTGCTCGACCTGCCGATGCTGGCGCAGGATTATCTGAGCTGGTCGCGACAGATGACCGGGCTCCTGCAGGGACAGCGTGCGGAGTGGTCGGCCCGCTGGCGGCAGCTGTGCGCCGGGCTGGATCCGCTAGCCCCTGCCGACGAGGCTCGGCTGGCGGATATCGCTGCCGCCTGGACGGACTATCTCCACGCCTGTAAGCGCGAAGGGCTGCACTTTATCCAACCCGGGCGCTTTGTCCTGCCCGGAGAAATGGCGGGCGCGCCGGCGCTGCAGTTTTTCCCGTGGCCCGACGTCGACGCCGTCGGCGAAGCCAAGCTGGCGCAGGCCGATAAAAACAGCAACGCCGGCATGCTGCGCGAACGCTACAAATACTATTGCGAAAGGGTGGTGAAGGGGTTCTACAAAGAGCACTTCCTGCGCTTCGACCGGCAGATTGTGCTGGTGGACTGTCTGCAGCCGCTCAACAGCGGGCCGCAGGCGTTTAACGATATGCGTCTGGCATTGACCCAGCTGATGCAAAGTTTCCATTACGGGCAGCGCACCTTGTTCCGCCGGTTGTTCTCGCCCGTCATCGACAAGCTGCTGTTTGCCGCCACCAAAGCCGATCACGTCACGATCGATCAGCACAGCAATATGGTGTCGCTCCTGCAGCAACTGATTCAGGACGCGTGGCAGAACGCCGCCTTTGAAGGGATCAGTATGGATTGCCTGGGGCTGGCGTCTATTCAGGCGACCCAGAGCGGGCTGATTGAGGTGAACGGCGAGAAAATTCCCGCCCTGCGCGGCAATCGCCTGAGCGACGGCCAGCCGTTGACCATCTATCCCGGTGAGGTGCCGGCGCGCCTGCCGGGCCAGGCCTTCTGGCAGCAGCAGGGATTTCAGTTTGAAAACTTTCGTCCGCAGGTCATGGATGTCGATCGGCCTTTGCCGCACATTCGTCTCGACGCGGCGCTGGAATTTTTGATTGGAGATAAACTGCGATGAGCGAACCGTTAAAACCGCGGATTGATTTTGATGGGCCGCTGCAAGCGGAGAAAATTCCGCCGCTGAAAGGCGCTCGCGCCTTCGACACCCTGGAGGCGGACAACTTCGCGCCAGCGCGGCTGGTGACCGGCGAAGAGGAAGAGGGGGCGGCGGAAGCGGTGGTGGAGTCGGTCCTGCGACCCAAACGCAGCCTGTGGCGGCGGATGGTCAGCGCCGGACTGGCGATCTTCGGCGTCAGCGTCGTGGCGCAAGGCGTGCAATGGACGGCTAACGCCTGGCAGACCCAGGACTGGATTGCGCTGGGCGGCTGCGTCGCCGGGGCGCTGATCGTCGGAGCCGGCGTCGGATCTGTAGCCACCGAGTGGCGCCGTCTGTGGCGACTGCGCCAGCGCGCCCACGAACGCGATGAAGCGCGCGATATGCTGCACAGTCACGCGGTCGGTAAAGCGAAAGCGTTTTGTGAGAAGCTGGCGCAGCAGGCCGGGCTGGATCAGTCGCATCCGGCGCTGCAGCGCTGGTATGCCGCGATCCACGAAACGCAAAGCGATCGCGAAGTGGTGAGCCTTTATGCGCAGCTGGTGCAGCCGGTGCTCGATGCCCAGGCGCGGCGGGAAATCAGCCGTTCGGCGGCGGAGTCGACGCTGATGATTGCCGTCAGCCCGCTGGCGCTGGTGGATATGGCGTTTATCGCCTGGCGGAACCTGCGGCTGATCAACCGAATTGCCACGTTGTACGGCATTGAGCTCGGGTTTTACAGCCGTCTGCGACTGTTTCGCCTGGTGTTGCTCAATATCGCTTTCGCTGGCGCCAGCGAACTGGTGCGCGAGGTGGGCATGGACTGGATGTCGCAGGATCTGGCGGCCCGGCTGTCGGCGCGCGCCGCGCAGGGCATTGGCGCCGGCCTGCTGACCGCCCGTCTCGGGATCAAGGCGATGGAGCTGTGCCGCCCGCTGCCGTGGATCGCCGATGATAAACCGCGACTCGGCGATTTTCGTCGCGAGCTGATTGGGCAGTTGAAAGAGACCCTGCAGAAAAGCAAAACCCACCCGGAGAAGTAACCTCCGCTCAGAGACATCGCCGGGCGGCGGCTTCGCCTTGCCCGGCCTTCGACGTCAAGCTCTGGCACGTGCACCCTGGCAATATTCGATTAGGCGCATTCCGCCGCCAGCCACTCGCTGAAGGCGCGAAAGCGCGGGCGGGAACGGTTCTCCTGCGGACAAATCAGGTCATAGCCAAAGGGCGAGGGCGCTTCATTTTCAGACAAGGCCACCAGCCTGCCGGCGTCGAGCAGCGGCTGGATCAGCGTTTTACGCCCCATCACCACGCCGAGTCCATTGAGCGCCATCTCGATGGCCAGCGAGTGGTTATTCACCGCGTAATACCGGCCTTCAAAAGGTAACGCCTGTCCGCTGTGCTGGCACCACAGGCGCCATTCCGCAAATTGATCCTGTACGTCGGTGGATTCGCACGCATGGATCCAGACGAGCGCCGCCGGGTCGCCGCCGCTTAGCGGACGATACTGCTGGCGATAACGCGGGGAGCAGACCGGGAGCAAACTTTCCGCCATCAGCCGCTGTTGATAAAGATCGGGGTAGCGCGTGGCGCCGTAGTAAATTGCCAGATCCACCCGCTCCTCGTTAAAATCCATCACCCCGGCGCGCACGCGAAACTGCAGATTCAGTCCCGGCCATTGCGCCTGAAAGCGCGGCAGACGCGGCATCAGCCACAGATGGGCCAGCGTCGGCGCAATACCAATATGCAGCGTGCCGCGCAGATCCTGATCGCGAATATCCTCAATTTCATCGTTAATCGCCCGCAGCGAATGGCTTAACGTCGCCAGCAGCCGCTTACCTTCCTCTGTCAGCGCCAGTTTACGCGTCATGCGGATAAACAGGCGAAACCCGATGTGCATCTCCAGCCTGCGGATCCGATGGCTGACCGCTCCCTGGGTTAGGTTCATTTCATGCGCGGCAAGGGTAAAGCTCAGGTGGCGGGCGGTCACCTCAAAGGTCTGCAGCAGCGCAAGGATGCTTTGTTGCTCAAGCACAGATTGTCTCCCTTATGCATTAATTGAGTTCATGCATAGGCCGATTTAATTCGTTTGTTAGGCCAGTTTTGCCGGTTTTAAATAGTTATATCGTAACTAAACCGAGGTATACCATGTCAGGACTCAAAATTGTGGTGATTGGCGGTGGCTCCAGCTACACCCCGGAACTGATTGAAGGTTTGCTCAACCGCTATCATGAAATGCCGGTCGCTTCGCTGTGGCTGGTGGACATTGAAGAGGGCAAAGAGAAAGTCGAGATTATCGCCGGACTGGCGCGGCGAATGATCGCCAAAGCCGGGCTGACTATTGAAGTGGTGGCCACCCTTGACCGGGAAAGCGCGCTGCGCGATGCCGATTTCGTCTGCTCGCAGTTTCGCGCCGGCTGCCTTGACGCCCGGATCAGCGATGAACGTATCTCCCTCAGGTATGGCTTGATCGGCCAGGAGACCAATGGCCTTGGCGGCTTCGCCAACGCCTGTCGCACCATTCCCATCGCCCTGGAGATCGCTGCCGATATGGAGCGACTGTGTCCCGACGCCTGGCTGCTGAACTTTACCAACCCGTCGGGGATGGTGACCGAAGCGATCCTGCGCCACAGCCGCATCAAAGCCGTCGGCCTGTGTAACGTGCCGGTGATTATGCAAAAAGGGATAACCACTCTGCTGCAATGCGCTGACGAAAAAGAGGTGGTGATGCAGGTCGCCGGCCTGAACCACTTTATCTTCGTGCGCCAGATCCTGCACAAAGGTAAAGAATGGCTGCCGGAGGTGATAGCCGAGATCAACGCCGGTCGGGATCCGCTGGTGCCGCGCAACATTCCGCCGTTCCGTTGGCCGTCGCATCTGCTGCAGGGCTTAGGCATGATCCCCTGCGCCTATCTGCGTTATTACTACATGAAAGACGATCTGCTGCGCCAGGAGCTGGCGGAGGCGGGCGGCGAAGGAACCCGCGGGGAAGTGGTTAAGCAGCTGGAAAAAATCTTGTTTGACCAGTACCGCGACCCGCACCTGGCAGTCAAACCGAAGGCGCTGGAAAGGCGCGGCGGCCAGTACTATTCCGAGGCGGCCTGCGAGCTGATGAATGCCATCTACAACGACAAGCGGATTATCATGCACGTCAACACGCGTAATAACGGCGCCATCAATGGCCTGCCGGATGACTGCGCGGTAGAGGTCAGCTCGCTGATTACCGCTTCTGGTCCGCTACCTCTCAATGTGGCGCCGTTCCCGGAAGATACCCTGCGTTTGCTGCAGCTGATGAAATCATTTGAACGGCTGACTATCGAGGCCGCGCTCACCGGCAACCGCCACACCGCATGGCGTGCTCTGATGCTGAATCCGCTGATCGTCAGCGGCGAGAAGCTCGAACTGGCGTTGGATGAGGTGATCGCTGAGAACTGTCAGTGGCTGCCTGCTTTCCACGCCTGACCCAAGACTCACCGGCCGCCTGGCCGGTGATTTAACCACTGACCGTCTGACTTTACGCCACAGCGCCCATTTTTCCGCCACACTGTCAATAATTGTTGACAGTTAGCTTCCCGAAAACCCATTCCTGGCCTATTATTCTCCCGTCATTGGCACTTTTAGGGTGAACACTCCCATGCGTCTTGAAGTCTTTTGTGAAGACCGTCTCGGTCTGACTCGTGAATTGCTCGATTTGCTGGTGCTGCGTGGTATTGACCTGCGCGGTATCGATATTGACCCTATTGGCCGAATTTACCTCAATTTCGCCGAACTGGAATTCGCCACGTTCAGCAGCCTGATGGCTGAGATCCGCCGTATCGCCGGCGTGACGGACGTGCGCACCGTGCCCTGGATGCCGTCTGAACGTGAACACCTGGCGCTCAGCGCGCTGCTGGTAGCGATGCCGGAGCCGGTGCTGTCGCTGGATACCAAAGGTCGGGTGGAACTGGCGAACCCCGCCAGCTGCCTGCTGTTTGGCCAAAGCCAGGCGAAGCTGCGTAACCACCCGGTGGCCCAGCTGATCGCCGATTTTAACGTTCAGCGCTGGCTGGAGAGCAGCCCGCAGGAGACGCATGCGGAGCATGTGGTGGTGAATGGGCAGAACTACCTGCTGGAAGTGACTCCGGTCTATCTGGAAGGCGAGCATAACGAGCGAGTGCTGACCGGCGCCGTGGCGATGTTGCGCTCAACCGTGCGCATGGGACGCCAGCTGCAGACCATGACCAGCCAGGATACCAGCGCCTTCAGTCAGATCCTCGCGGTGGGGCCGAAAATGCGCCACGTGGTAGAGCAAGCGCGCAAGCTGGCGATGCTCAGCGCGCCGCTGCTGATTGTCGGCGACACCGGCACCGGTAAAGATCTGCTGGCCCATGCCTGCCATCTGGCCAGTCCGCGGGCGGGCAAACCCTATCTGGCGCTCAACTGTGGCTCCATTCCCGAGGACGCGGTCGAGAGCGAGCTGTTTGGCGACGCGCTGCAGGGCAAGAAGGGCTTCTTCGAGCAGGCCAACGGCGGCTCGGTGCTGCTGGATGAAATTGGCGAGATGTCGCCGCGCATGCAGACCAAGCTGCTGCGCTTTCTCAACGACGGCACCTTCCGCCGCGTTGGCGAGGATCATGAAGTGCACGTCGATGTGCGGGTGATCTGCGCGACGCAGAAAAACCTGATCGAGCTGGTGCAGAAAGGGCTTTTCCGCGAAGATCTCTACTATCGCCTCAACGTCCTGACGCTGTATCTGCCGCCGCTGCGCGATTGCCCGCAGGACATCATGCCGCTGACGGAGCTGTTCGTGGCCCGCTTTGCCGACGAGCAGGGGATCCCGCGGCCGAAGCTCTCTGCCGATCTCAGTACGGTGCTTACCCGCTACAGCTGGCCCGGCAACGTCCGCCAGCTGAAGAATGCCGTCTATCGCGCACTGACCCAGCTGGAAGGATTTGAGCTGCGTCCACAGGACATTCTGCTGCCGGACCATGACGTCGCCTCGCTGCCGGTGGGCGAGGAGGCCATGGAAGGGTCGCTGGACGACATCACCCGCCGCTTTGAGCGCTCGGTGCTGACCCAGCTCTATCGCAGCTACCCCAGCACCCGTAAGCTGGCGAAGCGGCTGGGGGTGTCGCATACCGCCATCGCCAATAAGCTGCGTGAATATGGTCTGAGTCAGAAAAAGGGCGACGAATAATCCCGCCAGGCCGGCGACTCACGTCGCCGGCATCCCGGCCTGCAAAGCGGGCCAAACCTGTATATACTGGTTTTTTAATCCTTTTTCCGGGGTGGTGCATCTTGGCGTCGCGTCGCGCGATCGGGCACTGGCTGATATTGCTGCTGCTCTCTGTTCTCTTTTCCTCGCTGCTGTTACGAATACACCTGCCGGCAGCGCTGCTGCTGGGGCCGCTGATCGCCGGTCTCATTTTGAGCCTGCGCGGGGTGAAGCTGAGCATCCCTCGCCCCTGTTATCTGGCGGCGCAGGCCATTGTCGGCTGCATGATCGCCCGGGCGATTAATCCCTCTGTTTTTGGCGTGCTGTTCAACAACTGGGCGCTGGTGCTGGCGATCCTGTTGACCACCCTGGCGATAAGCGGCCTTACCGGCTGGCTGCTGGTCCGCTACAGCGCGCTGCCGGGCGCCACTGGCGCCTGGGGAAGCTCTCCCGGCGGCGCGTCGGCAATGGTGGTGATGGCCCAGGAGTACGGGGCCGATGTGCGGCTGGTGGCGCTGATGCAGTATCTGCGGGTGCTGTTTGTCGTCGGCGCGGCGGCGCTGGTGGTGCGCTATGCCCTGGGCAATGAAGCACAGGAAATGACTCAGGATATTGTCTGGTTTCCATCGTTGACCCTGAATTTCCCTTTCACGCTGCTGCTGACGGCGGTGGCCTGTTGGCTGGGCATGCGGCTGCGCATCCCCTCCGGGGCCATGCTGCTGCCGATGCTGCTTGGCGCCCTGGCCCAGGGCGGCGGCTGGCTGATGCTGGAGCTGCCGGAGTGGCTGCTGGCGATGGCCTATGCGGTGCTGGGCTGGACGGTGGGGCTCCAGTTTAATAAAGCCATTTTTCTGCTGGCCCTCAAGACGCTGCCGCAGATTATCGCCTCCATCCTCGGACTGATCCTGATGTGCGCCCTGATGGCCCTTGCCCTGACCCACATTCTGCAGATGGACTTTATGACCGCCTATCTGGCCACCAGCCCCGGCGGGCTGGACACGGTGGCGATTATCGCCGCCGGCACCCGGGCGGACATGTCGTTTATTATGGCGCTACAGACGCTGCGGCTGTTTACCATTTTGCTGACCGGCCCGGCGATGGCGCGGGCTATCTCCCGCTATGCGCCGCGGCAATAAAAAGCCCTCGCAGAGCGAGGGCTGGGCAGATCGAATGTCCGCGAGCGCGATGCGCCCGGGCAATCTGTTATCAGGCTTTCAGGGCGGCCAGCGCGGCGTCGTAGTCCGGCTCTTCGGTGATTTCGTTCACCAGCTGGCTGTAGACGACCTGATCGTTTTCATCGATAACGACCACCGCACGGGCAGCCAGGCCAGCCAGCGGACCGGTGGCGATGGCGACGCCGTAGTCAGCGAGGAAGGACGCGCCGCGCAGCGTGGACAGGGTGACCACGTTGCTCAGGCCTTCCGCGCCGCAGAAGCGGGACTGGGCGAACGGCAGGTCAGCGGAAATGCACAGCACTACGGTGTTGTCCAGTTCAGCGGCCAGCTGGTTGAATTTACGCACTGATGCGGCACACACGCCGGTATCAATGCTCGGGAAAATATTCAGTACTTTACGTTTGCCGGCGTACTGGCTCAGCGCGACGTCAGAGAGATCTTTGGCGACCAGCGTAAACGGCTGCGCTTTAGCGCCTGCCTGCGGAATGGTGCCCTGAACAGAAACGGGGTTGCCCTGGAAATGCACGGTTTGTGACATGGTTATCTTCCTGTTTACATATAGTTAACGTCGCGAGTAGTGTATGACATCCGCCAGCTACACGGCAAACCCTATTTAACATTTACCAGAGAGGACAAGGGAATGCGTAACGTGCGAGTGTATGAGGAAGCCTGGCCGCTCCATACCCCTTTTGTGATCGCCCGCGGTAGCCGCAGCGAGGCAAAAGTGGTGGTAGTGGAACTGGAAGAGGACGGCGTGAAAGGGGTAGGCGAATGCACACCCTATCCCCGCTATGGCGAGAGCATCGCCTCGGTCATGGCCCAGGTGATGGCGATCGGCGAGCAACTGGAGGCGGGGCTTACCCGCGAACAGCTGCAGCGGCTGCTGCCGGCAGGCGCCGCCCGCAATGCCATTGACTGCGCGCTATGGGATCTGCAGGCCCGGCGCGAAGGCAAAACCTTGGCCCAGCTGTTGGGCGTGGCGTTGCCTAACCGGGTGATTACCGCCCAGACGGTGGTCATTGGCACGCCGGATCAGATGGCGGCCAGCGCCGCGGCGCTGTGGCAGGCAGGGGCCCAGCTGTTGAAGGTGAAGCTCGACGATCGACTGATCAGTGAGCGGCTAATCGCTATCCGCCAGGCGGCGCCGGAGGCTACGCTGATTGTTGACGCCAATGAGTCCTGGCACAGCGAGGGGCTGGCGGCGCGCTGTCAGCTGCTGGCGGACCTCGGTGTGGCGATGCTTGAGCAGCCGCTCCCCGCCGACGACGACTCGGCGCTGGAAAACTTCGTTCATCCGCTGCCGATTTGCGCCGACGAGAGCTGCCACACCCGGGAGAGCCTGCCGCGGCTGCGCGGGCGCTATGAGATGATCAATATCAAACTGGATAAAACGGGCGGCCTGACCGAAGCGCTGGCTCTGGCCGGGGAGGCGGAACGGCAGGAATTTGAACGGATGCTGGGCTGTATGCTCTGCACCTCGCGCGGGATCGCCGCCGCGCTCCCTCTGGCGCCGCTGGCGCGCTTCGCTGACCTCGACGGCCCGACATGGCTGGCGGTGGACGTTGAGCCGGCGCTGCGGTTCAGCACCGGCGTGCTTCATCTTTAAGCCTGCCAGCGCAGCAGATCGGTCATCGCCGGCAGGTAACGCTCCGTTGCCTCGTCGGCGGAGACCGGCGGGAACTCGGCGGTGATGCAGGGGAGTCCGATATCGGCGCACCAGCTGCCAAAGGAGCCCGGCGTGTCGTAGCCCACGCTGCCCACCAGCGGCAGGGAGAAGGCGTCGGCCAGCCAGCGACCCAGCGGGCTGTGGCCCGGATCTTCGATACAGGCCAGCGGATCGTGAAAGGAGACCACCCACGCCGGATGAATCTGATGGATCAACTGACACAGGGCCTCGGTCTCCCGTTCCGAACCCGGCTGCTCACCGGTCAACAGCACCACGTCGCGCTCCGCCGCCGCGCTATTCCAGCGGTAAACCGTTTCCCCTTGCTTCCAGTTGGCTGCCGGAAAGTTACGGTTGAGGTCAACGCCGCGGGCATTGGCGCGCAGCCCGAGCTGACAGCCGTCAGGATTGACCGTCAGCACCACGTGGTGGCGGCGCAGCTCGGGTTTCAGGGTGCGCAGGGCGCAGGAGAGGGTCACAATCGACGAATTCTCATCACCGTGGGTACCGGCAATAATCAGCCCGCTACGGCTGTCGGCCTGCGGCGCAGGAAACCACAGCAGCGGCGCGCCCAGTTCCGAGCTGCCATACTGCCGGGTTCCCGGCGGAAAGTCGCCGCGCTGCGGGCGAGGACGTGAAATAGACATAGGGCTTCCTGTGTGTCGTTATTATTTAGTGTTGGCGAAAAGCGTATCGGGATCAAACCCATTCCCTGAGGCGTGAAATCCGACGGCACATCAATTTTCTATCATATGTCGTTTGCAATTTCAGGTGATGAAACAAATAATTATCGCTCTGTTGGCGGTATTTTTTTCATTTTAAAGGGGATCTTATGAAGTATCCTGTCGCTTTGACATGCGGCGCGCTGTGGTTAGCCAGCGTATCTTCTCTGGCCTGGGCGGCTGACGTACCGCCGGGCACGGTACTGGCGGAAAAACAGCTGTTAGTGCGCCATATCAAAGATGAACCCGCCTCGTTAGATCCCGCCAAAGCGGTGGGCCTGCCGGAAATCCAGGTGATCCGCGATCTGTTTGAAGGTTTAGTCAATCAGGATGCGAAAGGCAACCTGGTTCCAGGCGTAGCGACCCGCTGGCAGAGCAACGATAACCGCGTCTGGACCTTTACCCTGCGTGATAACGCCCGCTGGTCCGACGGCACGCCGGTTACTGCCGAAGATTTCGTCTATAGCTGGCAGCGTCTGGTGGATCCGAAAACCACTTCGCCGTTCGCCTGGTTCGCGGCGCTGGCGGGGATCGCTAACGCGCAGAACATTATTGACGGCAAAGCCGCGCCGGAGACCCTGGGAGTCACCGCCGTCGACGCCCACACCCTGCGGGTGCAGCTGGATAAACCACTGCCGTGGTTCAGCAACCTGACCGCCAGCTTTGCCTTCTATCCGGTGCAAAAGGCGAATGTCGACAGCGGGGCGAACTGGACGCGGCCCGGCAGCCTGGTGGGCAACGGCGCCTATGTTCTGAAAGACCGTGTGGTCAATGAGAAGCTGGTGGTGGTGCCGAACACGCACTACTGGGATAACGCCAAAACGGTGATCCAGCAGGTCACCTTTGTGCCGATTAACCAGGAGTCCGCCGCCACCAAGCGCTATCTTGCAGGGGATATCGATATCACCGAGTCTTTCCCGAAAAATATGTACCAGAAACTGCTGAAGGATATTCCGGGGCAGGTGTATACCCCGCCGCAGCTGGGTACCTACTATTACGCTTTCAATACCCAAAAGGGGCCGACGGCGGATGAGCGGGTACGCCTGGCGCTGAGCATGACCATCGATCGCCGGGTGATGGCGGAGAAAGTACTGGGGACCGGGGAAAAACCGGCCTGGCGCTTCACGCCGGACGTGACGGCGGGCTTCACCCCCCAGCCGTCACAGTTTGAGAGCATGAGTCAGGCTGAGCTTAATGCCCAGGCGAAAGCCCTGCTGGCTGCCGCGGGCTATGGCCCGAATCGTCCGCTGAAGCTGACGCTGCTGTATAACACCTCTGAGAACCACCAGAAGATTGCCATCGCGGTGGCGTCGATGTGGAAGAAAAACCTCGGCGTGGAAGTGAAGCTGCAGAACCAGGAGTGGAAAACCTATATCGACAGCCGTAACACCGGCAATTTCGACGTGATCCGCGCTTCGTGGGTGGGGGACTACAACGAGCCGTCCACCTTCCTGTCGCTGCTGACCTCCACCCACAGCGGAAATATTTCGCGCTTTAACGATCCGGCGTACGACAAAATCCTCGCCCAGGCGGCGGTAGAGAATTCGGCCAAAGCGCGTAACGACGATTACAACGCGGCGGAAAAGATCATTATGGTCAAAGCGCCGATCGCGCCGATCTACCAGTACACTAACGGCCGGTTGATTAAGCCGTGGCTGAAAGGCTACCCGATCACCAACCCGGAAGATGTGGCCTACAGCCGTACCATGTATATCGTGAAGCACTAACCGGTACTGGTTGCCTGATGATGCCAGGCAACCATCGCTGATCCCCGAGCTGGCGCGTCTTGCCGCGCCAGTTTTTCCTTCTGTAGGGCGTCGCGCAGCGGTATTCGCCTGCTGTGTCGGTGGGTGGCGGGCAGCGGAAGCATATAGAGCGATGAACGTTCGGCGGCGGTACACAGACTAAAGCCCGTCTGGCGCATTGCGGCGCCAACCGTATCGGGAAGGTTAATTTCGACGGGCTGTAGCAGCAGGCTCATCCGGCCGGTTTCGGTTTGAGTTCTACTAGAGTGTAGCGCTGCTGGCGCTCGGTAAATTGCGGCGTAAAGGGGGCTACACCGGTATTGGCGGAAACAGGCAACGGTTTCTGACGTAGAGCGCAGTGGCTAATAAACAGGGCGAAAACATACAGTAAACACAGAGCGTCATTCTTCATGGCGAGGCGTCCGGCAGAAAATGGAGTTCATCCTGCAAGTAGCGTGACTCTCGGACGGCCGATCTTGCTTGGTGTTCCGGCAATTTTTTTCTCATTACTGTTTTGTAATTATTATTTTTTATGCATGTCAAGGCTACGAGAAAATACTGTTAAAAAAATAAATCGAGCTCTTTTAATTCTGTGTTCAATCATATTGTTTCTTTCGAAGATGTTAACGAATGGTTTTGTCAATGAAGTCTTTGATATTAGTGTTGCTAAAATTGCTTATGTTGGGTGGACTTTTTCAATCTTATTTTCTATCCCATTTTTTGTGATTGCTTCCTATTTTAGTTGTATGGCTATAGGGGCGGTAACTGATTCATCGCGGGTTAAAAGAATTAAAATACCTTCGATGGTGTATACTTCAATTCTTTGTCTGTCAGGTGTTTTTTTTAATTATCGGTTATACTTCCTATTTCATTAGCTCTGGTGGATTGTTTAATGCTGTGGCGAAAGAAGTTTACCGTTATGATACCAAAAGCTCTTTTCAATGTAATGATAAATACTGGATTATTCCTGACTTAGGTAGAGAAGCCAGATATCTGATGGACACACCAAATAATTATAGAGCGATATATATTGAAAACAATTCTGTTCATGTGACTGCTGTGGTGTGTAAGAAAGATGTTAGTTATACCCGTTATCCTATTGAAAGTGCAGAAGATATATTAAAAAATCCCGCTTCCAAAGGAGCCTGACTGTCACCACTTATTGGACGTTGAATCTGGATATGCCGTCGATGCTGGAGCTTCCGGCGACGTGTCTTCAGCCTGTTCAGATGATTTGGACTTCGCCTGATAACCCTCCTCGCCATCGATTTTAATCCAGTGGATAAAGATAGCCAGGCCTTCAGGCTTACATCCTGCTTCCTGGCATATTTCCATTTGGTATGGGTATAAATATCGGTCCACAAATCGCCGAGACTAAAGCCAATCAGCACTTTTTTCTCGGCGTCCACGGCATCATTGTAGTGGCGGATCAGATGTTACGCCTCATCGCCTGAAACCCGAATATCAAAATAGCGATATTCCGGTTTGGTGGTAGGACCGTTCAGTGCCGCGATGGCGCACGCAAGGAAGCTGTCGCCTTTTTTAGGGTGCACGTCGCGGATGCGGCGGAGATAGTCCAGACCGTTAATTTGCAGGGTAAAGTACGGCGCAGGGGGCGTTGAGGTTGTCATGGCTGACCCCCTGAAGTTGATAAAAAAGGGATCAGTGTCGAAGGAGCTGTTACTGGCATTGAAACCATCCGCATGAGGACATTGACTCGTTGTGCGAGAAAGCTGTCCTGGATATAGCCCGGCGATCCGCAGAATGCGAACCGGCCGTGATGCCAGGGACGCTGACGCCAGCGCGGCGGAAAATAGCGTCATGTGGCAACGATGCGCAGCGGCGTAGGAGAGGGAGGAGCATGCGTCAGGCTCCCGGCCATGTACGTTGAGCGCAAACAGCGAACATGATGGTTCCCTGATAGTTGTCCTCTGAATAGTTTATCCCGCTACAGCGATAAATGTGATTGCTCCATCGCGACGCTGGCGTAAAGTGTATTCAGTGATGCATTTTTTTTTCGTTGCAGGGATATCAGGTGTATATATTTATCTTACATTATTTATCAAAGTAATCATTGGTGGGTGATATAGGTCCCGGTATTTAATATTCATGATGCTTTATCTTTTGAATTGAATTGTTGACTTGGTGAATAAATTAAATTCTTAACCTGTTAAGTTGATCGGTAATCTACTTTTGTTTTATCATCATTCCGTTTTATTCCCGCTAATATTCAATGATCCTTCCTCAAGGAAAGGAACTGCTATGGCTGATACGTTCCAGAACGAAGTGCCCAAAGCGCGTATTAATCTCAAATTATCACTTCATACCGGCGGAGCGCAAAAGAAGGTTGAACTACCACTCAAGCTGCTTACCATCGGCGATTTTAGTCATGGGAAGGAGAACCGGCCTTTATCGGAAAGAGAAAAAATCCACGTCAATAAAAATAGTTTTAACAGCGTACTTTCGGAATTTAGCCCGGAAGTAAACCTCTCGGTGCCGAATACGCTGGCCGGCAATGGTGAAGAGGAGAACGTCAGACTGCGTTTTACCGATATCAAAGATTTTGAACCGGAGCAGATTGCCCGGCAATTTCCGCAGCTCCGCGCCATGCTGGCGACGCGTAACTTATTACGCGATCGCAAATCCAATCTGCTCGATAACGCCACTTTCAGAAAAGAGCTCGAGACAATCCTGAAAGATCCGGCGCTGTCCCAGGAATTACGCGGCGAAATGAGTGCGCTTGCCCCGAAATAACCGGGGGCGCGTCTGTTAATGGATTAACCGGGAAAATGCTAATGTCTGTTACCACAGAAAACAGCCCTGTCCAGGGGCAAACCACGCTACAGGAAAACACGGCGGGAGAGGCATGGTACTAGTGAGCGGCGAAGATATGCAGCTATCAGCCAGTGATAATATGACGCTGACGGCGGGTAAACAGCTAGATGTCGGTGTGCAGAAGGACTTTACGCTGGCGGCCGGTAAACAACTCAGCCTGTACAGCCGTGAAGGGGCAAAACCGTTCAGCTCGCAAAACGATATTGATATTCAGGCTCAGAGTGAAAATATCACCACTTGGTCGACACAGGACACGCATATTTCGAGTGGCAAGAAACTGGTCGTTACGGCACAGGATGAACTGACGCTGGTCTGTGGAGGCTGCTATATCAAAATCAAAGGCGGGAATGTTGAGATTGGTGGACCGGGTAAACTGCTGTTTAAGAATACGGGCATCAGGAAAGCGGGCACTGGCAATATGCAGGGGGGGATGAAGTCGTTTGAGCCTTCAACATTTGATGAGAAATTTATAATCAGAAATGCGCTAACAAAAGAACCCATGCCTGGCAGGGCATACAAAATCACTATGCCAGATGGTTCTGTTATTTCCGGTGTGATAGATGATTCTGGAGCGACGTCACTCAATTCATCTGATGTTATCGACAATATGATTATCAGCTTGGTTAAGGCGAATTAAGATGAGATGGAATCAGTCAGACAGAAAAGTGCTTACAATTATAGCCATTGTCGGTGTGCTCCTCTATGTCATTTATAAAGGCCTGCAGTTCCTGGCAGGGGCCAGTATGGGGGCCAGTTTTGGAGTGGGCCTGGGAGGAATGAGTGGCTCTCAAAAGGTTGAAGTGTCGCGGAAAGTTGAAACGGATGCTCCGCCACAAATTATTTATCGCATAGATAAAAATCGATACTTGACGCTGGAAAACTACATATCCTGTGATAAGGGTGGACAGGTATATTACAATGACTCTCAGCGGGGAATAAAAACACACCTGGGATGGGATATCGAATTTTATGATATTTCCTATCGCCGGGGAAATAATTTAGTAGCTTATAAAGGCTCTGTTATTAATGGGGCAGATAATGGTTATCTGGCACTCCCCGGCGCATCTACCAGACAATATTGTGGTAGTGGAAGGTCAGAGCGAGGTTGTCCTTTGTTTTTCTTCCTTTCGGCAGATCATGGAAAAACCTTTATCTATAAAATTATAGCTGAGGAGTACAGTACCCCTGAACGGTTCAGTAAGCTTAAAGTGGTAGTGGCTAATGATGGGGTTTATTTAAAAGATGAGTCTCAAACAGAGAGTGTATTTTCTCACCCTATAGGTCTTCGCGATCTTCATTCAGTGAATAAATTAAGATTTTCAGACGGAAAATTAATCAGTGTTTATGATGATTGGCAGAAAAAAGTTCATGAGTTAGTGAGAAAAGAACTGATAAGAAAAAAAATGCCTTATGCAAATGATTATGGACCCACATTTCATATATTCGACTATATCAGAAAATTAACACCTCCTAAAACTCATGAGGATAGTAATTTGATGGCAAATGAGTTGTCAGATATTCGAATCAGGATTGAGGATGAGGTTTATAGTCACAGGATTGATTTTCCGAAACTTTCAACGAAAAGTATTGATGCTAAATATCTATGTAATAAAAGCATTGAAGCTAAAATCATCACATATACCAATGAGTCAAATGGGAAAAAGGAGGTGGTAAAAAATGAACAGTGATTCTGAACCCATCCGGGAACTTGAATGTAAATTTGATGATAATTGGCATCCGTCCTGGTACTCATTTCCATCTCATAAAAATTGCCAGATCAGAGGCGATTGTGATTTACCACCACATTTTCCTGGTATTATTATACTTGTACACGCTGTAAACTCGACAGGAGAGTGGTTTTCAATTGCGGAGAATAAACTTTGCGAAGGCCTGAATAAGAGGCTTGGATTAAACGGGGTAGATTATAAACTGGAGCCCAAAAAATATCTTTCTGACGATAAAATAAATTCTGAACCTCTAGTGTTCCGAGATTTACCTGAAGTTGATAAAATAAGTCTCCAGTTATTCGTTTTTACTGGGGGTATTCCTCACCTAAATAAAGGATTAACAAATGGGGAAGTTTGTCGTCGTTTTAGGGGACGTGACTTCGCACGGTGGCAAAGTCACATCAGCCTCATCCAGCTTCGATATATTCGGTAATAATGCCGCACTTTTGATGATACCGTAAGTTGCCCGAAACACGGTATGAATAAAATTATTGAATGCGATGTTTCTGCGTATGAAGAAAACGGGCGTGGGATTGTATTGCATGGCTGTAAGACACAGTGTGGTGCGAGTGTCATCGCAAGCATGCCGGATATGGAGGTTGGCTGATGGGATGGTCTCTGCCGGAAGTGCCTGAAAAAGATCAGGCACCATCCTGGTCACCGTGGATCTGTCTGTTGATTATTATTCTCGGACTTTTCACTGGGCTGCTTAATGCGGTGCTGAAATCACTAACGACAGGGTTACTTTCATTGAGCAGTGGGGCTTGGTTACCACTGACGATCAAGACCTTTGCGGGAATTTCGGCAGCCATCGCGGTCTATACTTTCAGCCAGGAAATGCTAGCAATTCGTGTCTGGAACTGGAATGAGTGGTGCAGGAACATGCGTCTGAAGTGGCGTTTACGTGCACAACAGCATCTTGTCATTCTCAGCCATGTTTTCATCACTGCCGATACGGGATTGTTAGGTCGGCTTGCAAATACGCAGGAAGGGGAACAGACCTGGAACGCGACGGCACGGAATTTATCCCTGAAGGACGCGGGCTGATACGTCATCTTAAACAGCAGCATTATCCTGCTGCTCAGGCTTGCCTTTACTATCCGGTTTACCCCTGTTTTTCTTTACGAGCAGCGTGACGCTCTGTCTGTAGACTTCGGCTGATATCCTGCCCCCTGTGCCTCTGTCCGCGCCGGCAGCCGGTTCGATAAAAAACAGGGGGTCAAAAGCCGCTGTACGTCACTGGCGGACGCACAAAGATCCTCCTGAAGCAGCAGGGGACAGCATGTATTAGCCGGCTGAAGGCGAGACCAGCGCTTATGCCAACGACGCTGTTGGCAATGCTGCAGGATAAATATCCCGGTCAGTCCCCCAACAGTCTCCGCTGGATAATGCAACGGCGGGGCCGCGAACGGACGTTGCAGTACGGTGCAGAGCAGGAGTTTATGTTCCGCCAGCGGCATCAGCCTGGCCTGTGTGGCCTGGGTCGGAAATGAGTGAAAATGCTGAGCACAGCGCCAGTCACCGGCCACTACCGGTTGCCTGCTGCCTGCAGGCAACCTCAGCTACATTCGCAATGTATCAATGACCGCTCTCAGCGCGGGTGACACATTGCGGTGCGGGTAATAGAGAAATGAACCTTCCAGACGCTGGCTATAACGCTGGAGCACCCGGATAAGTGTGCCCTGGGCTAGATCGTCGGTAATCAGCTCTTCCGGGACATAGGCCAGCCCCAGACCGAGCCTCGCCGCTTTGGCCTCCATATAGCTATCGGCGAAAGCCCACTGTCCCTGAGGTGGGTGGGTGATTTTTTTGCCATCCACATTAAGTTCCCAGGCGTAAAGGCTGCCGTCGCCGAACTGATAAGCGATGCAGGGGTGGGCGACTAAATCGGCGGGCGTTTGTGGAAAGCCGTAGCGTCGAAAATGTTCCGGGGTACCCACCACCGCCATCTCCATATCGGGCGAAATGCGTACCGCAATCATGCCGCTTCCGACTTCCGGGCCCAGACGTACGCCCGCATCAAATCGCTGCGCAATAATATCGACAAACCGGCTTTCGCTGATCAGTTCCAGTCTGATATCGGGATAGCGTTGTTTAAATACTGCCAGCTTCGGCAGCAGGACTTTATCAATGGCATGCTGGCTGGCATTGATGCGTACCGTACCGGAGGGCGTTTGACGATAGTGGGCCAGCGTGGCGAGTCCCATATCTAAGGCGTCGAAACCGGATTCGACATTGTGATAGAGCTGCTCACCCGCCTGAGTGAGCGACAATCGGCGGGTGGTGCGCACCAGAAGCTGAACGCCCAGCCGCTCTTCAAGTTCACGAACCGCACGGCTTACACCGGACTGCGCCAGGCCAAGTCGTTGCGCTGCGGCGGTAAAACTGCCTTCCCGCACCACCTGCATAAACAGATAGAGGTCATTATAGTTTTCCCGTTTCGCCATTCTCCCGCCTCGTCATCCGCATGCCATTTAGAACAATATGGTATTAATCTTAGCATTTTTCTCCCCCTAATAAGAACCATTACTGCTGGCTACACTAAGCGCACGACAATAAAGCAAAGCTGCATTGTCTACTGGAGACTTGCATTGATCACGTTTATTTAGGGGAATTTTGATGACGGTTTTCACCAAAAAACTGACAGCCGCGATACCCGCCATGCTGCTTTGCGCCTCATTAACTGGAGTCACAACGATGAGCTCTGCTGAGACAACTAACCCGAATGCGCCTGTTTCACTGATTGAACAATGGGATAAAACGTTTGCTGAGAGCTTGAAAGTGGATCACCGTAGGGTGACCTTCCAGAACCGCTACGGGATAACCTTAGTTGGCGATCTCTACCTGCCGAAGGATCGCGGTGAACGCAAACTGGCAGCTATTGCCGTGAGCGGTCCCTTCGGCGCGGTAAAAGAGCAGTCCAGCGGCCTGTATGCCCAGACGCTGGCCGAACAGGGGTTTGTCACCCTGGCGTTTGACCCATCCTATACGGGCGAAAGCGGTGGCTACCCACGCAACGTAGCCTCACCGGATATCAATACCGAGGATTTCAGTGCCGCGGTGGACTTTCTGGGCCTGCAAAAAGAGGTGGATCGCAACCGTATCGGTTTGCTCGGCATTTGCGGCTGGGGCGGTATGGCCCTGAACGACGCGGCGATGGACACCCGCGTCAAAGCGGTGGCGACCAGCGTCATGTATGACATGAGCCGCGCGATGGGGCATGGGGTAGGCGATGGCAAAGACCGCTACACGACAGCCGACCGCCGAGCGGTACTGCAGTACTTGAACGCGCAGCGCTGGAAGGATGCGGCAAACGGCACTTCCGCCCCCGGTGGGCATGACATATATGTTGATGATAAAGGCAACATCAGCGCTGCCGATCGTATTTTGCCGGAAACCTTGCCCGCCAACCCCAACCCGGTCCTGAAAGAGTTCTTCGATTATTACCGTATGCCGCGTGGTTTCCATCCGCGTTCGGTTAATTCAACCGGGGCCTGGAATGCGACGATGCCGCTGTCGTTTATGAATATGCCGCTGCTGAGTTACGCCAGCGAAGTGACTATTCCGACGCTTATCGTGACCGGCGAAAAAGCCCATTCACGCTATTTTGCCGAAGATGCCTTTAAGGCCATCGGCAGTAAAGAGAAAGCGCTGGTGATTGTCCCAGGCGCAAACCACGTCGATCTCTATGACAACGTCGCGGGCAAAATTCCCTTTGCGACGTTCGCGCAATTTTTTAAAACCAACCTGAAATAGATCTCCTGTGCCGGAGACATCCCCAAAGCCGCCACGCGCCTGCGGGCGGCTTTGTCTTGTCGGAGAGAAATAATGTCTGCATTAGGTCACACCCGGGCACACTGGAGCGGCGTCCTGGCGATGACGCTCTGCGTATTTGTGCTCATTGCCTCAGAATTTATGCCGGTCAGTCTGTTGACACCCATCGCGGGTGATTTACACATTACCGAGGGATTAGCCGGTCAGGGCATTGCGCTTTCTGGCGCGCTGGCGGTACTGACCAGCCTGACGATATCCCGTCTTACCGGATCGCTGGACCGTAAATGGCTGCTGCTGGGGCTCACGGCGTTGATGGCAGCCTCTGGGCTGATTATTGCCCTGGCGTCCAGTTTCCCGGTTTATATGCTGGGCAGAGCGCTCATTGGGATCGTCATCGGCGGCTTCTGGTCGATGTCGGCGGCAACGGCCATTCGGCTGGTGCCGCAACGCCAGGTCCCCCGCGCACTGGCCATCTTTAACGGCGGCAACGCGCTGGCCACCGTTGTGGCAGCGCCGCTGGGCAGCTACCTGGGGGCCACCGTCGGCTGGCGCGGCGCCTTTTTATGTCTTGTCCCGCTGGCGGTGCTGGCCTTCGTCTGGCAATGCATTAGCCTGCCGTCGATGAAAAGTCCGCGCGCACCACAGCGGCAGGGATCGGTGCTGCGTCTGTTCCGTCTTTCTACGCTATCCCTGGGATTGCTGGCCTGCGGACTGTTCTTTATGGGACAGTTTACCTTATTTACCTATGTGCGACCGTTTCTGGAGACGGTGACCCAGGTCAGTCCTTCTGGTCTGTCCCTGATATTGCTGACAATGGGTATCGCCGGTTTTATCGGCACGCTGCTTATTACGACCGTTCTGAATGCCCGATTTTATCCGACGCTGGTGGCTATCCCGTTGTTAATGGCCGCAATTGCCGGAACGCTTCTGCTGGCCGGACACCACACGGGATCGGTCGCCGTACTGTTAAGCCTGTGGGGCCTGCTGGCGACGGCGGCGCCCACCGGCTGGTGGACATGGATTGCGCGGACGCTGCCCGAGGATGCGGAGACGGGCGGCGGGCTGATGGTCGCCGTGATCCAGCTATCGATAGCCCTCGGGTCAACGGTAGGCGGCCTGGTGTTTGATAGTCTGGGATGGCACAGCACTTTTGCACTGAGCGGTCTGTTACTGCTGGGCGCGGCAGGGGTGACTTTTCTGCTCTCTGTCAAAATCAGATCATCTCAGCGCACTGCGATTAATGAATTGAATGCATAAGTCAAATCAGGAATGACAGGCTAATCGTGACCGCGTTCCTGTCTTACCATGGTGTTTTAACAAGAGGGGAGCTTCACCGTGGAATATTCAGTATTAAGTAACGCTCGCAAAATGCCGATGCTGGGTTTCGGCGTTTTCAAGGTGACCGATAAAGCGGAGTGTAAGCAGGCGGTGTTGAACGCCATTCGCACCGGTTATCGCCTCATCGATACCGCTGCCGTCTACGATAATGAAGATGCGGTGGGTGAGGCCGTGCGCGAAGCCATCGCCGAAGGTCTGTGTACCCGCGAGGCGCTGTTTATTACCTCCAAACTGTGGGTCCAGGACATGGCCAACACCGGGATGGCGAAAGCCGGGATTGCCGCGTCATTAAAAAAATCGGGCCTGGAATACTTTGATCTTTATTTGCTACATCAGGCGATGGGCGATTATTTCAGCGCCTGGCGTGCGCTGGAAGAGGCCTATGAGGCCGGTACCCTGAAAGCGATCGGCGTCTCCAATTTTTACCCCCATGTGTTAGCTAACTTCTGCGAAACTGTCAGAATTAAACCAATGGTGAACCAGGTTGAACTGCATCCTTATTTCGCGCAGCCCGCGGCGCTGGAAGCCATGAAGCATTATCACGTTCAGCCTGAAGCGTGGGCGCCGTTAGGCGGTGGCAGACATAATCCGTATCAAGATGCATTGCTTCGGGGGATCGCCGATGCGCACCAGAAAACCATTGCGCAGGTTGTTCTGCGCTGGAACGTGCAGCGTGGCGTCACGGTGATCCCTAAATCCACCCGCCAGGAGCGCATTGAAGAAAATTTTGCTATCTGGGATTTCGTATTAACAGACAACGAAATGGCGCAAATCAGCGCCCTGGATTTAGGCTATGTTGGCGAAGCGGTAAAACACTTCAACCCTGAGTTCGTTCGCGGATGTCTGGGGGTGAAAATCCACGACTGACCGCGGCACCGATTGGCTCCATCTTCATCTCCCCGCCTGCGCCGCGGCGACGGGCTCGGTATGCTGGTTAGCACCCACGTGTTTGCCGCGACGGTTGTCAATGCGGTAGACGATCGTCACGGGCAGCTGACTGGTGACAGTTGATCCTCTGGCCGGTGACATGTCGGTTGGATGCTTCCGTCGCAGTGGCCTTTAAAGCGGCAGTCTCCCGGGAAATTTTCGCTGCCAATGACCGCGTGACGCTGCGCTTTATCGATGCGGGAGAGATCTTTCCTGCCGAACGCCTGGCGCTGGCGCGTAACGATGAGCACTTTGATGTCGATCCGTTAGCGGAAGGCGGCAGGGGCTTGCGGCTTATTCTGCGTGCGGTGGACTATTTTAATGTGGAAACTGGCGCCGGGGAGAACGTGACTACCCTGATAGAAGCGTTGCCTGATACCCGCCTAAGCCATGCCACCGACGATCGCTGCGGGTGAGGGAACAGATGTTGCCCCCGGGCGAATCACCGGGTAAATTTCCTCACCCGCGTTCACCGGCTTCATCATCTTATTGCTGTGCCTGGGCAGCGGAGTGCACGCCCAGGTGATGAGGACGGATGGTATCTAATGTCATCATGGCTGATTTGCAGAAAATGCATTTCGCACCAAAAGGGTTTTTTTCAGTGACGTCAAACTGGGACGTTCTGTACTGGGAGCCATGGCAGCATGGGCATCTAAAATGGATATGTTCGATCATAATGTAAACCTTGTATGGGTGATGTTCTGTTGAAAAGACAATGGTCGTTTCAGGAAAATTAACGCGGCTGATTTTAGTTGGTGGTAAGCCGGGTTTTGGGTCAGATGGCGGACATTTTAAGGAGCCGACAAGGATCTGACAGGGCCTGTTTACAGAAAAAGCAAACTACTAACGGGACTGCTCAAAGGAAGGTGGTATCAGGGATAACGCCTGGAGATGAGAACACGTACTCAGATAATAACTTTTTGTCTGGTAAATCGACTCAACGATTAACGCACGTGCCGTGAATAATAGCAAACGTTATTTTAGCCTTCCGGATGCCTGCTGCGCCAGGGGAGGCTTCATCAGCGCCGTCACCCAGTCGATAAATACCTGTACCCGGGCAGAGAGCTGCCGATTACTGGGATAGAGCAGGGAGAGCGGCAGCGGCGCAGGACGAAAATCGGCCAGCACTTCAGTTAACGCGCCCGACGCCAGATCGGCCTCAAGGCGGGGCAAGGGCGCCTGATACAGGCCAAAGCCAAGCCTTGCCGCTTCGGCGCCGACGTCGGCATCGGAAGTCAGCAGCCGACAGGGCAAACTGACCTCGCTCTGACGGCCATCCTGGGTAAAGCTCAGCGGCAAGGTACGTTGCGTGCGCGATGAAACAAACCCGATCATCACGTGCCCCGTCAGTCCTTCAATCGTATGCGGGGTGCCGTACCGGGCGAGATAGGTCGGGCTGGCGCAGGTGATCTCCTGCAACCCGGCGAGCGGCCGGCAGATCATCTCGCTGTCGGGGAGATGGCCGCCGCGAATGACGCAGTCGACTCCCTCGCGAACCAGATCGACGTCACGCTCGCTTTCGCCGATCTGCAGCGTAATGTCCGGGTAGCGGGCGAGAAACTGCGGCAGCGCGGGCAGCAGCAGGGTCCGCGCCAGGTTGCCCGCCACGTCTACCCGAATGGTGCCGGAGATGCTCCCCCCGGCGCTGCGGTTGGCCTCCTCAAGGGCCGCCAGAATGGACACGCAGCGCTGATAATACAGCGAGCCTTCTGCCGTCGGCCGTACGTGCCGGGTGGTACGATGTAGCAGCCGCGCCCCGAGACTGACCTCCAACGCTTTAATAGCCGCGGTCGCTACTGGCCGGGAAACCCCCAGATCCGCGGCGGCGGCACTGAATGAGCCCCGTTCGACGATGCGCACAAACAAGGTCAGAGTATCCAGTTTATCCATGACATTGTTCCAGCTGGCAAAACTATCCTGTCGCCCAACGCGGTCTTATCGTCGGCATTCAGGGGATTATAATCGCTCATGTTTTCAGCAGAGAGAAAAGGAGAAAACATGAACAATAGCGCAAAAATCGCCCTGGTGACAGGCGGCAGCCGCGGCCTGGGACGCGCGACCGTCGAGGCGCTGGCACAGCGCGGCGTAAATGTAGTACTGACCTACAAAACGCGTCTTGCCGAGGCGAACGAGGTGGTTACACGGGTTGAAGCACTGGGCGCCCGGGCGATCGCGTTGCCTTTCAGCGCCGGCGAAATCGACACCTTTGACGCATTTGTTAGCGCTTTTCAGGGCGCGCTGACGGAGCTGGGCGCCGATAAATTTGATTATCTGGTCAATAATGCCGGCAACGCCAGCGGCATGGGATTTCTTAACGCCACAGAAGCGGAATTCGATGCGCTGTATCGCATCCATGTGAAGGGCGTTTTCTTCCTCAGCCAAAAACTATTGCCGCTGCTGGCCGATGGCGGGCGAATAGTGAATGTCTCGTCCGGCCTCACCCGCATCGTGATGGCGAACCGGGCGCCCTATGCGATCATGAAATCCGCGGTGGAAACCCTGACTCGCTATATGGCGTTTGAACTGGGCAGCCGCGGGATCACGGTGAACTGCGTGGCGCCCGGCGCCATCGCCACCGATTTCAGCGGCGGGGTGGTGCGGGATAACCCGCAGGTCGCTCAGGCGGTAGCGAACATAACGGCGCTGGGCCGACCTGGCCTGCCAGAGGATATCGGGCCGATGATCGCCTCGCTGTTATCCGATGATCATCGCTGGGTGAATGCCCAGCGCATTGAGGTTTCCGGGGGAATGCGCATCTGAGCGAAGAAAACCGGGGCTGTTTTCATCCGTAGTCAATCGATATGTCAGTGGATGCCGATAAAGCGCGACGCTGTGGAGAGATAAGGAAATAATGATCTGCCGCGTTGCTCGTTAAATATTAGTGATTGACCTTATTGCCTGAATGCGCAAGATTATTGTTGAATAAACAGTCAATATGCTAAATATATTTAATGCACATATGAAAGGATTTAAGATATGGATTTTGAAAATGAATTGACCAGTAAGATCCTTGATCCCATTCACGGCACTATTCGTTTGACGACACTCGAGATTGCCTTTATCAATCACCCCCTGTTCCAGCGCTTACGCAACATTAAACAGAACTCTTTTTTATATAAGGTGTTTCCCTCTGCGGTGCACAGCCGCTTCGAACACTCTCTCGGGGTGCTGCATTTATCAAGTGAAATACTCAATAATTTACGCCTGAATGCGATACGGTATCAAAAGAAATATGATGATGGCCATGTGTTTGGTCATATCGATAAGATACCAAAACACAACATTCAGGAGTTGAGACTCGCTGCCCTGATGCATGACATCGGGCACGGGCCGGTATCCCACCAGTTTGAGAGTTTTATGCCTGGTAAGCACGAATTCTCCGATGTTCTCCCCACAGCCTACCATTCAATCATTGATGTATTAAGCAAGCCAGAACAGAAAGTTGAACATGAACAGCTTTCGCTGTTGTTCAGCCTGATGATTTATCATGATCTGAGAAAACAAGGTAAGGTCGATGACGAAATAAATATCGAAAATGTGTTAAAAATCATCGAAAAAAGATACGGTGACCAACAGATCATTGAGGAAATTAATGGAAAGGCAACAGATATCCTGCCGTTAATGACCTCGATCATCTCTTCCTGTCCGATCGATGCCGACCGGATGGATTACTTGCTCAGAGATGGCTATTTCTCCGGCGTCAAGTGTGGCATCTACGATTACAATCGCTTGTTTATGTCAATTGTCCCGGTCGAGGAACAGGGAAAATTGTACCTTGCTTACAAAGAGAGTGGGATTGATTCGATCGCTGAGTTTATTGGGGCGCGCTCCAGCCTTTTCTCGCAGGTGTATTACCATAAAACAAACCGCGCCTTTGCGACGATGTTGAGCACATTATGTGAGATTATGCAAAGCAAGGATCCACAAAATGTCATTATCGCTGACGTTACCGACCGTATCGTTGACCATAGCGATGAAAGCTTCATCGACGCGCTGAAGGATTTTTATTTGGCGTGCAGTGATGATTATTTTTTGAATGACAAGGTTGGTGAATGGATAGATATCAGCGATACCGAGGCGGTTAATAAAAAAATAATTGATGACATTATTAACCGACACCCATGGTCGAAGGTCTATGAGGCCAAACACTCTGTGTATAAAGCTAACATCGCTGACAAGGAAAATAAGGCGTGGAAGAGTCAACTCACCGGGTTATTGACTTCTGTATTACAGCCTCATTTCAAACCACATGAATTTGCCGTTGATATTGTCTCCGACTGCGCCTTTAAAGACTTGGATAAAACCGAAGTTAAGCTTTTGGTGAAAGATCTTAAGAACCGCTACGAAATAAAACCGTTAATTCAATGTGGTGATAAGTTAAATCAGTATCAAATCATCAAATATTGCATTCGGGTATTTGTTGACCGCGATATCAAAGAACGCGTAACTCCTGAAATAATCTATAAAATCAATGAAATAGTGGTCAAGCAGATCGCGTTGCTGAATTGATGATGCCCGTCAGGGCAGCGATAAATCTTTCAGGGGCTGGTTTTTTAACCGGCCCCTGAAGATAAGCGGTAAATCGTGGCGCATCCCCGCCATCGGCATAACATACAACAGCGCGTTTACCCGAGACTAAACACCGCGCTGAGGCATAGATTCCCGCAGGGGAGCGGGTGGCTCAACAAAAACACCGGCTCAGTATGGTTATTCCGCCAGCAGGGCGGCGAATTTGGCCAGCCACTGTGGATGAGCAGGCCAGGCGGGGGCGGTAACCAGGTTACCGTCCACATGCGCCTGGTCGATACCAATATCCGCATAGTGCCCACCGCTCAGGCGCACTTCCGGAGCGCAGGCGGGATAGGCGCTGCAGGTCCGTCCCTGCAGAATACCGGCGGCGGCCAGCAGCTGCGGGCCGTGGCAGACGGCGGCGATAGGTTTACGCGCGGCGTCGAACGCCTGTACCAGTTTAATAACCTCCTCGTTCAGGCGCAGATACTCCGGCGCCCGGCCGCCGGGGATCACTAGCGCATCGTAGTTCTCGGCCTTTACTGCGGCGAAGTCAGCGTTCAGCGTGAAGCGATGGCCCGGCTTTTCGCTATAAGTCTGGGCGCCGTCAAAGTCATGGATTGCGGTCATGACATAGTCGCCAGCGGCTTTATCCGGGCAGACGGCATCGACCTGGTGGCCAATCATCTGCAGTGCCTGAAAAGGAACCATCGTTTCGTAATCTTCGGCATAATCGCCGACCAGCATTAGGATTTTCTTGCTCATCTTTGTGTCTCGTTGTGGGCGAAAGGTGTCTTAGATATAGCCTGGCGACTTGCAGAATGCGAACCGTTCAGGATGCCGACGACGGTGTCGTGTGCGTCTTGTAACCGGGCTCATGTTTTTTTGCTAACGACAACTTTGTTCGACATCGCGCTGTGGCTCGTTATCCGCAAAAAATCGGTTTGTGGGGAGTAAGGGGAGCAGAAGAATATTGTTACCGTTTAGATTTCGCGCCAGGACTATTAAGCGTCCGCCGCGAAGGGGCAATCGGATGGAAGCCAGATATTATCCCTCTGAGTAATTTATTGCGTTGTTACGCTAAATTTGCATAATGAGCGAATTATATTGCCCCGGTCGTCTCTATGGTTTCCTTTATTCATCCGCTTAATGTTTTAGCACGCCTTATAGTATCCATTGCAAACATTCCTTTGGTGCATTATTTATTGAATTTATCATTGACTGTTGTTACACATTTCAAATATTGATATTCATGGTGCTTTTATTTTCGTGGTGAAAGGGGGTGTTTATGAATAAATATAATTATTAGGTGGTTAAGTTGATCGGTAATCCATTTTTGCTTTATCATCGTCACGTTTCACATCAATATATCTTCAATAATTATTCCTTAAGGAAAGGAACTGCTATGGCTGATACGTTCCAGAATGAAGTCCCCAGGGCGCGCATTAATCTCAAATTAT
Source organism: Klebsiella sp. 64 (assembly GCF_018223915.1). NCBI lineage: Bacteria > Pseudomonadati > Pseudomonadota > Gammaproteobacteria > Enterobacterales > Enterobacteriaceae > Klebsiella > Klebsiella sp. 64. The sequence goes on from NZ_JAGRQZ010000001.1 coordinate 122,519, forward strand.
CTCTTCATACCGGCGGCGCGCAAAAGAAGGTCGAACTGCCGCTGAAGCTGCTTACCATTGGCGATTTTAGTCATGGTAAGGAAAACCGGCCTTTATCGGAAAGAGAAAAAATCAACGTCAATAAAAATAATTTTAACAGCGTACTTTCGGAATTTAGCCCGGAAGTTAACCTCTCGGTGCCGAATACGCTGGCCGGCAATGGCGAAGAGGAGAACGTCAGACTGCGTTTTACCGACATCAAAGATTTTGAACCGGAGCAGGTTGCCCGGCAAATTCCGCAACTCCGCGCCATGCTGGCGATGCGTAATTTATTACGCGATCTCAAATCCAATCTGCTCGATAACGCCACTTTCAGAAAAGAGCTTGAGGCAATCCTGAAAGATCCGGCGCTGTCCCAGGAATTATGCGACGAAATGAGTGCGCTTGCCCCGAAATAAGTGCGGGGCAAGTCTGTTAATGGATTAACCGGGAAAATGCTAATGTCTGTTACCACAGAAAACGCCCCTGTTCAGGGGCAAACCACGCTGCAGGAAAACAGGGCGGGCGAGGGCGTTTACGCCTCGCTGTTTGAAAAAATTAATCTCGCCCCGGCGTCTCACCTCGGAGATATCAACGACTTTCTGGACGATGCCGCGCTCTCCGAAGCGCCGGCGGCGGAGCGTCTCACCGCGGCGATGCAGGTGTTTATGGATCGCATCCGTCAGTCCGGTCAGCGGGTGGAAAAGCTCGACAAAACGCTGATCGACCACCATATCGCCGAGCTGGATTTCCAGATAAGCCGTCAGCTGGACGCGGTGATGCACCATCAGGAGTTTCAGCAGGTCGAATCCCTGTGGCGCGGCCTCAAACAGCTGGTGGACAACACCGACTATCGGCAGAACGTCAAAACGGAGATCCTCGACGTCGCCAAAGACGATCTGCGCCAGGACTTTGAGGACGCGCCGGAGCTTATCCAGAGCGGCCTGTACTGGCACACCTATACCGCGGAGTATGACACTCCCGGCGGCGAGCCGATCGGCTCGGTGATCTCGGCCTATGAGTTCGACGCCAGCCCGCAGGATGTGGCGCTGCTGCGCAATATCTCCCGCGTCTCTGCGGCCGCCCATATGCCGTTTATCGGCGCCGTCGGCCCGGCCTTCTTCCTGAAAGAGACCATGGAAGAGGTGGCTGCCATTAAGGATATCGGCAACTACTTCGATCGCGCGGAATATATTCGCTGGAAGGCGTTTCGCGAAACTGACGATGCCCGCTACATCGGCCTGGTGATGCCGCGCGTGCTGGGTCGTCTGCCGTACGGCCCGGACACCGTGCCGGTGCGCAGCTTCAACTATGTCGAGCAGGTGAAGGGCCCGGACCACGAAAAATATCTCTGGACCAGCGCGGCGTTCTCCTTCGCATCCAATATGGTGAAGAGCTTTGTTAACAACGGCTGGTGCGTGCAAATTCGCGGTCCGCAGGCCGGCGGCGCGGTGAAAGATCTGCCCATCCACCTGTACGATCTGGGCACCGGCAACCAGGTGAAGATCCCTTCCGAGGTGATGATCCCGGAGACGCGGGAGTTTGAGTTCGCCAGCCTGGGCTTTATCCCGCTGTCGTACTACAAAAATCGCGATTACGCCTGCTTCTTCTCGGCCAACTCCGCGCAGAAACCGGCGCTGTACGATACCGCCGACGCCACCGCCAACAGCCGTATCAACGCGCGTCTGCCTTACATCTTCCTGCTGTCGCGCATCGCGCACTACCTGAAGATGATCCAGCGCGAGAATATCGGCACCACCAAGGACCGGCGTCTGCTGGAGCTGGAGCTGAACACCTGGGTGCGGAGCCTGGTGACCGAAATGACCGACCCCGGCGACGAGCTGCAGGCCTCCCATCCGCTGCGCGATGCCAGCGTGGTGGTGGAAGATATCGAGGATAACCCGGGCTTCTTCCGCGTGAAGCTGTACGCGGTGCCGCACTTCCAGGTCGAGGGGATGGACGTCAATCTGTCGCTGGTTAGCCAGATGCCAAAGGCGAAGGCGTAGGTTCGGACGATGATGAAAACGGAACGTCCGTTGTGGGGCCGGGGCATTATGGTGTCGCCTCAGCATTTTCAACAGCAGGCTGCGTATGCAGCCTGGACTGCGGAAGTGATTGCCCGGATGGGTCTTAACCACCCCTGGGGAGTGGTTGAGGCGACCTTCGAACCAGAGATGCTCAAACTGGGCCGCCTGCAGGCTCACAGGCTGCAGGTCCGGTTCCAGGATGGCACGATGATTGATACGGACAATGCCGATGCGCTGCCGTCCGCGCTGTCGCTGGACGGCGCGTCCGGCGAGGCGGTGATCGTGCTGGCGCTGCCCCTGATGCAGGCGAATGGCGGCAACTGTCTGAAGCCGGAGGAGGTGGCCGAAAGGCCGGCGCGCTTCCGGCAGCGCTGGCGCGATGTCCGCAACCAGTTCGGGGATGATACCCGGCAGATTGCCGTCATACAGCCGGAGCTGACCCTCCGCTTCGCCCACCAGGACAACAGCGATTACCTGACCTGTCCGCTTGTTCGCCTGCAGCGGGACTCGCAGGGGGCCTGGCTTATCGACGAGACGTTTCTCCCGCCGCTGCTGCAGATCCAGGGCAGCCGCTGGCTGGCGACGCAGCTTGAACAGCTGCTCGTCCAGCTCCGGGCTCGTCTGACGCGCCTGATGGCCATGCGTCGCGAAAGCAATGAACGGATGGCTGATTTTGCCGTGGCTGATGTCTCTCTGTTCTGGTTGCTGAATGCGCTGAACAGCGCCGAGCCGGTGCTGGGGTACTTTCTGCGTTACCGGCAAAGCCCGCCGGAACGCCTCTACCCGGAGCTGGCGCGCCTGGCTGGTAGCCTGCTGACCTTTTCGCTCACCCATCAGGCGAATGCCGTCCCGATCTATCAGCATGACCAGCTGAACGCGGTTTTTCCGCCGCTGTTTGATTTACTGAGCGACCTGCTGGAGGCGAGCCTGCCATCGCGGGTGGTGGCGATTGCCCTGGAGCATGATGCCCGGCTGCACTTCTGGCAGGCGCGTCTGCACGATGCCCGGCTGCGGGAAGGGGCTGATTACTACCTGTCGGTTCGTTCGTCGGTACCGGCCGCCCAACTGCAGGAGCAGTTTCCGCGCCAGTGCAAAGTGGGCAGTCCGGATCATGTCAAAGCCATCGTCAACTCCTCGCGGACAGGGGTGCCCCTCACGCCATTGCGTCATGTGCCGGCGGCGATCCCGCTGCGTCTGGAAAATCAGTATTTCAGCCTCGATGTGTCCCACCCTCTGGCAACGGAAATGCTGCAGAGCGGCACCTGTATGTTTTACGTCCCGGGGATGCTCGGTGAGCCTGATCTTGAACTTTTTGCGGTACTACGAACGTGAATGAGCCTAAACGCGGCAACGCCGCGTCCATTGATATTGATGCGCTGCTGCAGAACACCTGGCTGCAGGTTATCAGCCTGCGCCACGGCCCGCAGTTCCGCGATGAGGAAGGGTACACGCTATGGCAGCGCTGTATTGCTGATGTCGAGCGCGTGCAACATGAGCTGAAGGCGAGCGGGCTTGATGACGCCAGCTGTCAGCATATTCTCACCGCCCAGTGCGCGCTGCTCGATGAAGCCGTGAAAGGGCGCGGCGTGGAGGATGAGGCCTGCCTGCAGTGGTATGACATTCCGCTGCAGGGGCACTTCCTCGGCACCATGGACGCCGGCGACACCCTGTGCGAGCGGATGCGTGATGTGTTGCGTGAACCGGCGCCCAACCTGGCCGTGGTCACCTGTTTTCAGCGGGTGATGCTGCTGGGTTTTATTGGCAGCTTTCGCTCCCTCCACGACCCCGAGCGCCTGAAGCTGGTCAACGCGCTCGGTGAGCGTGTTCCTCCTTTTCAGTGCCCGGCTACCGCTCCCGTACTGGTAGAGAGTCGCGCCGGTCTGGGGATAAGCGGCTGGCTGGCCCCATGGCCGGTACGTATTGGCCTGAGCGTGGTGGTGGTACTCGCCCTGTGGTGGGGACTCAACCACTGGCTCGATCACCTGCTGCTGACCTTGTTACCGGGGGAGGTGAAATGAGCCCCGCGCAGCAGCGTGGGCTGGCGCTGTGGGCCAGTCTGCTGAGTGCGCTGGTGTGCCTGCTATTTTTGCCGGTTCCCCGCTGGGGGGCGTGGCTCATTCTGCTGGTCACGCTGGCCCTGATCATCGGGATCTGGCGCATCGCCAGTCGTCGTACCGGACGTAACGTCGCATCAACCCTGGACCCTCTCCCGGAGGGCGCTTATCGCCAGCCGGTGGTCCTCGTTTGCGGCGACCTGCCGTGTGTCTGGCCGCCAGCGTCACCGGTGCGAGTCGTCAAACAGGGCTGCTGGATCCGCGTGGAAAAGACGGAGGAGCTGCAGCAGGTCGCGCGCCAGGTATTGAGCCAGCGGCCGGAATGGGGGCCTCAGCTGTCGGTGCTGCTCTGCGTCTGCCCGCAGCGGCATGCGCAAAGCGATGCGCTGACCAGCGCTCTGCTGGCCCTGCGCTGGCAACTCAGCCAGCTGCGCCAGCAGACGGGGTATGCCGTACCGCTGGCGCTGCAGGGGCAGGTGGGCAGCGCGATGAGTCGCGACCTGTTGTGGCAGGCGGCGATACCGGGTGAAGCGGTGAAAGTCTGGCAGCCCTCCTGCGCCCCCTGTTCCGTACCGGCCTGGGTACGCGCCGGCGGGGCGGCCGCGCTGGAGCAGCAGGTGCTGATGAACAGCCTGATGGGCTGGTCTGAACAGCACGTCCATGCCGTGTTGACGGAAGAGAATACCGACCTGCCACCTCTGACCCCTGCGGCCGCGCTGTGGGGCCTCGGGCCCTCGCTGCCCGGAAGTCTGGCATCGTCGGCCTGGACGACGTGGTTATCCCGACATAGCGGCCTGACGCGGGTAGCTGGCTGGCAGCCAGATGAGAGCGACACCGGGGACGCTTCAGCTTTGCCGGAATTCATCCTGCCGCAGTTACCGGCGGGACGGGGACTCACGCCACGAGGCAGGGCCTGGCGCGCGGCGCTCGCGATTTTCACCCTCGCGGCTGTCGCCGCGCTGCTCAGCAGTGGCTGGAATAATCGACAACTGCTGCAGCGCGTGGGCGTCGATATTGCCCGTTATGAGCGGATTGCGATGGATGATTATCGACCAAAAGCCAGCGCTGTCAGGGTGCTGCGTGAAGATGCCGCGCTGCTTGATAGCTGGGCGCGTAACGGCGTCCCGCTGCGCCTGAGTCTGGGCTTATATCGCGGGGAGCAGATTCGCCTGCCGTTGCTGGAGGCGATTCGCGGTTACGTGCCGCCTCCGCCTCCGCCCAGGCCGGTGCAGCGCGTTGCCCCGAACGTCATCCGCCTTGACAGCATGTCGCTATTCGATACCGGGAAATGGGTACTGAAGCCTGGTTCGACAAAGCGGCTGGTCAGCTCGCTGATGGACATTAAGGCCAGGCCCGGGTGGCTGATCGTGGTGGCGGGTCACACCGACAGCGTGGGTGAGGAAAAAGCCAACCAGCTATTGTCGCTGAAACGTGCGGAATCGGTCCGCGACTGGATGCGCGATACCGGCGACGTGCCGGACAGCTGCTTTGCCGTTCAGGGCTATGGCGAAAGCCGACCAATTGCAACAAACGATACGCCGGAAGGCCGTGCGCTGAACCGTCGTGTCGAAATCAGTCTGGTGCCGCAGGTAGACGCCTGCCGGTTACCGGACCAACCCTCTGCGTCATCCCAGGATGATGGCGCTTCACTACACAATGGAGAGTAATTCCATGGCAATTCCTGTTTATCTTTGGCTGAAAGACGACGGCGGCGCGGACATTAAAGGGTCTGTCGACGTTCAGGATCGTGAAGGCAGTATCGAAGTGGTGGCTCAGGAGCATAACCTGTACATCCCGACCGATAACAACACCGGCAAACTGACCGGCACGCGTATTCATACGCCGTTCCTGTTCACCAAGGAGATCGACTCCTCCAGCCCCTACCTGTACAAGGCGGTGACCACCGGTCAGACCCTGAAGTCCGCCGAGTTTAAGTGGTACCGAATCAACGATGCCGGCCAGGAAGTGGAGTATTTCAATACCAAACTTGAGAACGTCAAGGTGGTGAAAGTGAATCCCCTGATGCACGACATCAAAAACCCCGCCTACGAGAAGCACAACCATCTGGAACAGATTGAGCTGCGCTACGAGAAGATCACCTGGACCTATAAAGACGGCAACATCATTCACTCCGATAGCTGGAACGAACGCGCCACCGCGTAATTGCCCGTCATATTTCGCGCCGCTGGCGCGCAGGCGACGTTCGCTCATCCCGGCCGCATCGTTATCTCTGCGGCCGGGGATTATTGCGGGCGATCGCCTGATGCGGGCAGCGTTTCTCTGCCCGCCGTTTTTTGCTGAGCGCCTGAGATACGGGTTCTCAGCAAAGAAAAACACAATCTGTCTGCCTGACCTTGTGCGCTTGGGGTTCCTGTTCAGGAACAGCGACGGGCGGTAGCGTGTCCGGAAACAATAAGAGAGGATCTCATGGAAAATCCAGCCAGCCTGTTACGCCGTCTTAATCCCTGCTGTGCCCGCGCAATGGAGGGGGCGGCCTCCCTGTGCCAGACCCGGGCGCATGCCGAGATCCTGCCCGAGCACTGGCTGCTTAAGCTGCTGGAACAGGGGGAAGGCGATCTGACGGTGCTGGCGCGGCGCTATGAATGGGATATGGATGCGCTGTGGCAGGATCTGCTGAGCTGGCTGGATAAACAGCCGCGCTCGGTACGTCATCGTCCCCAGCTCTCTGACCATACCCTGAGGCTGATGCAGGAGGCCTGGCTGATTGCCTCTCTCAGCGGCGAAGCGCAGATCCGCAGTGTTCACCTGCTGATGGCGCTGGTTGAAAAACAGAATCTGATCCAGTGCGATGGCCTGTGGCCGCTGTTAACGCTGGGCCAGCGTCAGCTGGAACGCCTGCGCCCCTTGCTTGATGCCCAGTCCGACGAATGTCCGCCAGCGCAGCAGGAAGCGGCGCTGGCGCAGCCCCATGGCGGGGACGTGGAATTTGTGGGGCGTCCTGCGGGCAGCGAACTGAATGCGGATGGGCTCAACCCGGCGCTGCAGAACGCGCTGGACAAATTCACTCTCGACGTCACCGCCAAAGCCAGAGACGGCCAGATTGACCCGGTGTTCGGACGCGACACGGAAATCCGCCAGATGGTGGATATTCTCTCCCGTCGGCGAAAAAACAACCCAATCCTCGTCGGTGAGCCGGGCGTGGGCAAGACCGCTCTGGTGGAAGGCCTGGCGCTGCGCATTGCCGAAGGCAACGTCCCCGACGCGCTGAAGCCAGTGTCGGTGCGCACCCTTGACCTCGGTCTGCTGCAGGCCGGCGCCGGGGTCAAAGGCGAGTTCGAGCAGCGGCTGAAAAATATCATTGAGGCGGTACAGCAGTCGCCTTCGCCGGTGCTACTGTTTATCGACGAGGCGCACACGATCATCGGCGCGGGTAATCAGGCGGGCGGCGCGGATGCCGCCAACCTGCTGAAGCCGGCGCTGGCCCGGGGCGAACTGCGGACTATCGCCGCCACCACCTGGAGTGAATACAAGCAGTACTTCGAGCGCGACGCCGCGCTGGAGCGCCGCTTTCAGATGGTCAAGGTGGATGAGCCGGACGACGACACCGCCTGCCTGATGCTGCGCGGCCTGAAGTCCCGCTATGCCGACCACCACGGCGTGCATATCACGGATGATGCGGTGCGCGCCGCCGTGACGCTGTCACGACGCTATCTCACCGGTCGCCAGCTGCCGGACAAGGCAGTGGATTTACTCGACACCGCTTCCGCCCGCCTGCGTATGAGTTTGGATACCGTGCCTGAGCCGCTGACCCGCATGAAGGCGCAGCTCACCGCGCTGGCAATGGAGAAGCAGGCGCTGCTGGAAGATATTGCGCTGGGCAACAGCGCCCGCGGCGATCGGCTGGCGGCCATTGAGCAGGAGGAGATCCGCCTTATTCTGGCGCTGGATACCCTTGAAACTCAGTATGGTCAGGAGCTGCAGCTGACGGAAGCGCTGCTCGCCTGTCGCCGCGATATCTCCCGCCAGGCGGAAATTAGCGATCTACAAACCGCGCTTATCGCCGTCCAGCAGGGCAATCCGCTGCTCGGGCTGGACGTCGACGTCCGCACCGTGGCGACGGTGATTGCCGACTGGACCGGCGTGCCGCTCTCCTCGCTAATGAAAGATGAGCAGACGGAGCTGCTGAGTCTGGAAGAGAGTCTCGGCAAACGGGTGGTTGGCCAGGAGGCGGCCCTGAGCGCTATTGCCCGGCGCCTGCGCGCCGCGAAAACCGGCCTGACGCCGGAGAACGGTCCGCAAGGGGTGTTCCTGCTGGTCGGGCCGAGCGGCACCGGCAAAACGGAAACGGCGCTCGCCCTGGCCGATGCGCTGTTCGGCGGCGAGAAAGCGCTGATCACCATCAATCTCTCCGAGTACCAGGAGCCGCACACCGTCAGCCAGCTGAAGGGTTCTCCGCCCGGCTACGTCGGCTACGGCCAGGGCGGGATCCTGACCGAGGCGGTGCGCAAACGCCCCTACAGCGTGGTGCTGCTCGATGAGGTGGAAAAGGCCCATCGCGATGTGATGAACCTGTTCTACCAGGTCTTCGACCGGGGAGGAATGCGCGACGGCGAGGGGCGTGAAATCGACTTTCGCAACACCGTGATCCTGATGACCGCCAACCTCGGAAGCGACCTCCTGATGCAGTTGCTGGATGAACAGCCGGAGGCCAGCGAATCAGACCTGCACGAGCTGCTGCGCCCGGTACTGCGCGGCCACTTCCAGCCGGCGCTGCTGGCCCGCTTCCAGACGGTGATTTACCGTCCGCTGCCGGCGGCAGCGCTGCGCGCCATTGTCGGCATGAAGCTCGGGCAGGTAAGTCAGCGTCTGGCTTGCCATTACGGAATCACCACCACCCTCAGCGAGAGCCTGTTCGACGCGCTGACCGAGGCCTGCCTGCTGCCGGATACCGGCGCCCGTAACGTCGACAGTCTGCTCAATCAGCAGATCCTGCCGGCACTGAGTCAGCAGCTATTGAGCCATATGGCGGCGGGGCAGAAACCGCGCCAGGTGACGCTGGGGTATCACGAAGAGGAAGGCGTCGTGATGGCGTTTGACGAGGGGACAATATCCGATGAGTAGCGTGAAATCGTTGTTGTTCAGCCATAACCACCACCTGCTTTCGGTGAAGGGATGTGAAGCCGGGCTTGATGTGCTGGCCTTCGAGGGCGATGAAGCCCTGAGCCAGCCGTTCCGCTACCGTATTGAATTCACCAGCGCAGACCATGCCATCAGCAAAGAGATGATGCTGATGAAGGCAGCCTCCCTGACGCTGCAGGCGCCGGTGGCTCAGGGCTTCGGCATCAATGTTCAGCAACCCGTGCGGGTGATCCAGGGCGTGGTGACGGGGTTTGAACGGCTCAGTACCTCCAGGGATGAAACGCACTACGCGCTGACGCTTCAGCCGCGCCTGGCGCTGCTTAACCGCTCGCACCAGAACGCCATTTACCAGGACCAGTCCGTTCCGCAGATTGTGGAAAAAATCCTCCGCGAGCGCCACGGCCTGCGCGGTCAGGATTTTCTGTTCTCGCTGACAAAAACGTATCCGCGCCGCGAGCAGGTGATGCAGTACGGCGAGGATGACCTGCGCTTTATCACCCGGCTGCTGGGTGAGGTGGGGATCTGGTTTCGCTTTACCGCCGACACGCGGCTGCACATCGACGTCGCTGAGTTCTGCGACAGTCAGCAGGGCTATGAGAAGGGGCTGACGTTGCCTTCGGTCCCGCCGTCAGGGCAGCAGTCGGCCGGGGTGGACGCGGTGTGGGAGATGGCATGCCGCCACCGCGTCGTGGAGCAGCAGGTCAGTACCCGCGACTACAACTACCGCGAGGCGACGGCGGACATGAACGCGCAGGTGGATGTCACCCGCGGGGAGACCACCACCTTTGGTGAGGCTTACCACTGGGGAGATAACTACCTGACCGCGGGGAATGTCCATGACCGCCATCCGGCGCCGGAGTCCGGGGCGTTTTACGCCCGGCTTCGCCATGAGCGTTATCTTAACGGCCAGACCCGGATGCAGGCCACCACCAGCTGCCCGACGCTCTGCCCGGGACAGGTGTTGACGGTCATCGGCGGAGAGGAGGTGGCCAGGGAGTTTGCTGAGGGCGTGCTCGTCACGGCGATGCACAGCCACGCCCGGCGCGATGCGGATTTTGCGGTGGAGTTTGCCGGCATACCGGACAGCCCGGACGTCGGCTACCGGCCTGAGCCCGGCGCGCGTCCGGTGATGGCCGGGACGCTGCCGGCCCGCGTGACCAGCACCCGGGAAAACGACACCTACGGGCATATCGACAAACACGGACGCTACCGGGTGAATATGCTGTTTGACCGGGCGCGCTGGGAAACCGGGTTCGAGAGCCTGTGGGTCCGCCAGTCGCGGCCGTATGCCGGAGACACCTACGGCCTGCACCTGCCGCTGCTGGCGGGGACGGAGGTGGCGATTGGCTTTGAGGATGGTAACCCCGACCGGCCGTATATCGCGGGCGTGCTGCACGACTCGGCGCACGGCGACCACGTCACCATTCGCAATGACAAACGTAACGTCCTGCGCACCCCGGCCAACAACAAAATCCGCCTCGACGACGAGCGCGGGAAAGAGCATATCAAGCTCTCGACGGAGTACGGCGGCAAGAGCCAGCTGAACCTCGGCCATCTCGTGGATGCTGAAAAGCAGCCGCGCGGCGAAGGCTTTGAGCTGAGAACCGACAGTTGGGGCGCTATCCGGGCACAGAAGGGTATTTTTATCAGCGCGGACGGACAGGCGCAGGCTCAGGGGCAGGTGCTGGATATGGAGCCGGCGGTCAGCAATCTGGCCGAAGCCCGGGAGCAGATGATGTCCATCTCCGGTGACGCGCAGAAGGCGACCGCGAACCCGGCCGATCTCCAGGCGCAAATTACCCTGCTGGAGCAGCAGCTGACAGACCTCAAAAAATCGGTACTGCTGGTCAGCGCGCCGGAGGGGATAGCGCTGACCAGCGGGGAGCATTTGCAGGTCTCAGCCGGGCATAACCTGATTGCCACAGCCGGAAAGAATGCAGACGTCAGCGTGGTGAAAAATCTGTTCATCGGGGTGGGCAGTGCGCTGAGCGTGTTTGTGCGAAAGCTTGGGATCAGGCTGATAGCGAACCAGGGACCGGTACAGATGCAGGCGCAGAATGACCTGATGGCGTTGCTTGCCCGGAAGGAAATCAGCATTGTCAGCACGGAAGACAGTATCGAAATTATTGCGAAAAAACGGGTCACGATAAACGGCGGGGGAAGTTATATCACGCTCAATGCCAGTGGCATTGAATCAGCGACGGCAGGTGAGTACAGAACAAGGGCCGGGTATTACGTCAGGCGGGAAAAAGCGCAGCATAAGCCTGACATTGCACCTTTAGCTAATGCGATAAATGACGGCAGCCATAATATTCGCTACCTGTGTACAGATGATAATGGGGTGCCGATGATGAATACTCCTTACAGGGCCTTTCTGGCTGATGGCTCGGTATTAGAGGGTGTCAGTGATGGCGAGGGGTATACGAAGTTGTTTACTTCTGCACAGATACAGGATGTTCTGCTGCATATGATACCGGAGGCCATCAATGCCTAAATATAATATTTATACAAAGATTGAATCGAATGTTTCAGCAGTCGACCTTTTTTACGATCTGAATGTTTACAGAACTGATGCCAGTAATAAAAAACATATACTACTGTCAGTGGCGCAACAACCAGTAACATCAAATTATCAAACTCAGTCCCATGAAACGAATGACACAGAGGATGGGTTATCTGTAATCTACATAATGGAAATGAACTTATATCGCAAGCACGGAGGTAAGTTGTTTTCTGTGCTTTCCTCGCCTGCGAAAAAGATGTACACACTTGGTGAAATGGCATCAGGGCAAGCATATTCTAAAAATAAGCGTGAAAATGTTTGTTATTTTGAGACAAAGGCGCAGACAAAACCGGTTAATGATAAGGGTGAGGATAATATACATACTGTGCAGATTACCTGTCAGAAAAGAGCGTTTATTGCAAAAGAGTATCCTGTAGGTAGTCCTGATGATCCCTTCGATAAAAATAAGATAGAACATCAGATCCTTTCGAGGATGAATCGCAGTAGTTATCCAAATCAAGGGGATACTAGTTTGTGTGGGCCAGCATCATTTTTTTATTGCCTGTTAATGGATAGACCTGATATTTATAAACAAGCAGTTAATGAGCTTTGGTTGTATGGGAAAACTAAAATAGGTGCGTTAAATATAGTTCCAAGCAATAGTTGTCGGCATCCTATGGGGGCTTTCTATGATGCTTATGGAGAACGAGTGAAGGGGATCGATTGGATAACCCTCGCTTCTTTAAGGGACTCCGAAAATTCCATTATGAGTTATGACGAAATTGATGACCAGGCTTCAGGGATAACATTATGGGGAGCGCTTACTGAATGGTTTGTAAGTGCTGGTTATCAAAAAGAGTTTAGTAATGTCGGGCTATCGCACGTAAATCTGAAAGAACTAAGTACCCTCAATGAGTATATTAGAAAAGGTTGTCGAGTTGTTACTTTGATATCAGCTGGTATACTTGATGGATTTGACTCCACTGTCACGGCTAAGAATCATTGGATTGTTTGGGATGGACCTATAACCACACAGTATGGTGAGGTCATTTCATTAACGACTAAGGAAAATGAGTTAGTTCAATTGAAATTATTCTCTTGGGGTAAGGTAAAAAATCAGATTAAGAGGCATCTTGCTCTTTCAGATGTAATGGGAAGCATTTTTGGAGGGGTGGTGTTTAAATCACTAGAATAGTTTTATGAAAAAATATCTAATCTGTTTGTTTGTTTTTTTAGCATCCTGCTCTTCAGGTAAAATAGAGTTTTATCCAAGTGGGGGGCGGTTGAAAAATGCCAAGATAGGGACGTTTTATCAGCAAGGTTTGGTTATGAGATTTCAGGGGAGTGGAGAGGTTATTTCTTTTATTTCAAGTAATTTTAGAGCAAAATTAACTCCTGATAATTCCGGTCTGGATATAGAACCAAGCTTTATGGGGAATGAAAAAAATGACTTTAACAAAGGTAGCAGCCCTAACGAACTTGTAATAAGTGGAGTGCCCAGAATAAAAGGTGTGATAACCGTTGAAATAGTTGCAAAAACATATGTATCTATGTATTCAAAATCACAGGTGTTTACTAAAAAATATCAAATAAATGTTGATTGAATTTATTTTAGATCATGTCTTTAATGATATTAAAGTAGACAATGTGGTCGCCGGTATTACAATTTGGAGGGGTGATATCGAGTGGTTTTAAAAGAGTGGGTATGTCAAGGTGGGCACAAGTAACACCAGGTTTTTTTACCGTAATCCTAAAAGCCTGACGAAATAATCGAAAGATCTTATCCCTGGTAATTTAGAGATGGAGTTTTTTGAAAATTGAGGAAGGAATTTAATCTGGATAATCACTAACGAAACGAGTTTAGAAGAGCTTGTCTCGCTGAGACTTTTTTCATGGGGTGAAGTTAAAGATAACTCGCTTCGAGTATCATTAAAATTAGGAGAATTTCTAAACCATACTTTTGGGGGGATGGTATTTACAAAAATATCATGATTAAAAATGAATCACTATCTAAGAGCTTTTGTAATTTCTTTCTTTCTAACTGGCTGTGGCAATCACCTTGTATTTGAGCCTAATAAGTTACCAGGTGGATATATAGATCAGGAATATTATGTTCCAATCACCATCTCTGGAGGTACAGGACCAGTTGTTGATCTGAGTTATGAAATTCACCCATCAAATTCTGGATTGAAATTAGTATTTTCTGAAAAAAAATATTACACAAAATATGTATATAATAACTTTACTATAGAAGGTAAGCCTCAGTTGCAAGGGATTGTAACAATTAATATTAGGGGCGGGGTTGTTGCTAGTGCGGGGCAATATTTTGAAAAACAATATGAGATTAATATTCAGAAATAAACAGGTAATAACATCTTGGAAGGCCTGCTGAGAGCGTGCGGGCGATAGCTGACGGTACCGTCATTTCACTCCGCAAAAGCTCAGACAAGCGCGACCTAGCACCATTCAACATCAACGCCGATAAACCCAATACAAAGGGGAGTAATGATGGTTATGTGCTCATAAAGCATGAAACCGAGATCGGTAGCGGTGATGAAGGAAAAGTGGCTTTCTATTCCTTATACATGCATCTGAAGTCGCTGGCTGAAACTGTTAAAGCCGGTGATAAAGTTTACCGTAAGGATCCTATAGGCCTTCCAGGCATGGTTGATGGAGTGAATGCTTTCCATTTCCAGATTTTCTGCGATGATGACAACATCAGCAAGCTAACGGGCAGGAAAACAGGAGAGCTGGATATTTCGAAGAATGGCCGCACCGATGCGGTTTATGGTGATATTCACTTTTATCTGCCACCGCAGACAAAGTTTTATGACAAGGCTCCAGCAGATAACAGCATTTCTACCACCGGACTTTCTGAACTATATACCAGCAATGTGCCTCTGTATGCCAGCATGACTCTGGCCCAAGGCAAGTGCACGATGGTTACTCGTCAGAAAAATACGCAGACTGACGGAAAATATGATCTGCTGGGTGAACCACTGGTTAATGCAGATGGTGATGACTACGAATACAATCTCTATAAAACCGCGATGCGGAATTATAAGGAGAGCCCAAGTGCCGGGTTTGAATTACTTCGCTTTGGGCGAGTGATCAACACGGACCATGAAACACTGGTACCGGCAGACGCACCATTATGGATGACAGTCAATTACCCGGGTGGTAAAGGGGTGATCAACCTTGCTGATTCCAGTATTAAAAAGTTTAGTGACGCTGATTTCCCTCACTGGACGGGCTGGCAGATGGTAGATGACGATAGTGATAGCAACAGCCAGTGTAATTCAGCTATTATCAAGAAACTTCACGAAGTTGGTGACTTCGATAACCAGTGCGGGAAGCTAATCTGTCATTTCCCATTTGAATGGGAAAAAAGTACGATCGACATCCGTTTTTCGTGGCTGAAAACGGGAAATGAAGAGCATGAACCGATGACGGAAGCCGATTATGCAAAGTTTAAATCCCATGCGGAAGCACTATGCTTTGATTCTGGAGCGTTGAGTTCTGACCGGTTGTGGCATTTTGAGCCAAAATCATTTATTCGACATTTCAGGAAATGTAGTTGGCTCGACTCTGAAGTAATTGAAAAAGTAATGACGGCGAATGCTAGTAAAAAAAATAAAAATGCACTTGAAGGTATTAAAAATATTACATTAGAGTACTATGCGGACATAAATACAATCATGCGAAAGTATAACTTATCTGATGCAAATAGAATTTGTCATTTTTTAGGGCAGGGTGCAGTTGAATCAGGTTATTTATTGTCCATGCAAGAAACTAGCCAGCAACAAATTATTGTTGATGGTGTTCAGCAAGGTGGTGTGATTGTTGAAGCATCAACATTTAATGAAACTACTAAGCTAGGTCATTGGTACGGAGCTCTTAAAGCCGAGAAGGATAACTATTTCTCCGGGAAAAAATACAATTCCCGTGGAGGGTATATCACAGGATCCTATAGCTGGATTAACGGTAACTGTGGAGATGTAGATGCACAAAAATTCAGAGGTAGAGGGTTTAAAATGCTAACTGGACTTAACACATATTCAAGCTACTGGGTATATCGAGGTTGGTTGTCAAAAAATGACTTTGATAAATATTGGTGGGATGACCCGGAGTACAAGAAAAAAATTCAGCCGGTATGAAGAAAAAACCACCAAAAATAGGAAACCCTCAGAAAGTGACAGAAAATGCATATAACTGTATTGATACAGGTGGTTTTTTTATAGTTTGTTTTAAGTCTAAAGTTCTCAAAATTATGGATGAGGACAAAATTGGGAAATCTGATGATGACAGCATTATTTTGAAAGTAACTAAAAATATAAATGGTGCAGATAAAGGAATTGCAGAAAGGAAAATAGCTACTAAAAAAGCAAAAGAGATGATTGATGATGAAGTTTAAAACTAATTCATTTTTGTTTATGATGCTTTGTGCTACTGCTCTTAATTCTTGGGCTGGATATTACAACACAATTGATATCGATGGTGTAAGCATCCATTTAGATAAGGATAAAGCTGGATATGTAAATGTTCACGATGATCAATTAAATACGGATTACTCATGCAAAATAGAAAATTGGAATGATTCATTAATCTCTGGTGCTGGAGGTATTTCTCTAACTAGTGATCATTTAGGCGTGCTTTTAGCATCAGGAAATAAATATCTTGATGTTAAGGAGCTTATAGATTGCAAAGGACAGTCAATTCGAATTCATTCTATTCATTACTTTAATAATTCAATTTCTTCTATTATAGATGTTAATTTTGAAAAAAAATTAGTTCTGGCATTAGTTGTGATTGATGCTCACTTTAGGTCATATCAGGCGATAGTATCTAAGTTTAATGGGAATAAAAACCTTTTGTCAGGCAAAGGTTTTTGGAGTAATTCCTCATCTGAGCCAGATCAGAATAGCTTGTTTTACCCTGGTGGTTCAATATATCTAGGGAAAATATCTGTCAATGGAGAATATATTGCGCCAAACGATTTGGATTGTGCGGTTGATTCATTCCCAGGTGTGTGGGATATAGCAAGAAAAATGAAAATTATATTCCCAAGAGATAAAGATGATGCTGTAATTGACAGTAAATGCCGACAGCTTTTCTCGGGAGAGAAAACACTTGATGAATTGGGGGGGGAGCTTATCAATATGAAATGATGCTTTTTCAAATGGCTATTTACTATCAGCGCAAAAAATTTTCTCGTGAATCATTAGCAATTGATCCCAATCATACTTTCTCATGAGGATAAGCATGGATTATCAACCCTCAGTAAAATCAATAATTTTTTCGGATTTGATAGCAAAACTAAATCTGTGAAAGATGAAGGTGGCGGTCGATGAAAAATTTTATAGCTATAAGTATGTTACTGTTGTTGTCATTGAGAGTGATAGCAGGTGATCCCGGAGGAATATCCTTACTTGTAAAGACATTGCCTTCTGCAAATGATTATAAATATGTCCTTGATGGCTTTTTTAGAAATTATTACGGTGTGGACAATCCTCACACTCCTTCGTGCGATCAAAATGATTATACCCCTTATATTGATAACGTATATTTGAATACGCTCCCAAAAGGTATTGATGACAATATACTAATAAAATCCATAACAGATTTATCATCCAGAACTCAGATTGCCAAAATATTATCATCTTACTCTGATGATCAAGTTTCTGGTTTCGATGGAGTTCTTTTTTATGCAATGAAAGATAATAAGTTATTTATTTATACGTTCGACTCAAAAGCCCCTGGGCATATCTTTACGAATGAGTTGAATGTTGATGGAATTATTAGCTATAAGCTTTTAGGAAGGTCCATTTGCCAGTCTATAAGATCAAAGATACTCCCTTCCAGTCCTTAATGATATTGAGGTCAGTAGCTTTGTTTAGATACTTTTCATTAATCATATGTATGCTGTGTTTTTCAAGTGCCATTGCTGGGGAAATGTTCTCTGTAAGTATCCCGCTTAACCTTTGATCTCCTCCCTGAAAACAGTGTCAGGCTAAACTGAAGTCTCCGGTCTTTCTTCCATCTCACAGAGAGGCACATCGCCATGAAAAAGACCCGCTATACCGAAGAACAGATAGCATTTGCGCTGAAACAGGCCGCAACCGGCACTCGGGTGGAGGAAGTCTGCAGAAAGATGGGCATTTCTGAAGCCACATTTTACAACTGGAAGAAAAAGTTTGGCGGCATGGGCGTGACAAAACTGCGCCGCCTGCGCCAGCTTGAGGAAGAGAATCAGCGTCTGAAACGTCTGGTGGCTGATTTAAGTCTGGACAAGGTGATGCTGCAGGAAGTTATCAAAAAAAGTTCTGAGGCCGGCTCAGAAGCGTCAGGCGGTGCATTTTCTGCGGGAGGCTTACCGTATCAGTGTCCGACGGGGATGCGGACTGCTGATGCAGAGCAGAACCGTTTACCACTGGCAGAGCCGGCGGGATGATCGGGCGATAACCCTGCGTATCCGGGAAATAGCGGAAACCCGGATCCGCTACGGTTGCCCGCGTATTCATATTCAGCTGCGGCGGGAAGGCTGGCCTGTTAACCACAAGAAAACACACCGGATTTACTGTCTGGAAGGCCTCAACCTGCGCAAAAAGCGCCCCCGCAGGCATGTCAGTGCAGCACATCGTCAGCAACGTCCGGTCCTGAGCGGAGTCGATCAGTGCTGGAGTATGGATTTCGTGTCGGATAACCTGTTTAACGGACGACGTTTCCGGGCGCTGACTGTAGTGGATAATTTTAGTCGGGAGTGTGTGGCGATCCATGCCGGAAAGTCGCTGAAAGGTGAGGATGTGGTCGGTGTGATGGAAAGGTTGCGGGTGCTGGGCAAGCGCCTGCCGGTACGTATTCAGACAGATAACGGCAGCGAGTTTATCTCGAAAAGTCTGGATAAATGGGCGTATCAGCACGGTGTTACAATGGACTTCTCCCGCCCCGGAAAACCAACGGATAACCCGTTTATTGAATCATTGAACGGCAGTCTGCGGGATGAATGCCTGAACATTCACTGGTTTCTCTCGCTGGAAGATGCGCAGGACAAACTCGACAACTGGCGCAGGGAATATAATCATGAGAGAACGCATTCATCATTAAATGACATGACTCCGGCTGAATTCATCCGAAATCTCCGGAAAGACGAAGATCTCTGATTTAGCACTGCACTGATTTTGGGCCAGGGTCAGGTTCTATGTACCTAATTCATATTATTCTTATGCACAAAAAATAATAAATTCGGGCTCGAGAGAAGCAGCGATTTCTAATATTGCAGAGTTGCGTGAAAGCCTTGGAGCCAATCTACTCTCGAAAGAGGATGGAAGAACAAGGTGATAAAAAAAATTTAATACTGGAGGTGATGTGAAGTATTATTATGTTTTAGCATTGTTACTTGGTTACAGCTCATGTGTACTGGCAGAAGAGTGTATGGATAACTCAAATATAGATTCTCTAAGACAGGTTTTTAAAAAAATAATAAGAAGTTGTTGATTGAAATGTCTTCAAAAGAAATGTGGCGTTATGTTGAAAGTGATTTACTTATCAAAAATAAATACAGTACACATTGTCAATGTATCTGAGGTTTACTATGGCTGGGGAGTGGACAAAAAATCAAAGTATCCTGTTAACACATCGGCAGTTTTCCCAAATGAAAAAGTGTGTGTATGGAATGTATCTTTTGCTCTACCAGAGTCTATTAGAAAAAATGTGATGATGATGGTGCTTATGGGTATTTTATTGAATTTAAGAAAGTTAATGGGAAAACAGTTCTATATAACTTTACCTCTTTGTTTGATTCTCTTCCCGACGGAACTTTGGCTTGCAAAGCTGCCAATAAATTTATGCTGCAAAAATAGCTTGTGAGTATTGATGTAAGCATCTTGCTCTAAATTAAAGGTGTTGTTGATTAATCATTATTCAGCGCTCTTGCTGCTTTTTAGGTTGTGTTGCATATTATTTTGTAGCCAATAAACTCTATTTTTACTAAAAATCCAATCTTTTCTACAAAGCGGGAAGGTAATTCTGGTAAGCATTTACTGGTGATGAAAAAGGAAATCAACCAGAATAATACTGCAGAGTATTTATCTGTAAAACAGGTGACAAAGGGTAAGGATGATTGCATTTCAAATGATTATATTATTGACTGTGAAATGGATATTAATCTGAATGGGGGGGTAAAAGAATCAGTTGAAATAAACAGTAGCTTTACCAATGACGAAGGCACTGTTTTATTTGCTTATAAATTGGATGTATTGGTGGGATAGACCCAGTTACTGTCAACTATTTCGCGTATAAAATGGATTGAAATATGCACTACGAGGGGAAGAGAATATCATGGTTGAAAACGGTAGGTGGGGTGGAGAAAACCCTCCGATTCCTGATTATAATTAAAAAAGACAAGTCTCTGTTAAATTACATGCTGAAAAAAATGGAAGGCCACTTCAACGACAAAAGTAAACTAGCACGTTGATTTCTGTTTTTTACCAAAAAGGATGGTCGTATGTTTAAGTGTGAGTTTGCTAATGAAAGAAATATAATGTGGTGAGTTTTTGTTTCGCCTGCATATCGAGCTAATTTAGCCATCCTGTAATATGAGGAAATTAATGCCATATACACTTAAACATTTGCCAGAACGCTACCCCAGACCTAAACCTCTGAAATTTTCTCGTTGGCTTGTTGCTCTGGTTGTCATGCTTTCAGTCAGTATTATCATAATGCGTATATTTGGGCATTATGTTGAAAATCTGTACTTCTGGAGATTAGCTTTAGGTTTTCCTGTTGCTTTGTGGAGTGTCTTGCTTTCTTCTCGTCTGCTTGTTTGGTCTTTACAGGATAGCAAAGCAAACGCTTTTGACAAACAGCGAGAACAGTGGATTCTTCGAGAAACCCGTAAGGCACGGCGTGCATTACAAGTGCTGAGTGCAACATTTATTACCGGCCACTCATCAGTTGCTCAGAAAGATACCGCTATTGCTATGCAAAATAACGACAGCATTATTGTTTCACAGGTCGGCCGGGATGGTAATGAAAGCGCCAGAATGAGCCAAATTTCTTCCAGCCCGCAGGATTCTATGGAATTCGTGATAATGAATATTTTTTCGCAGATGATTGCAGACATTCCTTTTACACAAATCCCTGATAAATGCCCACTAGTAGTAGTTTTTGATGTAACAACATCGCTGCCTTTGGAGAACATTCGCCATTACTGGGATGAGGCATGGCAAAAGAACAATATCACTTTTCCTGTTGAACACGTTGAAGGGCGTGGTCTTAGTGTAATTGACCGCTGGTTAAATGAACGTATTAAAGATAAAGCAATGTTATTGATCGTTGGCCTCCAGATTGATCCGGTTGTTACAAACAATACTGCTGAAGCGGCTGTTGCTCTACTTCTTGGCAACCGCCTAACGCAAGAGGCGCTTGACCCCCTCGCATTACTACACCGGCCAGATGCTGCTCCCTCAGGTGAACTTAGCGAAGGGATGAGGATGGCCGCCTGGAACGTCCCGCTAAAAGAAAGTATGGTGAAAAATTTATGGCTCGCTGGAATGACAGGTGAGCAACGTGCAGAAGCGATTGGATGTCAGAATGCACATCCTGCGCAGTGCGTAAAAGATGAGGCTGTCATTTCACTCGATATATCCATGGGGAATGCTGGAGCCGCTGCACCCTGGCTGGCTATTGCTGCCGCCACTGAAATCGCCCGACAAACACAATCCCCGCAGATGATTATCTGCGGGGATACCACTCAGAAAGTGCTATGGAGCACGCTTATTACCCCGATAGCTTCAAGACAGGAGATGGATCTGTGAAGTTACTTTTAGCACCGAAAACTACGGAAGGTCGCTATCTTTCAGTCGTATTCATTCTCTTTTTACTCTTGGCTGCAATGACATTTATCGTCTGGAAACATCCTGACATGGCCGGACTTGAGGGCGATAGTCAGCAGCAGAATTACTGGCTTATTGGTGGGTGCTGCATTACCGGATGTATCTTTATCATGTTAGTTATGCTCCTGTGGACAGCTCGCAGTGCCGGTAAAAAGGAGTTTGAGGCGCTCCTGGATGTCACTCGTGGTGATGACAATAAGAGAAAAGATGAGAGTGAAAACATCTCTGTTTCTCCAGCAGTGGTGATGTGTGCCAGGATTCGTGACCATCTGCGAACCCGAATTGGAATTCACTGGCGGCGCAAAGTCCGCCTGCTTTTAGTCACCGGCGACGAGGCGGCAATCGAACAACTGGTGCCTGGCCTGCGTCAGCAGCACTGGCTTGAAGGCAACCGCACCGTGCTGATTTACGGCGGCAGCCTTGCATCGGAGCCTGACCGAGAAAAATACATCGCGCTGCGCAAGCTGCGCCGCGGTCGTCCTCTGGATGGGATTGTGCGGGTGATGCCGTCGTCTCTCACCCTGACGCCGCAGATAAGCGAGAGCGACCTGCGCGGGCTGGAAAAAATCAGCGAACTGCTGGGCTATGCCGCCCCGGTCTGGTTATGGAAACTGTGCGACAGTGAGTGGCCGCAGGCTGACCGCGCGGTGCAGGCGGTAGGGGTTAGCTTCCCGTTGCGCGCCACTGAGGAAGATGTCGCCCGTCAGCTTGCGCAGATGTTGCCCACGCTACGGGAGCAGGGGATGCACCAGATCGCAGCGGATACCCGCCACGACTTCCTGCTGCGTCTGGGGCAGCAGCTTATCGACGGGGAGATCGCACAATGGCGCCGGCAGCTGGCGCCGTGGCTGACCGCCTCGCGGCAGCGGCTTGCGCTGCGAGGCCTGATGTTTAGCCTGCCAGAGCCTCGTACCGTAGATCCGTATCAGGAGACGGATACCTCGCCTGCGGGCCAGCCTCATCTCCTGACGCTGCCCGTCACCTGGCAGGGGATCGTCGATGACTGCCGCCGTTTACGCGGGCATCACGTGGGAATGGCGTGGGAGCGGGGCCTGGCGTGCGGTCTGCTGGCCATCCTCGGCCTGTGGGCGGCGGGACTGCTGCTCTCCTTTGCCCTCAATTACAGTCAGATTGCTTCGGTAGCGGGAAAAGCCCGCGACCTGGTGGCCCACCCCTCCGTTTCTGACTATCAACTGACGGCCCTCCATGCCCTGCGCAATGAGGCCGGCCGTCTCGTGCACGATGGGCAGAAGGGGGCGCCCTGGTATCGGCGCTTTGGTCTGGACCATCATCAGCAACTATTAAACGCCGTCCTACCCTGGTACGGTGTGGCAAATCATCGCCTGATACGTGACCCGGCCAATGCCGCGTTGCAGCAGGCGCTCAACGCGCTGGTCAACTCCGCCCCCAATAGCGACCAACGAGCCAGGCTGGCGAAACCGGGCTATGACCAGCTGAAAGCCTGGCTGATGATGGCTCGTCCGGATAAAGCCGATGGCGCATTTTTTGCGCAGACCATGAAAACGGTCCAGCCGACGCGAATGGGGATCTCGACCGGTCTGTGGCAAAGTCTGGCGCCGGATTTGTGGGCCTTTTATCTCTCCCTGCTGCCCGAGCGGCCAGAGTGGAAGATCATCCCGGATGCGCAACGGGTGAGTCAGAGCCGTCAGGTTCTGTTGCAGCAGCTAGGTCGCCGCAATGCCGAAAGCACCTTATATGAGAACATGCTCAAATCCGTGCGTCGTAATTTTGCCGATGTATCGCTGGAAGACATGACCAGTGGCACCGATGCGCGCCGGCTGTTTACCACCGATGAAGTGGTCCCGGGGATGTTTACCCGCCAGGCATGGGAAGGCGGCATTCAGCAGGCCATTGATAAGGCAGCCAGCTCACGCCGGGAGGAAATCGACTGGGTGCTGAGCGATTCGCGCAAAACGATGTCGACAGACCTGTCGCCGGAGGCGCTGAAAGCGCGTCTGACCCGACGCTACTTCACCGATTTCGCCGGCAGCTGGCTGAATTTTCTCAACAGTCTGCGACTTAATCCGGCGACCAATATCGCCGATGTTACCGACCAGCTCACGCTGATAAGCGATGTCCGCCAGTCGCCGCTGATTGCCCTGATGAATACCCTTGCCTGGCAGGGGCAGGCGGGGCAACAAAGGGAGGGGCTGTCGGACAGCCTTATTAAATCGGCCAAAGATCTGGTGGGCGGGAAAGACAAGCCGGTCATCGACCAGTCGGCAGCCGGCCCGCAGGGGCCTCTGGATGACACGTTCGGCCCACTGCTCCAGCTGATGGGGAAAAACACGGGCAGCAACGTCATGTCGGCCGATAGCACCCTGAGCCTGCAAACCTATCTGACCCGTATCACCCGCGTGCGCCTGCGCCTGCAGCAGGTTGCGAATGCCTCCGATCCGCAGGAAATGATGCAGGTCCTGGCGCAGACCGTCTTCCAGGGGAAAAGCGTCGACCTGACCGACACGCAACAGTACGGTAGCCTGATTTCGGCAAGCCTTGGCGAAGAGTGGAGTGGCTTCGGCAACACTCTGTTTGTGCAGCCGCTGACTCAGGCCTGGGAAACCGTGCTTCTGCCGTCGGCGGCCAGTCTGAATGATAAATGGCGCCGCTCGGTGGTCGCCAACTGGCACACCGCCTTTGACGGACGCTTTCCGTTTGCCGCCAGCAAAAGCGATGCCTCCCTGTCGATGCTGGCTGAGTTTGTGCGCAAAGACAGCGGGCGAATCGAACGTTTTCTCACGACGGAGCTGAACGGTGTCCTGCATAAAGAAGGCAGTCAATGGGTGCCGGATAAGGTCAACAGTCACGGCCTGGTCTTTAATCCGGCCTTTCTGCGCGCGATCAACCAGCTAAGCCAGCTGTCCGACATTCTTTTCACCGACGGCAGCCAGGGGATCAGCTTTGAGTTACAGGCCAGGCCTGCCCCGGAGGTTGTCGAGACACAGCTGACGATAGACGGCCAAAAGCTGCGCTATTTCAATCAGATGGCCGACTGGCAGACTTTCCGCTGGCCGGGGGAGACGTATAAACCCGGCACTCTGCTTACCTGGACCACCGTCAATGCGGGCACGCGTCTGTTCGGTGACTACAGCGGTACCTGGGGCTTTATTCGCTGGCTGGAGCAGGGTAAACGCCATCCGCTGGATCGCAGCCAGTGGATGATGAGCTTCTCCGCTCCGGATGGCCGCACCCTGCAGTGGGTATTGCGCTCCCAGCTTGGGAGCGGCCCGCTGGCGCTTCTGGCGCTGCGCGGATTGACCCTGCCGGATCAGATTTTCACTGTCGATGCGGCTGAGAGCGCACAGGCTCTGACGACGGGGGTAGGGAATAGTGACATGGATGAGATGGAATAATGAGCATTTTACAAAATTTGGTTGCCGCCAGTCAGTTGGATGAAAGCGCACTGCGCCAGCAGGCCCGGTCACGCCAGGCGCAGTGGCAGTCCTGGCTTGCGCCAGTCAGTGACGCCCAACCAACCGGGGACGATCCGGGCTATGACGATGATTTTCAGCGTATCCGCGAGGAGGTCAATAAGATCTCCGGTGTCGATACCGTACTGATTTGCCAGTTGGCTGGACAGTTACTGGCAACAACAAAAGATATCCGGATTGTTACCTATTACTGCTGGGCCCGTTTGCACCAGGACGGGGAAGCTGGCTTGGCCGATGGGCTGGAGCTGCTGGCAGGCTTGCTGCAACGATATGGTATGCAGCTTTATCCGCAGCGCGACCGTAGCCGCAAAGCAGCCCTCGAGTGGCTGGCGGGTACTCGTATCTTAGACAGTCTTTCACTTTTTCCAGAAGTTGTGCGGGAGGACGCAAGGCGTACCGTCGGCGCGCTGCTTCTCATTGATGATTGTCTGACGACAGAACCAGAAACATCACGGCCAGATCTGCAAGCACTCTGGGGTGCTCTGGAGTCTCGTTTGATAAAGGGCGGGGGAGTCGATGCGGTGGTGCCGCAGAACGTCGGAAACCGGGGGCTGGCTCAAACCGCTTCACGCATGGCTGAATACGAAGCGCCGGTTCTCAGTAACATCACCTCCGGTCAGGATCTGCTGGCCCAGGCGCGAACCCTGACAGCATATCTGCGTGTTCAACCCGATGGCTGGCTTGCCGCACATCGGCTAATGAAAAGCCTTCGTCATGACACCTTGACAATCATCCCTGCGCCTGATGCTGAAGGAAAAACACGTATCGAGCCTCCCAGAGCAGATCAGCATGCCATGCTCAAGCGGCTGTACCTGCAACAGAGCTGGTCGGAGATACTGGAACAGGCGGACAGTACCTTCTCACGTGGCGCTAACCACCTCTGGCTTGACCTGCAATGGTATATCCATCAGGCGCTGGTGAGGTCGGGTCAGGATGTGCTGGCCGATATTATAATTGCCGATCTGAAAGGATTGCTGCGCCGTCTCACCGGGCTTGAAACATTAGCTTTTAACGACGGCACACCCTTTGCCGATGAGGTCACGCTGAACTGGATAAATCAGAGTGTACTCGACGATATGTCCGTCTGGCAGGATGAGCCAGTATCGGCTGCCAGCGGCGCTGATAACGACATTCTGGCCCTTGAACCTGAAGCGCTCGAGAAGGCTGACACTGACGGTCTCGATGCTGCACTCCACTGGATTCAGACGCGCCCGGGCACTGAATCCACTAAAGAAAAATGGCTGTTGCGCCTGCTGATGGCCCGCGTGGCCGAACAAAAGGGGAAGAATGACCTCGCGCTCTATCTTCTGCGAGAACTCGACGATGCGGCGGGATCAATCACCCTCACGCAGTGGATCCCAGCCCTGTTGTTCGAGATTAAATCGCGACGGCTCAGGCTACTGCGCATGAAAGCCACGCGCAGCGAGAGTGAAAAGTTACGATTGCAACCGGAGATGGATCAATTGCTGGCAGGTCTGATTGCGCTCGATCCAGCCAGTAGCGCGGTGCTTTGCGGCTAACAGAACGGAAACTGACACTAAGGAGAACATATGGCAGCAAAAGGTTTTTATCTGGTACAGGGAGACAGAACGACCTGCGGCGGAAGAATCACTACAGGCGCAGAAGATCACACTCTGTTTGATAAACCTGTTGCCCGGGAGCAGGACAGCGTCACTTGCGGAAAGCACGCAGGGCTATACAAGATTGCCGGTGGCATCGACAACGATACCATTCATGGCCGGCGAATGGCCGGAACCCTCGACAGCTGTAGTACTTGCCCCTGTAAGGCGAAGTTTATTCCATCAATGATGAATGATACTTATGAGAAAGGAGGTGAATGCATAACTACTTTATTTTCACTCGATGGGCTTATGGCATCTTTACAGGAACCCTATAAGAATCTTCATCCAGAAAATAAGACTGAACGACAGTGTACTCACACAGATGGGGCGATTAAAGTTGCAGAATATATACTAAGTGAAATAAAGGCGAATGTCAGAAGCGATACGGCAGAAACAATACGATATTTAATCGACGAAGATTTTATAATAAAAAGACTTACTGAATGGAATAAACTTCCCTTTTATGCAAGGCTGGGGCCGCCCCCTAAAGCAGATTTACTTGCTGCAATGGCTATTTGGTATCAGACCGTGAAAACAGGTTCAATCTGGGATCATAAACCGAAGATCCGCGATTTTTTTTCATCCGTTGCAGTAGCACGACCACTTCCCAGGAAAGGAAAATCATCAAAGTCTTATTATCATAAGTTTAAACAGCATGATTATTTTTATGATGTTTGGTCAAACATACATTATGGTTATGTTGGACGTAGTGTCGGTTTTTCTGAAGCAATTCTCTTGAAAGGGTCCACTTGGGAACAAAACATGACGCCAGGTGCCATGGGGGATGATACCATGGATGACATTACTAGCATGAAAATAGGGTTTAATCTATTTTATGAACATGGGAAATTTGCTGAGACGTTGACGGCAGATAATATTCTTTGCGTTTTAGAAACAACACCTGGCGCGCACCTTCCTCACTCAAGAGAAAATCATTGGTGCTGGAATACAGATAATCCAGAAAAAAGTGACGAATCATTTTGAAAAAAACAAAAACGTTAACGGGTATTGCATTATTTATAGCGGTGTTAGTCCTTGTCGCTCATTTTATTCCGATAAGGCCAGTCGTTGTTATTATAAATAACACTAACGAAACTATATTCGTATATGCAGGTGAGAGTATATATAATGTCGAACCTGAGCCTGACGAAGTCGCGCGTATAGTACGATCAAAGCCTGAAATTATAGCACCTGGAAAAAGAGTTAAGATTAAAGCTTCGTTTACATCTCTGATTAGGAAAGATGCAGCGCTCGACATTGGTTGGAGGGTTGGTGGTCAATACGAATATAACGCTGCAGGTAGCGGTGGTCAAAATTTTATTCTTTCTTCAAAAGAGGGCGTGTGCTACGCATCGATTTATATAAAAGATGATTTTTTTAAGGGCGCGATTAAAAATGGTTCAAGCAATAAATGTTTAAAAAAAATAAAGGCATTTAATTATAAGTATTAATTCAGGTGTTATAAAGGTTATTTTTTTAGTTGCCAGTTTCAAAATCTGATGATTGAAAGGAAATCAATATTAATTTATGGACGATTTAACCTTGCGTTATTACGACGCTGAAATGCGCTACCTGCTGGAAGCGGGTGAAGAGTTTGCCCGCGCTCATCCTGATCAGGCGGCAATGCTCAATCTCGACAAAGCGGGCGCCCGCGACCCCTTTGTCGAGCGCCTGTTTGAAGGTTTTGCCTTCCTGATGGGCCGCATGCGCGAGAAACTCGATGACGATCTGCCTGAGCTGACCGAAGGCGTGGTCAGTCTGCTGTGGCCACATTATTTACGTACCATTCCCTCGATGTCGGTCGTGGAGTTCACCCCCGACTGGCCGGAAATGAAAGAGCCGATGACGATGGCCAAAGGCTTTGAAGTGCTTTCCCGGCCGATCGGTGAAAAGGGCACGCGCTGCCGGTACACCACCACCAAAGCGATCGCTCTGCAGCCGTTATCCCTGGAGCGCGTCCAGCTGGCCACCGATACGGATGGCCGGTCGGTGATCACGCTGCGCTTTACCTGCAGCCAGCTGACGGACTGGCGCCGGGTCGATCTCAGTCATATCCCGCTCTACTGCAACGCCGATGCGCCGCTGGCCTGCGCCATGCACGAGGCCTTTACCCTCAATGTGGCCCGGATGTGGCTGCACATGCCCGATGAGGTGGACAGAAGGCCGCTGGACGGGTATTTCAGCGCGCTGGGATTTGGCGAGGATGACGGCCTCTGGCCTGAAGATGGCCGCAGTTTTCGCGGTTACCAGCTGCTGCTGGAGTATTTTACCTTCCGCGAAAAGTTCATGTTCATCGATCTGCGCGGGCTGGAGACGGTGGCTTTTCCGGCCGGACTGGCGTGGTTTGAAATCGACGTCGTGCTGGCGGAACGCTGGGAACATGACTTCCGCTTCAGCGAAAAGCAGCTGCGCCTGCACTGCGTGCCAGTGCTCAACCTGTTTCCGCTGGAGTCCGATCCGCTGACCATCAATTCCCTGCAGACCGAATACCCGCTGCGCCCGATGCGCGTGCAGGACGGCCACACCGAAATTTACACCGTCGATTCCGTGATCTCCTCACACCAGCAGGTTTACGCGCCGTTCTCAAGTTTTCGCCACAAAGGCGGCATGATGCGTCATGACGCGGCGGACTATTACTATCATACCCGGGTGCGCCGTGGCCCCTCCGGGCTGTACAACACCTGGCTTATCGTCGGCGGAGAAGCCTTTGATAATCATACCGTACCGGAAGATGAAAGCCTGTCGCTGACCCTCACCGGAACCAACGGCCAGCTGCCGCGTCGCGCGCTGCAGAGCACCGTGCTCGATACGGTGATGAAAACCACTTCCGCCAGTATTGCAGTGCGTAACCTCTGCGCGCCGACGCTGCCGTGCTATCCCCCCGCCCAGGACCGTTTTCACTGGCGGGTGCTGAGCCATCTGGGCAGCAGTTTTCTTTCCCTGATGGATAACGCGGAGGTCCTGCGCGGCACCCTGGCGCTGTATGAATGGACCGACAGCGAGATGAATCGTCGGCGTCTGGAAGCCATCCTCGACGTGAAGCACCGCGCAACAGAGCGCTTTGCACAGGGCCATCTGGTGCGCGGCGTACAGATTGAAGTCACCCTCGACAGTCACGGCTTTGCCGGACGAGGCGATATATGCCTGTTTGGCGAGATGCTTAGCCGCTTCTTCGCGCTCTACACCGACATCTACTTGTTCAACCGCCTGATTATCATTCTGCAACCAACCGGAGAACGACTGGAATGGGAAGAGAAGCACAGCCGCCGCATTCCCGGCTGACCCCGCGACTGGAGGCCGACCTGCCGCGGATCAATTTTTACCGCTTCTGCCAGCTTCTGGAAAAACGGCGTCCCGGCCAACCGCTGATGGGGGGAACCAGCCATCCGGCTGACGATCCGGTGCGTTTTTACCCGCATCCGGGAATGGGATTTCCCGCCAGCGAACTGAAAGCCGTGGAATACGATGAGGCCGATGACAGCAGGCCGCCGGTCATTCGCACCACCTTTATGGGGTTGTACGGTGTCGATTCGCCGCTCCCGACGGCATATCTCGATGATATCGCCCAGCACAGGGAAGGGCATGAAGCGCTGCAGGGCTTACTGGATATCTTCAGCCACCGGATCATGACGCAGTTTTACCGCATCTGGCGGAAATACTCCTGGCCCGCCACCTTTGAGCCCGGCGGCACCGATCGTCTCTCGCAGTCGCTACTGGGCCTGGCGGGGCTGGGCATCCCCGGCACGACGCAGCATATCGCCTCGCCGGCGTCGCGCTTTCTGGCGCTAACCGGCGTGCTGCGTCAGCCGGGCAAAACCCAGCAGGGGATCCAGGCGCTGGTCACCCTGCTGGCCCCGGAGACCACCGTCAGGGTGAGCCCGTACAGCCTGCGTCCGGTGGCGATCAGCCAGCCGCTGGGGTTTTACGGCGATGACGACTTCTTCCTGGACGGCAATACGCCGCTGGGTGACGAAGCGATGGATGCCAGCAGCCAGCTCCTCGTCGCCCTTACCACCGACAATCCCGCGGAGGCGCAGGGCTGGAAGCCTGACGGCCCGCTGTTTCGGGACTTTCTCATCCTGCTGCGGGTATACCTCGGCTGGCGATTCCGGGCCAACATCACCCTGACCGCGCCGACCCGACTGCTGGCTGTCCCGCCGCTGGGGGACGAGCCGTTCTGGCTCGGTATGAACGGCGTGCTGGGCGTGGGTGAGGGCGAGAGTGAGGACGATATTCCTCAGACCTTTACCACCGAGCTGGGTACCTATACGGGCCTGCAGCCTGCCACCTTTCTACAAGGAAACCGACGTGTTACGTATAAGTTTGACTAAAACCGCCTGTCTGCTGCCCCTGCTTGCGCTTTGCCTGAGCGGATGCGGACTCACCCAGCGCGTCTCGGAGGGAACAAAGTCTGCCTTCAACGCCGTTTTTTATAAGAAAATTGATACGCTGCATCTGGACTTTACCGCGCGCGAAGCGCTCAACACCGATGCCAGAGAGAATCACTCGCTCTCTGAACCGGTGGTGGTGCGCATCTATCAGCTTAAAGATCGCCAGACCTTTGACCGGCTGGTTTACCAGCAGCTGCTGGAGGAGGGGGATATTCTGCTCGCCGCCGATCTCCTCGCCAGTCGCGATGTGGTGATCGGTCCCGGAGGGGACGCCAGTCTCAATATGCCGCTGGAAGCGGAGGCGACGTTCGTGGCGGTTGTCGGCCTGTTCCGCCATCCGGACACACAAAGAAATACCTGGAAGCAGGTGCTGGCGCGTGAGGAATTGGATCCGGACAAGCCGCGCATTTTCACCGCCGAACACAACCAGCTACGGCTCAGGCCTGAAGCGGCGAAGTAACGTAAAAAAAACAAACATTTGCGGCGGGGCCATCGCGCCAGTTCGCCCTCAACCTTCGTAACCAGCGAACGGGCGATAACCATCTTCATCCAGCCCAACCGGTTTCATCACAGCACAGGGAGATAACGTGACAGCGAGGGAACGTTTTTTTAAGAAACTGCAGCAACAGCAAAATCCGCGGCGGACAGCGGCCCTCGACGGGTCGGCCGCCGCGGATATCGCCAGGTTTCGTCAGCAGATGGCGGCGCTGGCACAGCAGATAAGTCAGTGGTTTGATGGAACCGGTATTGAGGTGGTGATTTCGACCCGCCATCTCCACGACCTGAGTACCCTTGGCTACAGCCTCAACAGCGGCATCTGCCGCTACGATATCCCGGCCATTCGTCTGCAAAACGGCGAGCGCAGCGTCAATATCGTGCCGCAGCAGCTGTTGGATGGCGTGGAAAAGGGGATCGTGACCCTGAGTCTTGAGGCGCCCGACGGCGCGGGCTCCCGGGAGGTGTTTTATCTGAGCCTGGCCCCGGAGGAGGGCTGGATGATCCGCAAGGCGCACCAGTCCCCGGAAGCGCGGCTTATGCTTACCGAAGATCGCTTTTTTATGGCGGTCGACAGCCTGGCCTGAAGATCCCTGACAGGCGATGACGTCCCCGCGGCGGCGGTGCAAAGCGCGCATCGCCGCCCTGAGGTATCAGGCGCCAAACGCTCCGTCGATGGTGTGCATGGCGCCAGTGACAAACGATGCCTCCGGACCGGCCAGCCACGCCACCATTCCCGCCACCTCTTCCGGACGGCCATGGCGCTTAATGGCCATAAAGCTGTGCATCAGCTCTTTCATCGGGCCGTTCTCCGGGTTGGCGTCGGTATCAATTGGGCCGGGCTGGACGACGTTGACCGTGATGCCGCGCGGGCCAAAATCCCGCGCCAGGCCGCGCGCCAGCCCCTGCAGGGCCGATTTGCTGAGCGCATAGGCCGCCATTCCCGGCACTGGCATGCGATCGCCATTGACTGAGCCGATGACAATAATGCGCCCGCCTTCCGGCATGCGGCGCGCCGCTTCGACGGAGGCATGGTAGGGGGCGTGAATATTGATGCGGAACAGGCGATCGATGGCATCGCTGTCCTGCTCGAGAGCGTCACCGAAAAGCGCGATCCCGGCATTGACCACTAACACGTCCAGCGGGCCGCTGTCGCGGACCAGGCTTATCACCGCATCGCGATCGGCGCTGTCCGCCTGCACCGCCGTGCTGCCGGTCTCTGCCGCCAGCCGCTCGGCCGCTTCCGGCGAACCGGAATAGCTAAACACCACCGACGCGCCATCGGCGACAAAACGCCTGACGATCGCCGCGCCAATTCCCCGACTCCCGCCTAAAACCAGCACTGATTTGTTGTGAAACGCTGTCATATCCCGCACCTCATGATATTGTAGTGATGATTACAATATGCTGCGGCTAAACAAGCTGTCAAGGATTAATATAGTGACCACTACAAAACAAGGGCGTACTCCGGGACGTCCCCGCCAGTTTGATGCGGAACAGGCCATTGAAACGGCGCAACGCCTCTTCCACGCGCGAGGCTACGACGCGGTGAGCGTGGCCGATCTGACCCAGGCTTTCGGCATCAACCCCCCGAGCTTTTATGCCGCTTTTGGCAGTAAGCTCGGGCTGTATACCCGCGTCCTGCAGCGCTACAGCCAGACCGGGGCCATTCCCATCGATGCCCTGCTGCGAGACGACCAGCCGGTGGCGGCGTCGCTCATCGCCGTACTGCAGGAGGCGGCTCGCCGCTATGTGGCCGATCCGGCCGCCGCCGGCTGCCTGGTGCTGGAGGGGGTACATTGTCAGGATGCTGATGCCCGGGTGGCGGCAGGCGAATGGCATGCTGCGGCAAGAGCCAAAATCCAGCAGTATATCGCCCGCCATCGCCCGCAGGACGCGCTGCGGGTGACTGACTATATGGATACGTTGATGCTTGGCCTGTCGGCGAAAGCGCGGGAAGGGGATAGTCTGCCGCGTCTTCTGGAGACCGTGCGGCTGGCAGGCCTGGCGCTGGAGCGCATCCTGCCAGCCTGAGTCGTCAGATGGTTTGTCCGCCCGACACCTCGATCCGCTGGGCGGTCACCCAGCGGTTATCGTCGCGTAGCAGGCTGGCGATCATCGGCCCAATATCCTCGGGAACGCCCACCCGTCCCAGCGCCGTCATGGCGGCAAACTGCGCGTTTACCTCTGCGTCGTCCCGCACCAGCCCACCGCCAAAATCGGTGGCGATAGCGCCGGGGGCGATGGTATTGACGGTGATGCCGCGCCCGCCCAGCTCGCGGGCCATGTACACGCTCAGCATCTCCACAGCCGCTTTGGCGGCGGCGTAGGCGGAGAAGCCAGGATAGGAGACGCGGGTCAGCCCGGAGGAAAAGTTAACGATCCGCCCGCCGTCTGCCAGCAGCGGCAGCAGGGTTTGTACGAGGAAAAATACCCCCTTAACGTGGACGTTAAACAGCCCGTCGAACTGCGCTTCGCGCGTTTCGGCCAGCGGGGCGAATTCGCCGTGCCCTGCGTTATTGATCAGGTGGTCGAAAGTGGCCCGCCCCCAGACGCTGGCCAGCGCGCTGCCGAGGCTGTCGGCGAAGGCCGGGAAGCTGGCGGTTTGCGCCATATCCAGCGGCAGGGCGATGGCCTTGCGGCCCAGGGCGCGGATGTCGGCGACCACCGCTTCCGCCTGTTCGAGACTGCCGCGGTAGGTGACGATGACATCCCCACCCTGGCGGGCGATATCCAGTGCGGTCTGACGGCCAAGGCCGCGGTTGGCGCCGGTAATAAGTGCAATCTTAGTCATGTTCGGTCCTCTCTGGTATGTGGAGTCCTTACAATAGGAGAGGCTCACCGGGCCGGGTTGCCCAATCCTTGTTATTTTTTGCCCATTTCTCTCCGTTCACTCCCTTTTGCCGGGAAATAGCGCATACTCAGGCTTTAAAACTTGCCTGAAAGGATCTTATGCGCGACGCTCTGTTCGATCTCTGCCGCCGGTTTGCCGATGCTCATGTCGATAGCAGCGGGGTGGCAGTTACCCCGGTTCCCGGTATTACTCTGGTGCGGGCCCTGCATCCTGGTGACCTGCAGGCGGCTATCGCCAGGCCGCTGGTGGCCATGCTGCTCCAGGGGCGTAAGAGCGTGACCACCGGCCTGGCCAGCTTTGACTATGGTCCGGGCGAGGCGATGGTGATCGCCGCGGATGTTCCCACTACCAGCCAGATCACCGAGGCCAGTCAGCGTTTTCCCTATTACGCGCTGGTGCTGGAGCTGGACCTGGCTATCCTGCGCGAGCTGCAGGAGGCCGGGCCGTCAGGGCCGGATGAGGCGCCCCGCGTTGGTATCGAACCGATGAACGCCGATGTGACGGATGCCGCTTACCGGCTGGCAAGGCTGTTTGATCAACCGGGGGCGCTGGCGGTGCTGGGGGAAGGTCTGCGGCGGGAGCTGCATTACTGGCTGTTGCAGAGTGTCCATGGGCCGGCCATCCGGGCGCTGGGCGCCGTAGACAGCCATTCGGCGCGGATCCGCCGGGCGGTGGCGATGCTGCGCCGGGATTTTATGCAGCCAGTCAGCGTCGACGCGCTGGCCGACGCCGCCGGGATGAGCGTCTCTGTCTTTCACCGTCATTTCCGCGCCATGACCACGCTGTCGCCGCTGCAGTTTCAGAAGCAGTTACGCCTGATCCACGCCCGCCGCCTGATGCTGGCGGAAGGGATGAGTATTGCGCAGGCTGCCGGGGAGGTGGGCTATATCAGCGTGTCGCAGTTCACCCGGGAATACGCTCGCCTGTATGGCGCGCCGCCGGGCCGCGATCGTCGACGGGAAAAAATGAGCGCCTGACCTAGCGCGCGGGCTGCCGGCAGCTCATCCCTGAGCCTGACGCCGGTGCTTTAGTCCGCGATTTTCGCCGTGATATGCACTTTGTTGCCCATTCGCGCTTCAGTGATGCGATAGGTAGTCACGCCCTCGCGGGCGGCCTGCTGGAGGATTTTGCTCTCCGCATGGTCCAGGGTATCGCCGGTGGCGGTGATGGTTCTGGCATTTGCCGCCAGGGGCAGCAGGCAACTCAATACGATCAGTGGAATTAACTTGTTCATCGTCATTCTGTCCTGTGAGAGAAAATCAGCGCGCGGTCTGCAGCCAGCCGGCAATGTCCTGGGTCGGCAGCTGGTGGCGGGCATTCCAGGTGTCGCCCATCGGCCACCACACGCCATCCCCCCGGGCGAAGGCGGCGCGATAGCGCAGCATGGCGTCATCCGGGTCTGTCCGCAGCTGCTCCAGCAGGGCGGGCAGGGTGTGGACGGCTTTGCTGAACGTCTGCTGCGTTACGCGCTCCACGGTATCCGCCAACTGCCGGTAAGAGGTCGTTTCGCCGGCAACAAACACCACCTCGTTGACGATCCGCGGCTGATGCAGATAAATCGCCGTGGTCAGGCGGCCAATATCCGCCGGTGAGGTGACGGTCACCTGGGTATCCCAGCTGCCAAGGGCGTGAAGGGTTCGGTTGGATAAATTCACTACATCGAAGTCTGGTTCGAAGAGAAAGCTGGTAAACATCCCGGTGGAGACAATGACCCACTCCGTGGCCCGCTGCGCGCGCAGCAGGGTCCGGACATCGTACTGCTCGTCCCAGACCGGCTGACCGCTGCCTTTGCCTACCACATCGTAATTGACGCCAAACTGCCAGGGAAAATAGCGGGGTACCCCGGCCGCCAGCACCGCGCGGGTAATTTTCAGCTGTGTCCCCGGACCGGCGACAAACCCCATGCAGTTAATCACGGTGGTGAATCCGCGAAACTGATCGGCCAGCGTCTCCATGGCGCTACCGGCGATGTCGACGGCGAGGAAGGTGGCTCCGGCGTCGGCCAGCGCCTGATGGTTTGCCGACCGCAGCTGGCCGGCTTCATCCCAGGCCGCCGGCGAGACGATGACCGAGACCGTGCCCTGGCGCTCGATTACCGCAGGCACCAGCGCATCGAGAACGGCGGCGCCCAGTTGTCCCGCTCCCAGCACCAATACCTTTTCCGCATGATTAAAATTATCAGTTTTCATTTTAACTCCTTGCTCAGTTAAGCCTTGTGTTGACGGGCTACAGGCTCAGTGTAGGGGGACGGTCGACATTCGATAAGTACAGCGTTTCGGGTTAGACTGTTCGTAATATTGGGATAATGAGCGCCGGGGGGGGTAACGAAATGGACAAACTGGATGCCATGCAGGTCTATGTTGCGGTCGTGGATGCCCACAGCTTCGCCCGCGCGGCGGAGGTGCTCGGGCAGCCGCGCTCCACGGTATCGCGGGTGGTGAAGGAGCTGGAAGCCTGGCTCGGGGCGCAGCTTCTCCAGCGCACCACCCGCAAGCTCAGCGTGACGGCGGAGGGTCGCCGGTATTATGAGGAGTGTAAAAGGCTGCTGGCCGAGATGGCGGCGATGGAAGCCTCCTTTCCCGGGCGCTCGGCTCAGCCCGCCGGGCGGTTCAAGGTAGGGATGCCGCAATCCCTTGCCCGCCACTGCATTCTGCCGAGGATCGGCGAGTTTTTGCAGCAGTATCCCGATCTGGAGCTGATCCTCTGCTCAAGCGACAACGTGGAAGATATTATTCAGGAGGGATTCGACTGCGTGATCCGTACCGGGCGGATCGAAGATTCCACCACCCTGGTGGCGCGTCCTCTGGCCCGCTATCGCTGGATGGTCCTCGCCTCGCCGGCCTGGCTCGCGGCCCACGGCCGGCCGCAGAGCATCGACGAACTGCACCAGCATCGGGCGGTGGGCTACCTGAATCACCGTACCGGGCGGACCATCGACTGGCTTTTCTCCCTCGATGAAGGCGACTGCGCGATCCGCATGCGGGAGACGCTGGTGGTCGACGATACCGATGCCTACATTCAGGCTGGCATTCAGGGGCTGGGCCTGATCCGCGTCGCCAGCTATCTGGCGCAACCTTATCTGCAGAGCGGGGCGCTGGTCGCCTGTCTGGAGCAGGCCGCTTCTGATCTTCCCTTGTCGCTGGTCTATCCGCAAAACCGCTATCTGCCGCCGGCGGTGCGCGCGTTTTATGACTGGAGCAGGCGCGTGCTGCAACCCCCGCACAGCGAGGCCTGA
This sequence comes from Klebsiella sp. 64, assembly GCF_018223915.1. Taxonomy (NCBI): domain Bacteria; kingdom Pseudomonadati; phylum Pseudomonadota; class Gammaproteobacteria; order Enterobacterales; family Enterobacteriaceae; genus Klebsiella; species Klebsiella sp. 64. The sequence continues at coordinate 160,163 of NZ_JAGRQZ010000001.1, forward strand.
TGCCGGGGCATCGGCCCGGTTATTGGCCGCGCATGGCCTGTTTTAACTTCGTCACCAGCCAGTTCAGCGCCGGATCCTGCGCCCGCCGTTTGTGCCGCAAAATGCACAGCGTAAATTCCGGATACGCTACCGGCGGAGCGTCCGCGCGCAGCGCATACTGCGCCTGCCAGCGCTGCGCCAGCCCCTGCGGGACGGTGGCGAACAGCGGCAGGGTGGTCAGCAGCAGCGGAAAGGTGGAGAAATTCTGCGTGGCAAAGCGCACGCGCCGCGCGAGCCCCTGGCTGGCGAGCTGGCGGTCAATTTCACCGTGGCCGGTTTCGCGATAGGCCACCATCACATGTTCCCAGGCGACAAAGTCGCTCACCGACAGCGGACCGCGGCAGGGGATCTGCTGCGGCGACCACAGGGTGGTGACTCCCATGGACATCACCGGCTCGCTGACGATCTCCCCACGGCTCTGTTTGTTGACAGACACCGCGACATCAATGCGCTCCTCCTCCAGCAACTGGCGAACCTGGAAGGGGTCGGCGGCTATCGACTGCAGTGAGACTCCGGGCGCCTCCTGCATCAGCCCGGGTAACAGCGGGGGCATCAGCCAGTGCTCGCTCCAGTCGCTGAGGCCGATGCGAAAAAGCTGCTGCGCGCGCGCCGGGACGAACTCTCCTGCGCCAAACATCGCCGAATGCAGGTTTTCCATCAGCGGCTGCAGGTCGGTCATCAGCGCTTGCGCCCGCGGCGTCGGCAGCATGCCTCTGGCGCTGCGGACGAACAGCGGGTCGTCAAACATCTCGCGCAGCCGTTTCAGCGCCCCGCTGATAGCCGGCTGGCCAAGATGCAGCACCTCTGCGGTACGGGTGACGCTCCCTTCGCGGTACAGCACCATCAAGACTGTCAACAGATTCAGATCGATACGACTAAAATCATTTTCAATGATTTTGTTCATTATGATAATCAATTTGAATGTGGGTTATCCCGGCAGCATAGTGAATATCACCCCGATAAATCAACCAGCGCAATGCGCGCGGAGGGAGTGATGCAAACTTACCAGACAGGCGATAGCCTGATTTTCAAAGTGCCGGAGCGCGAGATTTCCCTGCTGCCGGCAGCGCTCTATCCAGAGGCGTTCCCGGTAGCGGAGGCGGAGGCCGTTATTCAGCCGATTGCGCTGTCAATCCACAGCTGGGTGGTGCAGACCCCCTACGATCTGATTGTTATCGATACCGCCACCGGCAATGGTCGGGAGCGCGGCGGCAATCCGCTCTATCATCAACTTAGCACGCCGTATCTGGAGAATCTCCGCGCCGCGGGAGTGAACCCGGAGGACGTGACCCTGGTGCTACTGACTCACCTGCATACCGACCATGTCGGATGGAATACCGTCTGGCAGGACGATCGCTGGGTGCCGCTGTTTCCCAACGCCCGCTATCTGTGCTCGGCAAAAGAGCTGTCGCGGGTGAAAAACAGCGAACGCTACCGGGCGCTGTGGCTTGACAGCCTGCTGCCGGTGATTGAGGCCGGCCAGCTGGAGACCGTCGATGTGGCGACCCGGCCGCGGGTCGGCGGACGGATCGACTTTATTCCCACCCCCGGCCACAGTCCGGACCATGCCGCGCTGGTCCTCGCCGCCGGAGATGACTACGCCTGTTTCTCCGGCGATCTTCTGCATTCCCCGATCCAGTTTGCCCATCCGCAGTGGAATTCAGCGTTCTGCGGCGATCCCCGGCAGGCGGAAGTCTCGCGACGGGAGATGATGGCGTGGGGGGCAAGCCATCATGCTCAATGGTTCACCGGGCATTTTGCCGGGCCTTCCTGCGGCTGGCTGGAGAAGGATAAGCAAGGTGACTATCGCTGGCGAGAGGCCGGGAAACAGGCTGCAGATAAGGGAGAAGAGTGATGAATAATGCGCAAAGCGTGTTGGTTTTTGGCGCCACCGGTCAGCAGGGCGGCTCGGTGGCGCGGGCGCTGCTGCACCGCGGCTGGCGGGTTCGGGCGCTGGTCAGGGATCCTTTCTCCGCCGGGGCCGCTGCGCTGGCGGCGCGGGGAGCCGAGCTGGTCGTGGGAACCTTTGAAGACCGGGCGGCAATGCGGTCGGCGATGGCCGGGGTCGACGGCGTCTTCAGCGTCCAGCCCAGTTCGCCGGGAGGGACGGTGACCGATGAGCAGGAGGTACGCTACGGGATAACCATCGCCGATCTCGCCGTCGAGTGCGCGGTGAAGCATCTGGTGTACAGCTCCGGCAGCGCGACGGGAGAGACGCCGACCGGCGTAGCGCATTATGACACCAAAGCGGAAATTGAACGGCATATTCGCCGCCTGCCGCTGGCGGCGACCATCGTGCGGCCCGCCACCTTTATGGAGCTGCTGGTGATGCCTGGTTTTGGCCTTGATGAAGGTCGTTTTCAATTTTTTATGCTGCCGGAGGGGAGAATGCAGGTGCTGGCGGTGGAGGATATCGGCCATCTTGTCGCGGCGGTTTTTGCCGCGCCGGCGCGGTTTGCCGGCAAGACGTTCGAGATCGCCAGCGACAGCGTGACCGGTCGTCAGCTGGAGGGGTTATTCTCCACGGCGGCGGGACGGCCGATCCCCTATTCGCGATTTTCCGACGAGGTGCTGGCCACCAGTCCTTTTCTGCACAAGCTGACCGGGCTGGTGGACGACGGGCGGCTGGCGGGGCACGCCGACCTCGACGCCATGCGCCAGCTGCACCCGCAGCTGCACACCTTCGCCGGCTGGCTGGCCGGCCCCGGCCGTCCCGCCTTCGAGCGGGCGCTGACCAGCGCGGCCAGCTGGGCGTTTGATCGTTAAAGGCGGGCGTTTCGTTAGCGCCAGGCGCGCTGTCTCGTCGGTGACCGGCCGCCGCTAGCCGGCAGTCAGGATCGCGTCGGCCAGCACCGCTAAAATCCGCTCTGCGCGCGGGGCATGGGACGGTTGCTCCCGCAGCCAGGCAAGCGCGGCGATCAGATCGAACAGCTCCTCTCCGCTGAGATCTGGCCGTGCCAGCCCGGCCTGCTGCGCGCGGGTCAGCAGCGACGTACCGGCGGCGCGCAGGGCAACGCAGGCGCTGTGCAGGGCGGACTCAGGATCGTCGATGGCGCTCATCAGCGGGGCGATGATCCCGCGATGCTGATGGGTAAACGCCACGCTCTCGGCCAGCCACTCCAGCAGCGCCGCGGCAGGATCGGCGGCGAGCAGAAGCGACTCAGCCCGGGCGGTTAGCGCCGCAAAGCGGCTGCGGAGCAGGGCTTCCAGCAGGCTGTCGCGGTTGGGAAAGTGGCGGTAGAGGGTTCCCATTCCGACGCCCGCCCGGCGGGCGATATCGCGCAGCGAGGCCTCAGCGCCTTGCTCCACAAAGACGTCCCGGGCCACCTCGATCAACAGGTCATAATTTTTTCTGGCATCAGCTCTCATTGGCGTTCCTTGACAATCGGAGCACTGCTCCATATATTCGGAGCGGTGCTCCGTTAAATATAACGCATTTCCATATGAGGAGAAAGCGATGTCGACGCAGATGATGAAGGCCGTTCAACAGCACGCCTTTGGCGGGCCGGAAGTCCTGAGCTATGAGGATGCGCCCATGCCGGTCCTGCAGGCCGGTGAAGTACTGGTACAGGTGCACGCGGTGGGCGTGAACCCGCCGGACAGCTATCTGCGCGATGGCTATCAACAGCTGCCCCCGGAGTGGCGGCCCGAGGTCCGCTTTCCCTTGATCCTCGGGACCGATCTCTCCGGGGTGGTGGTGGCGCGGGCGGATGACGTCCGGGAGGTGGCGGTCGGCGACGAAGTGTATGCTATGGCGCGTTTTCCCGAAGGGGCGGCAGGGGGCAGCCGCGCTTACGCCGAGTACGTTAGCGTGCCGGTCAGCGACCTCGCTCGCAAACCCCTAACCCTGAGCCATCAGCAGGCCGCCGCGGTGCCGATGTCGCTCCTCACCGCCTGGCAGTTCATGATCGATCCCGGGCATGAGGTGGCGAATCCGCTGCAGCCGGGGCCGCATCGGCCGGTGCCGCTGGCGGGTAAACGCGTCCTGGTCAACGGTGCGGCAGGGGGAGTCGGTCATTTCGCCGTGCAGCTGGCAAAGTGGCAGGGCGCCGAGGTGATTGCCGCCGCCGCGGGCCGCCATGAAGCCTTTTTACGTCAGCTCGGCGCCGATAGCGTTATCGACTATACAACCACCGCAGTGGAGGAGACGGTGCGTGACCTGGACCTGGTCATTGATGCGCCGGGCGGGCCGGCCAGCGGCCGTTTTTTGCGTACCCTGCGACCCGGCGGCGCGCTGTACCCGATCTTTCCGCTCGGCTTTGCCGGGGCGGAAGAGGCGCGACAGCGCGGAGTGACGGTCTCCACCACCCAGGTACGCTCCAGCGGCGCGCAGCTCGCCCGGCTTGCCGACCTGCTGGACGCCGGGGTCATCCGGGTTGCAATTGACAGCGTTTTCCCCCTTGCGCAGGCGCAGATGGCGCATGAGCGAGCAGCGCAGGGGCATCTTGAGGGCAAAATCGTGCTGTCGGTGATGGACTCGTCAGCCGGGTAATCCCCGACGGCCAGGGTTGCGTTTTTGCTTCTCCCGGCGGCGGGCTAAAACAGCGCCAGCCGGGCAAGACGGTCCAGCGCGTTGCTCAGCGCCTCGTCCCCTGCGGTCAGGCTGATGCGAATAAATCCTTCCCCCCCTGCGCCAAAACCCGTGCCCGGCGCCACCAGAATATGCGCTTCCTGCAGCAGCAGACGGGCAAACTCCTGCGAACGGTAGCCGGGCGGCACGCCGAGCCAGAGGAAGAAAGTGCCTTGTGCGTCACGCGCCGGCCAGCGCAGCGCGGCTAGTCGACGCAGAACCCACTCCCGACGTTGATGATAGACCGCCGTTAGCTGCGCAATCCGTTCGGCCGGCAGGTTGAGCGCGGCGATCGCCGCATCCTGAATCGCGCCAAACACCGTGCTGTAGCTATGGGTGTGCAGCTTTTTAAACGCCCGGATAATCGAGGCGTTGCCGACCGCGAAGCCGAAGCGCCAGCCGGCCATATTAAAGGTCTTGGAAAAAGTATAGGTTTCCACTCCCCATGCTTTCGCGTCGGGCTGGGAGAAGAGGCTCAGCGGCGCATCGCTGGCCGCGCTGCCGATGGCCGCATAGGCAAAATCATGGAGGATCGGCACCTGGTGACGACGAGCAAACTGCAGCGCGCTGGCGAACAGCGCCGGCGTGGCGAGGGCGCCGGTTGGATTATGCGGATAGTTAAGCACCACCAGCCCGGCCTTGTCAGCGACTTCCCGGGGAAGATCGTTAAAATCCGGCAGGAAATGGTTCTCCGCCCTGAGCGGCAGGCCATAAAACGCCGCCTGGGACTGCAGCGCCGCCGAGCGGTAAATCGGATAGCAGGGATCGGTGGAGATGAGGTATTGCCCGGGGCTGAGTAGCGCCCGCGGGATGCCGCCTATACCGATATGCGACCCCTGAAACACGGCGACTTCGCTGTGCGGATCGAGTTCCACATCATACTGCCGGCGATAGAACCGGGCGATCGCCTCGCGGACCTGTGGTTTGCCCCAGAACGACGGGTAGCCATGGTTTTCACGACGATGAATAGCGCTCTGCAGCGAGTCGATCACTTCCGGCGGGGTGGGTTGATCCGGACTGCCGCTGGAAAGATCGATCAGCGGTAGCGCTTCGGTGTTGACCTCCGCGGCCAGTTTTTCCAGCAGGCTGAACAGATTCTCTTCCAGGGCGTCCACCAGCGGCGAAGCAGTAAAATCAGGCATAACACTCCCGGTTTAAATCACGAATAATTAACCATCTTTAAGGGATTTATAGCGGCTGGCTAAATAACAATATACGCAAAAGATTCTTGTTTTTAAGATATGTCGGTATAGCAAAAGTTAATGAGGAATTAGCAAAAGGAAATTCGGCGTTCTGGCTTACAACCCACAGTCGGCTGTGATTTAATCGTTCAATATCGCCAACCCTCCAGGAAAATACCTTATGAACAAGTCAGTTGCGCGCGGGATCGCTCTCGCCCTGTTGTCGGCCACCTCTTTTTATGCCGCCGCCGACGCTCATCTTATCCGCGTCGGCTTTAACCCCGGGCCGTATAAAGAACAATTTGAGAAAGGCGTCGCGCCCTATTTATTGAGTAAAGGGTATAAAATCGAATATAAGGATTTCAGCGACGGTATTCAGGTGAATGACGCGGTAGCCCGCGGCGATATCGAAGCGAATATTATGCAGCATCCGGTATATCTGAAAGCAATTAATGAGCGGCTGGGGATCGATAACGTGGGCATTGTGCAGGTCCCCACGCCGCCGATGGGGCTGTATGGTGGGAAACTGACCACCCTGGGGACCCCGGCGGCGGGCACCGTCGTGTCGGTACCAAACCAGCCGTCAAATGAATATCGCGCGGTACTGGTGCTGGAGAGCCTTGGCTGGGTGAAAATTAAACCAGACAGCGATCCGGCCACTTTTTCGCAGCGTAACATCGTAGATAATCCTTACAAAATTGTCCTAAAAGAGATGGATAATGCCCAGCAGGTTCGCGCTCTGCCGGACGTCGACTATGGCCTGATTCAGGGCAATTTTGCCGTCTCCAGCGGTATGTCCCTGACCTCGGCCTTAAAGCTGGAAGCAGCCACCAGCCATTTTATTAATGTCGTGACCGTCGCCGGTAAAAATCAGAAGGCGCAGTTTGCCAAAGATATTATCGATGGCTACCACTCGGCCGAGTTCAAAAAATATATTCTCAGCCATCCGCAGTATGATGGTTACCTGCTGCCTGACTATTTAAAATGAATAACGCGATGATAGAATTTCGCCACGTCAGTAAAAGCTTTTCCAGGAAAGGACATCCGGTTCTGGCCTTGCAGGATATTAATCTCAGCATTGAGCGAGGCGATATTTTTGGCATTATTGGCTACAGCGGGGCAGGAAAAAGCACCTTATTACGGCTGATTAATCGTCTGGAAACACCTGGCGAGGGCGAGGTACTGTTAAACGGCGAGCCGCTACAGGACTGCAGCGGCCAGCGCCTGCAGGCCATCAAAAAAGATATCGGCATGATCTTTCAGAATTTTAATCTGCTGAATTCGAAAACCGTTTTTCATAACATCGCCATCCCGCTTATTTTACAGGGGCGCGACAAGGCCTTTATCCAGGCGCGGGTGGCGGAACTGCTGGCGTTCGTCGATCTGAGCGACAAAATCCACAGCTACCCTAATGAGCTGTCGGGCGGACAAAAGCAGCGGGTCGGTATTGCCCGGGCGCTGGCCACCAACCCGTCGGTCCTTCTGTGCGATGAAGCCACCTCGGCGCTCGACCCCCACACTACGGTGCAGATCTTACTGCTTTTGCAGGAGATTAATCGTCGGTATGGCATCACCATCGTACTGATCACCCATGAGATGTCGGTGATCCAGAAAATCTGTCACAAGGTGGCGGTGATGCAGGCGGGCCGTATCGTTGAACAGGGGGCGGTTTTTGATCTCTTTGCTCAGCCGCAGCATCCGGTCACTGCCAGTTTCGTGCAGTCGGTGGTGCACGACCGCCTGCCGCAGCGGGTGGCGTCGTTCCTGCAGCGCGATAACGGCGCCCGGGCTTTACGCCTCGAATTTGTCGGCGCGACGGCGCAGCAGCCGATTATTAACCACCTGATCCGCGAGTATGCTGTCGAGGTGAATATCCTGTTTGCCAGCATGTCTGAAGTTCAGGGCCGGATTCTGGGATTTATGATTGTGCAGCTCCTCGGCGAGCCTGACGAAACCGAACGCGCCATCACCCATCTGGTCGATGCAGGAGTGAAAATCACCCATGTTTGATCTTATTGATACCGCCATCACCGGCGATCAGTTTCTGCTGGCGCTGCATGACACCCTGATTATGGTCGCCGTCTCGCTGGGCTTTGGCGCGCTGATCGGCGTCCCGCTGGGGATTGTGCTGGTGGTTTGCCGTCCCGGCGGCATCGTGGCCAACCCGGTGGTGCATCAGGCGCTGAATCCGCTGATTAACGTGCTGCGCTCGCTGCCGTTTATCATTTTGCTGATTGTGATCCTGCCCTTTACCAGACTGCTGGTGGGCACCACTATCGGCACCGCGGGAGCCATCGTGCCGCTGATCGTCTTTGTCGCCCCCTATATTGCCCGACTAGTGGAGAGCTCGTTGCTGGAGGTGGATGAGGGGATCCTCGAGGCCGCGGACGCCATGGGCGCAACCCCCCTGCAGACTGTCTGGCACTTTATGCTGCCGGAGGCGGCGGCATCGCTGATTCTGGCCCTCACCACGGCGACCATCGGTCTGCTTGGTGCGACCGCCATGGCAGGAACGGTGGGCGGCGGCGGGATCGGCGACCTGGCGATCACCTACGGCTATCAGCGTTTCGACGCCTTTGCCACTCTCACCACCGCCCTGGTGCTGATTGTTATTGTCCAGCTTATCCAGACGCTGGGGACCCGCCTGGCTCGCCGGCTGCGTCGCGATTAATCGCTCTACCGCGCCGGGGTTGACCCGGCTAGCGTGCGCAGACCGCGGCGAAGGCGCTGGCTACCCGCGCAATATTGCCGTGGTTGAGCCCGGCCACGCAGACCCGACCGCTGGCGATCAGATAGATGCCATGCTCTTGACGCAGAACGTCTACCTGATCGGCGCTAAAGCCGGTGTAACTGAACATGCCGCGCTGGGTCAGCAGATAGGAAAAATCCCCCGCCGGCAGGGCTGCCTGCAGGGCCTTCACCAGCGCGACGCGCATGGCGCTGATGCGGGTGCGCATGGCCTCCACTTCTTCCTGCCACAGGGCATTCAGCTCGGGATCGTTGAGCACCTGCGACACCACCTGGGCGCCAAACCCCGGCGGGCTGGAGTAGTTGCGGCGCACGGTGGCTTTCAACTGGCCCAGCACGCGCCCGGCGGCATCGGCGTTGTCACAGACCACCGACAGGCCGCCGACGCGCTCGCCGTACAGCGAAAAAATCTTCGAGAACGAGTTGCTGACCAGCGCCGTCAGCCCGGCGCTGGCGATGGCGCGAATGGCATAGGCATCTTCATCCAGCCCGCGGCCAAAGCCCTGGTAGGCAATATCGAGGAACGGGATCAGCTCCCGGGCGATCACCACCTCAATCACCCGATCCCACTGCTCGGGGGTGAGATCGGCCCCCGTCGGATTATGGCAGCAAGGATGGAGCAGCACGATGCTGCGCGGCGGGAGCTGCTGGAGGGCGGCAAGCATGGCGGGGAAATTGACCCCGCGGGTGGCCCTGTCGAACCAGGGATAGGTATGCACCTCGAAGCCCGCCCCGGCAAAGATGGCCACATGGTTCTCCCAGGTCGGATCGCTGACCCAGACCGCGGAGTCGGGGAAGTAGCGCTTGAGGAAATCTGCGCCCACCTTCAGCGCGCCGGAGCCGCCCAGCGTCTGGATGGTGGCGATGCGTCCGGCACGCAACGCCGGATGATGTTCGCCAAACAGCAGGGTCTGGACGGCGCGGCGATAGGGCGCCAGTCCCTCCATCGGCAGATAGAGGCTGGCCTTTTGCAACTGGCTCTGCAGCCGGTCAGCGGCCTGACGGACCGCCTCCAGCTGAGGAATGATGGCCTGCTCGTTATAGTACAGCCCGATGCTGAGGTTAACTTTGTCTGCCCGGGGATCCTGTTGAAAGGCTTCCATCAGCGACAGGATAGGATCGCCCGCGTAGGCGTCAACGTTCTGGAACACAGTGGTTACTCCTGAAATGACCGTTAAAGGTGAAGCCATTACACCGCATAGCGTCCGGGGCGGTGGTTCATGGCGATAATCGAATTCAAAATCACGGCGCCGAGGACAGAGACCAGCAGCATCGGCAGGCTAACCACCCACAGCGAGGCGGTGACGATGCAGGCGTCCACTACCATCTGGAATTTACCGGCGCGGATGCCGCTTTTATCCTGCAGATAGAGGGCCAGAATATTGACGCCGCCGAGACTCGCTTTATGGCGGAACAGCACCACAAAGCCGATGCCGACCATGATGTTGCCGAAGAGGGTGGCGTAATAGGGGTTCAGGCGATCGACATGGATAAAGTAGCCGTGCAGGTCGGAGAACAGCGACACCAGTCCGACCGCGCAGAAGGTTTTCAGCGTGAAGGCGGCGCCCATCCGCCGGACGGAGAGCCAGTAGAAGGGCAGATTAATGGCGAAGAAAACCACGCCGAACGGCAAGTGGGTGGCGTAGTGGATCAGAAAGGCCATGCCCGCCGTCCCGCCGGTCAGGGCGCCAGCCTGGCGAAAGAGGATAATGCCAAAGGAGATCATCAGCGTGCCGAACAGCAGCGCCAGGGCATCCTCCAGCCAGGTGTGGGTCAGTTTTTCAGGGGAAAGGACGTTATCCATAAATAAGCACTATCTTTTCGTTAACAAGGATAAGCTCTTGTTTGCAAAAATCGCACCAGAGGAGCGTGCCCTGGCGAGCGTTTGCGGAAAAAATAGCCGTGGTTTAGCCTAACCTGTTGTTCTGACAGGAAGAGGAAATTGCACGGGTCGTGCGTTTTATGGTTTCCGAATACGTGAATTGTGCGAATTTGCCGCTTGTCGCGCATTGTCTGGCCCCGCGTCTGCACCAGCGCAGGGCACTGTGCCCCGGTTCAGCGCAGCGGGGTCGTGCCCGGCATCAGCTGGCCGTTCTCTTTAAGGCGGTTGAGCACGACGGCGGTTTTCAGATGGGCCACCCCTTTGTTTTGCGCCAGAATATGGCTGATCAAATGGCTCAGACCGGGCAGGTCCGGGACCGTTACCCGCAGCAGATAATCGGCGTCGCCGGTGGTTTTCCAGGCGTCCAGAATGGCGTCCACTTCACTGAGCATCTGATGAAAACTCTCCACGCATTGCGGGGTGTGATTCAGCAGACGCACCTCAATCAGGCCAAGCATCTCCTGCCCGGCTGCATCCGGCGCCAGACGCGCATGGTAGCCGAGGATAAGCTGTGCCTGTTCAAGGGCGATACGGCGGCGCGAACACTGGGAAGCGGACAGGCCGATAAGCTCGCTCAGCTCCTGATTGGTTAAACGGCCATTGGCCTGCAGCAGGGTAAGTATTTTCAGATCATAGTCGTCGATGTTGTACATAGTGGCCACTAGCGGAACGTAAAAGTGGCTACCAGCCTAACAGTTTTTTGCCTGGCGTGAAGCCTGAGCGGACGGCGGCAAACCGGATGCACCAAAACGGGTCAGGTTCATGCATTAATCCGCTCTTTTTCTCATGATCTGTGCGTTATCTGGCCAGTTTTCGCGTGTGATGCGCCAGGTCGGCGCCGACATGACCAGCTACCGGAACTGATTTGAAAAGAATATTTGAATATATTTCAATTAATTAATTTTTGTCTGACGCTGCAAGACGCTCCGCTGGCCTGAAAGTTGCTACCGGCGAACGTGACTTTTTACAGACAGGGGCAGGTCAGAGATGACAACGCAGCAAGAGCATCAGTTAAAACGCGGGTTAAAAAACCGCCACATCCAGTTGATCGCCCTCGGGGGGGCGGTCGGCACCGGACTGTTTTTAGGTATCGCGCAAACGATCCGTATGGCAGGCCCGTCGGTCCTGCTGGGGTACGCCATCGCCGGGGTTATCGCTTTCTTTATCATGCGTCAGCTTGGCGAAATGGTGGTAGAGGAGCCGGTGGCGGGGTCGTTCAGCCATTTCGCCAACCGCTACTGGGGGCCCTTCGCCGGGTTTATGTCCGGCTGGAATTACTGGGTGTTGTACGTGCTGGTAAGCATGGCGGAGCTGACGGCGGTGGGGATCTATATTCAGTACTGGTGGCCGGAGGTACCCACCTGGCTGTCGGCGGCGATCTTCTTCGTGGCGATCAACGCCATCAACCTGACGCACGTCAAAGTGTATGGCGAGCTGGAGTTCTGGTTCTCGATTGTCAAAGTGGCCGCCATCATCAGCATGATCGCCTTTGGCTGCTATCTGTTATTTAGCGGTCACGGCGGCCCGGCGGCGACGGTGGCCAACCTGTGGCAGGACGGGGGATTTTTCCCTAACGGCATCACGGGCTTGGTGATGGCCATGGCGGTGATCATGTTCTCCTTCGGCGGGCTTGAGCTGGTGGGGATCACCGCGGCGGAAGCCGACGAACCGCATAAAACCATTCCCAAAGCCACCAACCAGGTGATCTACCGTATTCTGCTGTTTTACGTGGGGTCGCTGGCGGTCCTGCTGTCACTCTACCCGTGGCGGAACGTCGTGGAAGGGGGAAGCCCCTTTGTGCTGATCTTTCACGCCATTGACAGCAATATTGTGGCCAACGCCCTCAATCTGGTGGTGCTCACCGCCGCGCTGTCGGTCTACAACAGCTGCGTCTACTGTAACAGCCGGATGCTGTTCGGCCTGGCTCAGCAGGGCAACGCCCCGCGTGCGCTGCTGCGGGTGAACCACCGCGGGATCCCATTGACCGCCCTGGCGGTATCCGCCGTCGCCACGGCGCTTTGCGTGGTGATTAACTATGTGATGCCCGGGAAAGCCTTTGCCCTGCTGATGGCCCTGGTGGTGGCCGCCCTGGTCATCAACTGGGCGATGATCTGCATCACTCATCTTAAGTTCCGCCGCGCCATGCAGCGGGCGGGGAAGGTAACGGCTTTCCAGAGTTTCGCCTATCCCCTGACAAACTGGCTGTGTCTGCTGTTTCTCGCCGCGATCCTCGGGGTGATGTATCTGACCCCGGACATCCGCATCTCCGTCTGCCTGATCCCGGTATGGCTGCTGATCCTTGCTGCAGGCTATCTGCTGCGCAGGAAAAGCGCGCCGGCGCCGGTGGCGGCGCTTGAGGAGCGTTAATCTGCGACGCCCTACCTGGCGGCAGGGCGATATTATTGCGCTGAAAATATATAGCGCCAATATATAGGATGGTTTATATAATTACGATAAATGATAACTAACAATATCACGCTGAATATAAATTAGAATGTGAGGAGACCGCGCGCTTTTTATTGATCTTGCGTACCGCTTTGCTACTATCCAGCCGGCATTGAGACTGTATTTAATAATGCCTGGAAATGGAATAGTAAAAACCATAATGGAGTAGGGTATGAAGCATGTGCACAAGCTGGCCTGGATAGGCCTGTTCGTCAATATTATTATCTGTTTTGTCGCGCGAAATTTATTACTTGATGAAGGACAGCTGAACTTCCATAGTCGGGCGGACGGCGTATGGTCCTGGCTGGTGCTGGCCCTGTTTATCGCCGTGGTGGTTCAGACGCTCAGCATTATGCTGTCTGGCCGCTATCCTTATCTGGCCATTGTGCTGGCGTTTGTTGGCGGTATCGTGATGGTGCCCGCCAGCGTGATCTTTCTGATGGGTAGTCTGTTCAGCTTGCAAACGCGGATTAACGCCGGATTTACGCCCTGGCGATCAACCACGGCAGTGGGCGAGGCTGATAACCAGCAGCTATTAACCTTTTATGACTCAGGCTTTTATCCCCAAGGGGCGCTGGCGCTCATCGCCGGGATCATTATTTTAATGATTGGCATGGGGATAGGCGGAGTATTTATTGCCGCCGGTATTGTTGCGCTGTGCAATGGCTATCGTCTGCAAAATCGGGTGGTGATTGGCGTGAGCGGCGAGTCGATGATATTTACGCCGGGGCTCTATGCCGATACCTACGTTATTCCCTTGCGGGATGTTGCCGTAGTTGAACGCAGCAATAATGATGCGAAAGTCCGGCTGCTGATCCGTTCCAGCGGCAGAAGCTTCACGTTGCGTAAAAAACTGCTCGCCGGCGATAAGGTTAATGACGCCTTCGCCGCCATTCTGGCAAAACTGACTACCGTTTAATGCTGGCAGAATAGAGAAGCCGCCAGGCGGCGCGAGGCGTCCTGGCGGTGAAAGGTGGGGTTAGCCTGCGCGGCTACCGCACCAGCTTGTCTCTTACGAACAGCACTGCCTGTTAATCCACGTTAGTAAAATAATCGCGCGCGGCGGTCTCGACGCGTTTCGCATCCAGCCCGGTCTTCTCAGTGATCTGTTCGATAAACGATTTAAATTTTTCGCTCATCACGTTACCCCCTTCCCAGTGGGCGACGTAAAATTTGCACTGATAGCGATAAAAATGGAGAGTGGTATCTCCTAACGTGTAATACATGCGCTTCTCCTGTCCGGTAGTAAGGTTGCCGCGTCCACAGCGTCAGCAACCTCTTTCTCATTACGATCGATCTGCATTCTATCCTCCTCCCAATTGGCTGAAATTTCCAGCGGTGCTTTGCACCATGGAGCAGGATAAAGCAATGTTAATCTGCGGATAGATAGTGATTTTTTCTAAGGTGGCGCAAAAGTAGCGGTTACCTGCGGGCCGCGCAGGTAACCGGAGAACAGGGCGGATTAGCGCAGCGTGTTGCGCTCGTCGTCGGACAGGTCCAGGGTCTGCACCATACCACTTTCAGCAGAGCGCACCGCCGCTTCCAGAACGGCCATCACCGCCAGCGCTTCCACCGGCGGCACCGGATTGGCGATCTGGCCCTTCAGCGCATCGCGGATCAGCATATAGTACTGGCGCTGATCGCCCTGCGGGGTAGCCTGCGCGTGGGCCTGCAGCGAGGCATCATAGATAACCAGCGGGTCGTCATCCTGGCCCCAGTCGGCGCTGCCCGGTACCACGCCCGCCAGCAGCTGGCTCTCCTGTTGGTCGGCCCGCGCTTTGATAACGCTACCTTTATCGCCGTGCACGGTGAAGCGCGACGAGCCGCCCGCGACCAGCATGCTGCAGTGCAGGATCACTTTATGCGCCGGGTAGTTTAATACCACATGCGCCCAGTCGTTGATCTCCGCCCCGTCGCGCAGGGTGGCTATGTTACCTTGCACCGACTGCGGCAAACCAAATAGCTGCAGCGCCTGGTCGATCAGGTGCGGCCCCAGGTCGAACCACAAGCCGCTGCCCGGGACGTTCTGCTCGCGCCAGCGGACGCGGACTTCCGGGCGGAAGCGGTCGAAATGCGACTCGAAATGTTTCACCGCGCCGAGGGTGCCTTGCTCAATCACCTGACGGATCCCGAGATAGTCGCTGTCCCAGCGGCGGTTATGGAAGACGGAGAGCAGACGCTGTTTCTCCTCCGCCAGGGCGATCAGCTCCCGGGCCTCCTGCATATCGAGGGTAAAGGGCTTATCCACCACCACATGTTTGCCGGCGTTCAGCGCCAGACGTGCCAGCGGGGCGTGCGTGGCGTTAGGAGAGGCGATGACCACCAGGTCAACGTCCGGATGCTGGACCGCAGCTTCCGGGGAGGCGATCACCGTGACGTCCGGCAGGTCGCGTTTGACCTTCTCTTCATCGCGGGAAGCGACGAACGCCAGGTTCAGCCCCGGCACCGAACGGATAAGCGGCGCGTGGAAGGTCTTACCGACGAATCCGTAGCCAATCAGGGCGATATTTATCGTGTTGTTACTCATCAGGTTCTCCACGTTGTTAAGCGTCAGCAATATGTACAGAGAGGGCGGGGTCATCCCCCAGCTCAGCCCAGGGACGATCAAGAAAAAGATGGTGAATGTCGCTGAGTCCGGCCACCCGCCACGGTTCGCAGCGGTTGAGTTTGGTATGGTCCGCCACCAGCCAGTGCTCGGCGCTGGCGGCCAGCATGGCGCGTTTAACGTCGGCATCAGCTTCCTGGCTGGCGCTCAGCCCCAGCCCGGCATGGAGCGCGCAGGCGCCGAGAATGGCGATATCGGCCCGGTAGCGGGTGACCAGCGCCAGGGTGGCGCTGCCGGCGAACAGCCGTTGTTTACTATCCCACTGGCCGCCAAGCAGGATCAGCTGGATATCGGCACGGTCGCTGAACAGCTGAGCGATATCCAGAGATGCCGTGATCACGGTCAACGGCCCTTTCAGCTGGGCTGCCACCGCCAACAGCGTGCTTCCGGCGTCGAGAAACAGCGTCGAGCCAGAGGGAATGCGCGCGGCGACCTGCTGACCCAGGCGCTGCTTGGTCTGGGTGAGAAGAGCGTTTCTGCCCTGGCGCGTCATGGCCGGGACGTTAAGGGCGATGGCCCCGCCGTGGCTTTTCTGCAGCACGCCCTGTTGTTCCAGGTCGCTCAGATCGCGGCGAATGGTATCGGCCGACACCTGCAGCTCTGCAACCAGTTCGCTGATGCTCAGCTGACCGGTTTCGCTAAGCCTGTCGAGAATATGTTTTTGCCTGGCGAGCTTATGCATGGCCATTGACTCCGCAAATTAACGCAATAAACAGCATAATACAGCAAGAAGTTGCAAAATAAACGGCAAAACGTCGCTCTGTATGTGTTGAATCGTGAAGAACTTGATTTCACTAAGTTTTAACGTTAAATGAGGGGAGAGCCGCGACCGGGGGCGAATGCGCTTTTCAATGAAGCGACTAGGCCTGTATTTCCGGGTCATTAAAAGCAAGAATGCGTGCTTTCGCGTACCTTATAGAGAAGGCGCGTAATTTAGCAGATATGGATTAACGGAGGTTGAGTGGACGCGATTAAAGGCTCGGAGTTGCAGATACCGGACGCGATCTTCGCGTGGGTGCTCGACGGGCAGGGGGGCGTTAAGCCGCTCGCCGATGACGATATTATCGACAAAGACAAGCCTTGCTGGCTGCATCTCAACTATACCCATAGCGACAGCGCCGACTGGCTGGCGGCCACCCCGTTGCTGCCCAATAACGTACGCGATGCCCTGGCGGGGGAGAGCACCCGGCCGCGGGTGACGCGGATCGGTGACGGGGCGCTGATCACCCTGCGCTGTATCAACGGCAGTACCGATGAGCGGCCCGACCAGCTGGTGGCGATGCGCCTGTATATGGATGAGCGGCTGATCGTCTCCACTCGTCAGCGCAAAGTGCTGGCGCTGGACGATGTGCTGGGCGACCTGAAGGAAGGTAATGGCCCGACGGACGGCGGCAGCTGGCTGGTGGAGGTCTGCGATGCGTTGACCGATCATGCCAGCGAGTTTATCGAACAACTGCACGATCGCATTATCGACCTGGAAGACGACCTGCTCGATCAGCAGGTGCCGCCGCGCGGATTTCTCGCGCTGCTGCGTAAGCAGCTGATTGTGATGCGCCGCTATATGGCGCCGCAGCGCGACGTTTATGCCCGGCTGGCCAGCGAGCGGCTGCCGTGGATGAGTGACGATCAGCGGCGGCGAATGCAGGATATCGCCGAGCGGCTGGGGCGCGGTCTGGATGAGATCGACAGCTGTATCGCGCGGACGGCGATCATGAGCGACGAGATCGCCCAGATTATGCAGGAGTCGCTGGCGCGGCGGACCTATACCATGTCATTGATGGCGATGGTGTTTCTACCCAGCACCTTTTTAACCGGCCTGTTCGGCGTCAACCTCGGCGGGATCCCTGGCAACAGCTGGCATCTGGGGTTTAGCCTTTTCTGCTTGATGTTAGTCGTTGTCATCGGTGGTGTTGCGTGGTGGTTACATCGCAGTAAATGGCTGTAAAGAATCGCCTTTTAGCGGCTGTAGTGCCGGGAAAACCCGGCAATGTTTGAGCGAAATCAATAAACCATCTACCCATTCAGGGCAATATCTCTCTCGCAGGTGAATGCAACGTCAAGCGATGGGCGTTGCGCTCCATATTGTCTTACTTCCTTTTTTGAATTACTGCATAGCACAATTGATTCGTACGACGCCGGCTTTGTTGAGTCGGCTTTTTTTTTGCGCTCTCCGGACCAGCTTCTACCCTTACTAAGACACCCGACGGTTTCTGGCCGTTGACGCCTGCGGGTACGCCCGTATCACTCTCCGGGAGGCCTCTATGTATTACGCTTCAGAGCTGACAGCCCAGTCTATCCCTATCTCGCCCGAGCCGAACGATCCGGCTCCTTTACCCGATCCACGACCGCGTCCGCAGCCCCAGCCCGATCCGCCGCCTGACGAAGAGCCGATTAAATTGTCGCATCAGGCGCGGAGATCTGCGAGGATACGCGCCTGCAGATTGTCTGCCTTTTAATACGAGAATACATTGTGACCGCTTTTTCTACCCTGACTGTTTTACCTGCCGCCCAATTAGCCAACCTTAACGAGCTGGGTTATCTGTCGATGACCCCGGTTCAGGCCGCCGCCCTGCCGGCGATCCTCGCGGGGAAAGATGTGCGCGTGCAGGCAAAAACCGGCAGCGGAAAAACGGCCGCATTTGGGCTGGGTCTGCTGCAGCATATCGATCCGGCGCGCTTCGAGACCCAGTCGCTGGTGTTATGCCCGACCCGCGAGCTGGCCGATCAGGTCGCCGGCGAGCTGCGCCGCCTGGCGCGCTGCCTGCCGAACATCAAGATTCTGATGCTCTGCGGCGGGCAGCCCTTTGGCGCCCAGCGAGATTCCCTGCAGCATGCCCCGCATATTATCGTCGCCACCCCGGGCCGTCTGCTCGATCATCTGCAGAAGGGAACGGTCTCCCTTGACGCGCTGCAGACCCTGGTGATGGACGAAGCGGACCGCATGCTCGATATGGGCTTTAGCGATGCCATTGATGAGGTGATCCGCTTCGCACCGGCTGACCGGCAGACGCTGCTGTTCTCTGCTACCTGGCCGGCGGCAATCGCGGCGATCAGCGGCCGGGTGCAGCGCAATCCGCAGACCATTGAGATCGACACTGTCGACGCGCTCCCGGCGATTGAACAGCAGTTCTTTGAAGTTTCCCGCCACGGTAAGATTGCCCTGCTGCAGCGCCTGCTCAGCCAGCATCAGCCCGCATCCTGCGTGGTGTTCTGCAATACCAAACGCGATTGCCAGGCGGTCTGCGATGCGCTCAACGCTGCCGGGCAGAGCGCCTTGTCGCTGCATGGTGACCTTGAGCAGCGCGATCGCGATCAGACGCTGGTGCGCTTCGCTAACGGCAGCGTCCGGGTTCTGGTGGCGACCGACGTCGCTGCCCGCGGTCTGGACATCAAATCCCTGGCGCTGGTGGTGAATTTCGAGCTGGCCTGGGATCCGGAGGTGCATGTTCACCGCATCGGCCGTACCGCCCGCGCCGGTGAACAAGGGCTGGCCATCAGCTTCTGTGCGCCGGAAGAGGCGCAGCGCGCCACTATTCTGGCCGACATGCTGCAGCTTTCCCTGAACTGGCTGCCGGCGCCGACGGGCAACACCATCGCGCCGCTGACGGCGGAGATGGCGACGCTGTGTATCGACGGTGGGAAAAAGGCGAAAATGCGCCCGGGAGATGTGCTGGGAGCCCTGACCGGGGATATGGGCTTTGATGGTGCCGATATCGGCAAAATTACCGTCCACCCTGCCCACGTCTATGTGGCGATCCGCCAGAATATGGCGCAGAAGGCGTATAAGCAGTTACAAAATGGCAAGATCAAAGGTAAATCCTGCCGCGTACGACTGCTGAAGTAAGGGCAGGAGAGTGCGTCTCAGGCGGCTGCCTGAGACGCGTGAGGGTTATTTCACTTCCACCACGTTCAGACGCAGCTCATCGAGACGGGCGTCTTCTTCTTCCGGCTGCCAGCCGGCGGGCTGCAGGGGAATATCTTCCCGGTCAAACGCCAGATCGCCACCATCCACCACCTCTGAGCCGTGGGTGATACCTTTAAAATCAAACAGATTGACGTCGCTCAGGTGCGAAGGCACCACGTTCTGCATCGCGCTGAACATGGTTTCAATGCGCCCAGGATAACGCTTATCCCAGTCGCGGAGCATATCGGCGATCACCTGGCGCTGCAGGTTTGGCTGCGAACCGCACAGGTTGCACGGAATAATCGGGAAGCCTTTGGCCTGGGAGAAGCGCTCGATGTCCTTTTCGCGGCAGTAGGCCAGCGGGCGGATGACGATGTGTTTGCCGTCGTCGCTCATCAGCTTCGGCGGCATCCCTTTCATTTTGCCGCCGTAGAACATATTCAAAAACAGCGTCTGCAGGATATCGTCGCGATGATGGCCGAGGGCGATCTTGGTCGCCCCGAGCTCGGTGGCGGTACGATAGAGGATGCCGCGACGCAGGCGAGAGCACAGCGAGCAGGTGGTTTTTCCTTCCGGGATCTTCTCTTTGACGATGCCGTAGGTGTTCTCTTCGACAATCTTGTATTCAACCCCCAGCTGCTCCAGATACGCCGGCAGAATATGCTCCGGGAACCCTGGCTGCTTCTGATCGAGGTTCACCGCCACCAGCGAGAAGGAGATGGGCGCGCTTTTCTGCAGATTGCGCAGGATCTCCAGCATGGTATAGCTGTCCTTGCCGCCTGAAAGACAAACCATAATGCGGTCGCCCTCTTCAATCATATTGAAGTCGGCAATCGCCTCACCGACGTTGCGGCGCAGACGTTTCTGCAGCTTATCGATGTTGTACTTTTCTTTTTTACTGATTTCTTGGTTTTGCAGCATGTAATAGTGGCTCAATTCATAGTGTGGCATCAGAAGAGCACGCATTCTGCCAGCCGCTGAACAACGTGGCGCTGGCGCGTAGCAATTATTGAGGTTTGACAGGCAACCGTGGCGTGTATGGTACGGATTCAGGGGCGGAATGTCAGCATCTTTCCGGCACTTTCGGCAGCGAGCAGCCAGGCGGGGGCGGCTGATGCGGAAATAAAAAGCCCGCCGGGCGGCGGGCTGCGGCGTTAGCGGACCACCAGTACCGAGCACTCGGCGTGACGAACCACCGCGGCGGCGTTGGAGCCCAGCAGATAAGTTGTGATATCCGGTCGGTGCGAAGCGATGATCACCAGGTCGGCTGGCAGCGACTTAGCCAGCGCAAGGATTTTATCTTTTGGCGATCCTTCCGCGACGTGAAAATGCATCCGGTCTTCCGGGATGGAGAACTGCTTCGCGATCTCTTTCAATTGCGTTTCAGAACCCTCACGCAGCTCGTCCATGCCGGGAAGCTCAGCGGTATAGGCCATTCCCAGTGAGGCATAATAGGGCAGAGAAGGGATCACGGTGAGGAAATGCACCTCGGCGTCGTCAATCCGCGCTTCCGATTCAACGTGACTGATAATGCGTTCAGTAAATTCTTTATCGGAGATATCGATAGGGACAAGAATCATTCTGCTCATAAAACCTCCTGTTTAAGTATCCCTTCATATTGTACGGTATTAGGACACGTTTTGTATCATGACCGCAGTCACACTTTGACATTAACGTAGCTTGCGTTCGGGAAATTTTCCTTTGATCACCCCGTCATAATACCGGCCTTTTGACACCACCTGTAAAAAATCATGAAAAATACGCGGTGGGACCCCGGTATATTGTAATGGCGGCTGGTGATAGAAATAGATTTCCAGTGTGGCGGAGGCGTCATCGTAGGCGACGGAGATAATTCGGGAAGATTTAACCGGATGGTGGTGCATGATGGACGTCCTCGGGCAAGCACTGACTGGCCATGACTATATCATTAAACGGACGGCTATTTTAGTCCGCGAGATATAGCGTTTTGTTTTATCTGCAGCGAGGCGGGTGGGGGAAAGCCCGCCGGAACCGGCGGGCAGGCGCATCAGAACTGGTAAACCAGGCCCAGGGCGACGATGTTATCGGTAGAGATACCGTTGTCTTCGTAGAATTTGTCGTTACCATCCAGCAGGTTGATTTTGTAATCAACATAGGTGGACATATTACGGTTGAAGTAATAGGTTGCGCCAACGTCCATATATTTGACCAGATCTTTATCGGCATAGCGGCCGTTATTGTACAGATCTTTGCCTTTGGACTGCAGGTAGGAGATGGCCGGACGCAGGCCGAAGTCGAACTGATACTGCGCGGTGACTTCGAAGTTTTGCGTTTTATTGGCCACGCCGTCATTGCCGTACGGGGTCATATTGCGGGTTTCAGAGTACATGGTCGCCAGGTAGATATCGTTGGCGTCGTACTTCAGGCCGGCGGTCCAGGCTTCCGCTTTATCGCCGCGCGCGTTGGTCTGGGTCATCTGATCGTTAGTACGGTCAGACGAGGTGTAAGCTGCCGCCGCGCTGATGCCCATGCCGAAGTCGTAGGAAGTGGAGAGGCCGAAACCATCGCCATTGTCGAAGCGAACATCGCTGTCGCTGCTGCGGTTATTGGTGCCGACGTTGATATCCTGCGCGTTCTGGCCTTCGTTTTTACCCTGATACTGCAGGGCGAAGTTCAGACCCTCCACCAGACCGAAGAAATCGCTGTTGCGGTAGGTTGCGACGCCGTTGGCGCGGCCTGCCATAAAGTTATCCGCATAGGTGTAGGAGTCGCCGCCGAACTCCGGCAGCATATCGGTCCAGCCTTCAACGTCGTACAGCACGCCGTAGTTACGACCGTAGTCGAAGGAGCCGTAATCGCCCACTTTGATACCGGCGAATGCCAGACGGGTCCACGCCTGATCGCTGGAGGTCTCGGTGTTGTTGGCCTGAACGTTATATTCCCACTGGCCATAGCCGGTAAGCATATCGTTGATCTGGGTTTCGCCTTTAAAGCCAAAACGTAAATAAGTTTGATCGCCGTCTTTTTTCGAGTCGCTGGAGAAATAATGCAGACCATCTACCTTGCCATAGAGATCTAATTTATTCCCGTCTTTATTATAAATTTCCGCCGCATGCGCGGCACCGGCGGCTAATAAAGCCGGAATAACGAGGGCCAGTACTTTTCTTTTCATGAAGAAATTCCTTTAACTGTTTTTATGTTTTAACTTCCGGGTGGGAAGTGAACTCATGCTAAAGGAGCGGTCTGAGATCCGGTAAGACTCAATTGTTACGATATAAGTAAAATCTAAAATAAGTAATACCAATGAAATGGTGATAATTATGCTGAATGCATTTATAGATAATATACAAAATAAAAATTATACATGCCCGGGCTAATCACGTATTATTTGCGCGTTATATGCCTTTATTGTCATGCCAATAATTTATTGTTGCCGTCTCATTCTGCGGAATGATGTTGTTTATCGGTAAAACGACAAGCCCGAACGTTGTGTTCGGGCTTTTTTTATGGACAAAGGTGACGGGGCGGTTAACCTTCGCTTGGCGATTTCTCCGCTTTGCCAGCCAGCTGGGCGAGGAAGTCATAGCGCTTCTGCAGATCGGCGGCGGCGTCTTTCCATAGCTGCTCCGCCACTTCAGGCTGCTGGGCGTTCAGGCGGCGGAAACGTTGCTCATTAAGCAGCGTCTCGGCCAGCGCGTCTGATGGCGGACGGGAATCTAGCGCCAGCGGGATCTTGCCTTCGTCTGCCCGACGCGGGTCGAAGCGGTAGAGCGGCCAGAAGCCGGTGGCGGTCAGCTGACGCATCTGGTCGTGGCTGAGCGCCAGATCGTAGCCATGCTCTTCGCAAGGGCTATAGGCGATGATCAGCGATGGCCCCGGATAGGCTTCCGCTTCCTGAATCGCTTTCACCGTCTGGTTCAGCTGCGCGCCCAGCGAAATTTGCGCCACATAAACATGACCGTACATCATCATGCTGACGCCCAGATCTTTACGCGCCTTGCGTTTGCCATGCTCGCCAAACTTAGTCACTGCTCCCAGAGGGGTGGCTTTTGACGCCTGCCCGCCGGTGTTGGAGTAACACTGGGTGTCCAGCACCAGAATATTGACGTTTTCCGTCAGGCTCAGTACATGGTCCAGGCCGCCGAAGCCGATATCGTAAGCCCAGCCGTCGCCGCCGATCAGCCAGACGGATTTCTCCACCAGCGCGTCGGCATCGGTCAGCAGCTCTTCAGCACCCGCCACGCCGGCCAACGCCTGACGCAGGGCCGCCACCTGTTCGCGGCGAACTTCCGGCGTCGCCTCGGCGTGCAGCGCCGCGTTCAGCTCTGCCGGCAGCTTGTCGGCGAATTCGCTCAGCAGGCGCATCACGCGCTGGCGATGCTGGTCGACGGTCAAGCGGAAGCCGAGCCCGAATTCGGCGTTATCCTCAAACAGCGAGTTGGCCCACGCCGGGCCGCGGCCGTTGGCGTCGGTAGTGTACGGTGTCGAGGGCAGGTTGCCGCCGTAAATGGAGGAGCAGCCGGTGGCGTTGGCAATCAGCATTCGGTCGCCGTACAGCTGGGTCAGCAGTTTGATATACGGCGTTTCGCCACAGCCCGAGCAGGCGCCGGAGTATTCAAACAGCGGGCTGATCAGCTGCGAGGTGCGAATATCAATGCGCTCAAGTTTGCTGCGGTCGATTTCCGGCAGGTTGAGGAAGTACTCGTAATTGACCTTCTCCTCTTCCACATGCTCCAGGCGGGACATCATATTGATGGCCTTGATCTCCGGGTTCTGGCGGTCTTTTGCCGGGCACACTTCGACGCACAGGTTGCAGCCGGTGCAGTCTTCCGGGGCGACCTGCAGAACGTATTTCTGCCCGCGCATATCGCGGGATTTCACATCCAGCGAATGCAGGCTGGCAGGGGCGTTCTTCATCTCTTCCGGGGCGACCACTTTGGCGCGGATCGCCGAGTGCGGGCAGGCGGCGACGCAGTGGTTGCACTGAGTACACAGCGCTTCCTTCCAGAGGGGGATCTCTTCGGCGATGTTGCGTTTCTCCCAGCGGGTGGTGCCCATGGGCCAGGTGCCGTCCGGCGGCAGGGCAGAGACCGGCAGCGCATCGCCGAGCCCGGCCAGCATCGCGGCGGTGACCGTTTTGACGAAATCCGGCGCGGCGTCGGAGACCACCGGCGGGCGGTTCGGACTGCTGGCGTTCACCGGCTGGAGCGGTACTTCCGCCAGTGATTCACGGGCCAGGGCCAGCGCCTGCCAGTTGCGCTCCACCAGCTCCTGACCTTTACTGCTGTAGCTTTTGGCGATGGCTGCCTGCAGTTCCGCCAGCGCGCTATCACCCGGCAGGATCTGGGTTAAATGGAAAAAGGCCATCTGCATCACGGTATTAATGCGCGCCCCGAGGCTGCATTCGCGGGCGATCTTTGCCGCGTTGACCACGTAAAAACGCGCTTTTTTCTGATTCAGGGTGGCCTGGACTTCCTGGGGCAGGCGGGACCAGACCTCATCGGCGCTGTACGGCGTGTTGAGCAGGAAAATGCCGCCGGGCTTCAGCCGCTCGGCCATCTGGTATTTATCGATAAACTGCAGCTGGTGGCAGCCGACGAAATCAGCCTGCGAAATCAGATACGATGAACGAATCGGTTTTTCGCTGACCCGCAGATGCGAGACGGTGAGGCCGCCCGCTTTCTTCGAGTCATAGACAAAATAGCCCTGGGAGAACCATGGGGTCGAGTTGCCGATGATTTTGATGTTGTTTTTGGTGGCTGACACGCTGCCGTCGCTGCCGAGGCCGTAGAACAGGGCCTCGAGCTTGGCCTCTGCCGGCAGGGTATTTTCGCCCAACGGCAGCGACAGGTTGGTCACGTCATCATAGATCCCGACGGTAAAGCGCGGCTTCGGCTGGGCGGCCTGCAGTTCACTGAATATCGCCAGCACGCATTCCGGACCAAACTCCTTGGAGGAGAGACCGTAGCGGCCGCCGATAGTGCGCGGTAGCGTCTCGCGCTCGCCGCGGTTAAAGGCTTCCGCCAGGGCGGTCATCACGTCGAGGTAAAGCGGTTCGGCAAGCGCGCCGGGTTCTTTGGTGCGATCCAGTACGGCAACCGCGCGGGCGCTCTCCGGCAGCGCCGCCAGCAGGTGGGCGGCGGAGAACGGGCGATAGAGGCGGACTTTTAGCACGCCGACTTTCTCGCCGCGACTCAGCAACTCATCGACCACCTCTTCGCAGGTGCCGATGGCCGAGCCCATAATGACGATCACGCGCTCTGCCTGCGGGTGGCCGTAAAACTCAAACGGTTTGTACTGACGGCCGGTGGCGGCAGCGAAGTCGTCCATCGCTTTCTCGACATGGTCATACACCGCGTCGTACCACGGATTGGTGGCCTCCCGGGACTGGAAATAAGTGTCGGGGTTGGCCGAGGTTCCGCGGATCACTGGGTGTTCCGGGTTGAGCGCGCGCTGGCGATGCTCAGCGATCTTATCCTGCGGCAGCAGGGCGCGAATAGTGTCATCCGCCAGCGGGGCGATTTTGTTGATTTCGTGCGAAGTACGGAAACCATCAAAGAAATGAATAAACGGCACCCGGCTTTGCAGGGTGGCGATATGCGAGATTAGCGCGAAATCCTGCGCTTCCTGAACGCTGCTGGCGCACAGCATGGCGCACCCGGTCTGGCGGACGGCCATGACATCGGAATGGTCGCCGAAGATCGACAACGCATGGGTAGCGACAGTGCGGGCGGCGACGTGCAGCACAAACGGCATCAGCTGGCCGGCCAGTTTGTACAGGGTGGGGATCATCAGCAGCAGGCCCTGCGATGAGGTAAAGGAGGTGGAGAGGGCGCCGGTCTGCAGCGCGCCATGTACGGCGCCAATGGCGCCCGCCTCCGACTGCATTTCGACCACGCGGGGAACATCGCCCCAGACGTTTTTCAGCCCATTGCCGGCCCAGGCGTCAGCCTGTTCCGCCATCGTTGAACTGGGCGTGATCGGGTAGATGGCGATAACTTCACTGGTGCGAAACGCGACGGAAGCGACCGCGCCATTACCATCAATCGTAATCATATGAAGACACCCTTACATTGCGCAAAAGAATGGACGCGTGAAACCGCGACGCGCCCTGTAATTATATAAGGGGTAGTTTAGCAAACCGCTGACCCCGCCATTTTTGCATTTGTGTCCTCAATGCGCCGGGTACCCGTGACCAGATCAATATTTTGCGTGGTTCGCGGAGAAAATGGCTGCCTGCCGGGAGAGGAACCACCTGCGCCGGGCGACATGGCCGAGGCAGATCAAGCTTTAGGCGAAAATTTGCTAGAAAATGTTAATGAGGCGCATAAATACGTACTTCCCCTCTCGACGCCGCCCGCCACGCTGCCTATTATTCTGGGGTTTGCTTTTTTAAGACGTTTCCGAGGGGAGAGAGAATGCGAGCTGCGATGTTAGTAGGATGTGCGGCGCTGTTGCTGTCCGCGTGCAGTAGTGAACCCGTTCAGCAGGCCACGGCGGCGCACGTCACGCCGGGAATGCGGGCGGCGATGAGCGACGCCGGTCAGGCCAACTGCGCCATGATAGGCGGCTCGTTATCGGTGGCTCGTCAGCTCGATGGTTCGGCGATTGGCATGTGCGCGCTGCCGAACGGCAAACGCTGCAGCGAGCAGGCGCTGGCGGGCGGCAGCTGCGGCTACTAACAGCGGCCCCGTCGCGGGGCAGCGTCAGCGGCACCTCAACGCCGGCTAGTGCATCAGGTCGGCGAGCTTATAGACCAGCGTCTGGTCGGCGGTCGCCAGCGTCAACTGGTTTTCCGTCAGATCGACCTGCGCACCCTCGCGCAGCATCTTGTTGATCGTCGCATCCAGGGTATTGAGCTGGGCGTCGTGGCACAGCATCCGGGTCATCGCCAGCGATTTGACCTTCAGCTCGCCGTCCGACACTTTACCTTCCCCGCTAAAGCCGTTGCACATATTGCCGGATACATACATCTTGCCGGTAATAGCCATCTTCTCACCGAAGCTCAGCTCCAGCGGCCGGTCGCTGGCGTTGACCGCCTGGCCGTTGACGCTGGTCAGCACGAAACGATGATGCTGCAGCTGTTCCGCACCGGTGGACACTTTACTGTTATAGACACAGCCGGACAGCAGCATACCTGCCGCCAGAAGCGCCGCAAATTTGTTCATTTTCACTCCAAAACATTCACATAACTAATAAAACCAAGCCAGTGTAACGGTATCGCAGCGGGGATCTGTGGGGATTATCTGAATGTGCTCCCCCCGGGAGAGGAGCACAAAAGGGAAAGGCATTAGACGATGGCGTTCGGACAGGTTTCGCCGTTGGCGACCTGCTGCAGGTTACCCAGAGTGGTCTCCGAAATGCTGATCAGCGCCTCGGCGGTGAGGAACGCCTGGTGGCCGGTAAACAGCACGTTATGGCAGGCGGAGAGGCGGCGGAAGACATCGTCCTGGATCACGTCGTTGGATTTGTCTTCAAAGAACAGATCGCGTTCGTTCTCATAAACGTCCAGCCCCAGCGCGCCAATTTTCTGGTGCTTCAGGGCGTCGATGGCCGCCTGGGAGTCGATCAGGGCGCCGCGGCTGGTGTTGATCACCATCACCCCGTCTTTCATCTGATCGAAGGCTTCGCGATTGAGCAGGTGGTAGTTTTCGTCGGTCAGCGGACAGTGCAGGGAGATCACGTCCGATTCCTTGTACAGCGTGGCGAGGTCAACATATTCCACCCCCAGCTCCAGCGCGGCGGCGCTTGGGTACGGGTCGAACGCCAGCAGGCGCATGCCGAAGCCTTTAAGGATCCGCAACATCGCTACGCCAATTTTCCCGGTGCCGATCACCCCGGCGGTTTTGCCGTACATGGTGAAGCCGGTGAGGCCTTCGAGGGAGAAATTGGCATCGCGGGTACGCTGGTAAGCGCGGTGGATGCGGCGGTTGAGCGACATCATCATACCGATCGCATGCTCAGCGACCGCTTCCGGAGAGTAAGCTGGAACGCGCACGACGCGCAGGCCAAGCTCCTTTGCCGCCTCAAGGTCGACGTTGTTAAACCCGGCGCAGCGCAGGGCGATATATTTCACCCCGTGGGCCTTCAGCTCTTCCAGCACCGGGCGGCTGCCGTCGTCATTGACGAAGATACATACCGCTTCGCAACCGTTGGCGGTTTTGGCAGTCTTCGCTGTCAGCAGGAAATCGAAGAATTCCAGTTCAAAGCCGTATGCATCATTAACGTGCTGCAGGTACTTTTTATCGTACTGCTTCGTACTATAAACCGCGATTTTCATAAGACTTTTCTCCAGTGATTATACCGTCACGGTAGCATATTTAAAATAATGGTACAATTATTAAAAAATAGTTTAATGAGAGGGTGCTAATCCTAATTCTAGAGCATATCGCGGACTTGCGGAATCTCTTTGAAAGACAAAGTTTTTTCACCACAAACTGAGGCTGAAAGCGCCGGGGGCGAGCAGCAGAAGCGGCCACAGCAGACCGGAGCTGACGTTAGCCAGCTGAAACGACCACAGCGGCAGACTGCTGGCGCCGCTAACGAAGGGCAGCGTAGCCCTCAGGGGAGAGAGAAAGCGGCTGAAAAAGATAGCCCACGGGCCATAGCGCTGAAAGAAGAGGCGGCTGCGGGCCAGACGCTCGGCGGTCAGCCAGCGTAGATGGGTGAGGCGATGACGGTAGCGAATGCCCAGCCGCCACGATAGCCAGAATCCGCCGATGGCGCCGAGGCTGGCGCTGGACCACATTAACAGGAAATGTCCGAGGCTGGCGGAAGCGAATGTTCCCAGCAGCAGCAGGCCGGAGGTGCCGGGGATTGCCAGCGAGACCAATGCGCAGGATTTAGTGAAGGTAAGCAGAAAAACAATCAGCAATACCCATGGATAGTGGTCCTGTGCGCTCTCTATGAGCGAGATAATTAACGACACCGCCTCTCCCGCAAGCTATTCCCGTCTGGCTGGAGTGTGGCAGGAGCGACTTAAACAACAGTTAAATGATAATGGCCGAACGTCGCGCCGCGAGTCCGGCTGGCAACTATGCTTTAACAGGCCGTAAACTTTCACTCACTGGTCGAACGTGTCACAATGGACGCCTTTCGGCTTTTACTTATGTTGAATCAGGATATTAACTGCCCATGAAGGGTAAATATAAAGCCGCCATCGCGCTGGTGTTAGTTCTGGTGTTATTGCCGCTAACCCTGCTGTTGACGCTAACCCACTGGGTGCCGACGCTGGCGGGCATCTGGCTGCCCGTGGGCACGCGTATCTCTTTGCAGGAGAGCCCGCGCCTGACGCGGTCGGCCCTGCTGATCCCCGATCTGCGTTATCTGGTGGGCGACTGTGAAATCGCCCGGGTGACCGATGCCCGTCTCTCGCGTCCCAGCCGCTGGCGGCTGCATATTGGCCAGCTGGAGATCAACAGCGCCTGCCTGAGCAAATTGCCGGCCAGCGATCCCTCTCCCGGTTCACCGCGCACGCTTGCCGAATGGCAATCGATGTTGCCCTATAGCTGGTTAACCATTGACAATCTGCGGCTCTCGCCGTGGGAGAAATGGCAGGGGCGGCTGGTAATGTCATTAACGCCTGCGCAGCAGGATATCGGCTTTGCCGGGAAGGAACTGAGTCTGCAGGCGCGCCTGCGCGGCCAGGCGCTCACCGTCAGCCAGTTCAGCGCCCGGCTGACTGACGATCAGCCGCCGGTGAAGCTGGTGGGGACCTTCCATCTGCCGCTGGTGCCGGATGGTCTGCCGGTCGACGGCCAGATGCAGGGCACCTTCGAATTCCCGCAGACTGCGGAATGGATCGATGCTGAGCTCGAGTGGCAGCACAATCGCGGCCAGCTGCTGGTCACCCCGCGGGGTGAGGTAGAGCCTATTCTGGACCTGCCGTGGGAGATCACTCCGGAGCGGATCACCATCAGCGACGGCCGCTGGCGCACCCGTTACGAGGCGTATCCGCTGCGCGGGCGGGTGGCGCTGTCGGTGGGTAACTGGCAGCAGGGCACCGAACAGATGATCGTCAGCGGTCGCCTGAATGTTCTCACCGAGGGGCATGCCGGGAAGGGCAATGCGGTACTGAATATTGGTCCGGGCAAGCTGAGCATGGATAACAGCGATCTGCCGCTGCGGCTCACCGGTGAGGCCAAGCTGGGGGAGATGATACTATACGCGGCGCTGCCGGCTCAGCTCAGCGGGCCGCTGATCAGCCCGCAGCTGGCTTTTCACCCCGGTGCGTTGCTGCGCTCGCGCGGGCGGGTGATCGACGCGCTGAATATTGACGAAATCCGCTGGCCGCTGGCCGGGGTGAAGGTCACTCAGCAGGGCGTCGATGGCCGCCTGCAGGCGATCCTTCGCGCCCATGAGCAGCAGATGGGCGACTTTACGCTGCATCTGGACGGTCAGGCGAGCGATTTTCTGCCCGACAGCGGCCGCTGGCAGTGGCGCTACTGGGGCGAGGGACATTTTACCCCGATGCAGGCGCGCTGGGATGTGAAGGGCAGCGGGGAGTGGCGCGACAATGCTATTACCCTGAGCAGCCTCTCCACCGGCTTCGATAAGCTTGAGTACGGCACAATGCGGGTCAGCACCCCGCGTCTGACCCTCGAGCAGCCGATCCGCTGGCTGCGCGATGCTGAGCATCCGCGCTTGACCGGCGCGCTGTCGCTGGACGCCGCCAAAACCACCTTCTCCGGCGGCAGCTATCTCCCGGCCTCAACGCTGAAATTCGCCCTCGACGGTCGGGACCCGACGTGGTTCCAGTTCACCGGCGCCCTGCATGCCGAGGCTATCGGTCCGGTGCGTCTGTCCGGGCGCTGGGATGGCGAACGGCTGCGCGGCCAGGCGTGGTGGCCAAAACAGTCGCTAACGGTGTTCCAGCCGCTGGTGCCGCCGGACTGGAAGATGAACCTGCGTGAAGGCAGTCTCTACGCGCAGGTGGCCTTCTCGGCGGCAGCCGGGCAGGGATTTGAGGCGGGCGGCCATGGCGTCCTGAAGGGCGGCAGCGTCTGGATGCCGGATAACCAGATCAACGGCGTCGACTTCGTCCTGCCGTTCCGCTTCAGCGATGGTCACTGGCAGCTGGGCACCCGCCGCCCGGTCTCCCTGCGCATTGGCGAAATCGTCAACCAGGTCACCGCGCGTAATCTGACGGCGGACCTGCAGGGCACCTGGCCGTGGAGCGAGGCCAATCCGCTGCAGCTCAGCGACGTCAGCGTCGATCTGTTAGGCGGGAAACTGACGCTGCTGCAGCTGCGTATGCCGCAGCGCGACCCGGCGTTGATCCGCCTGCAGCATATCTCCAGCAGCGAACTGACCAGCGCCGTCAAGGTGAAACAGTTCGCCATGTCCGGCGCGGTGAGCGGCGCGCTGCCGCTGTGGCTGGAGAATAATCAATGGATTATCCACGACGGCTGGCTGCGCAATGACGGACCGATGACCCTGCGGCTGGATAAAGACACCGCCGATGCGCTGGTGGCGGATAACGTCTCCGCCGGGGCGGCGATTAACTGGCTGCGCTATATGGAAATCTCCCGCTCGTGGACGCAGATTAACCTCGATAATCTGGGCGTGTTGACGCTTAAGGCCAGCATCAACGGCACCAGCCGGGTGGAAGGGAAAAGCAGTACCGTGCATTTAAACTACGCTCATGAAGAGAATATTTTCGACCTGTGGCGCAGTTTGCGCTTCGGCGACAATTTACAGGCGTGGCTCGAGCAGAATGCTACGCTGCCCGTACGGCGCTGTACGGACGGTAAGACATGTAAGGAACCTAAATGAAGAAGCTGTTACTGGCCATGGTGGCGTCGATGCTGCTCGCCGGCTGTACGCCGCGCATCGAAATCGCGGCGTCGAAAGAGCCCATCACCATCAATATGAATGTCAAAATTGAGCATGAGATCCATATCAAGGTCGATAAGGATGTGGAAAACCTGCTCAAATCCCGCAGCGATTTGTTCTGAGGCGACGATGAGAAAACGACTGTTAACCGCGGCGCTGACGCTGGCTTTACTCAGCGCGCCCGCGCTGGCGTTGACCCTGAGCGAAGCGCGCCAGCAGGGACGAGTGGGGGAGACGCTGAACGGCTATCTCGCGCCGCTGCGTCAGGATAAAGAGACGCTGGCGCTGGTAAAGCTGATTAACGCCGCGCGCAGCGAAAGCTACCAGCAGCTGGCGGATGACAACAATCTGCCGGTGGATGAAGTGGCGAAAATGGCTGGGCAGAAGCTGGTGGCCCGCGCGCAGCCCGGGGAGTACGTCCAGGGATTGAACGGCCAGTGGGTGCGCAAATAATTAGCGACAGCGCTTGCGGTATTCCCCCGGGGTGACGCCAAAGCGCTGCTTAAAGGCGGTGGAGAAATGGCTGTGGTCGCTGAAGCCCCAGCGGTAGCCGATCCCCGCCAGCTTTTCATCGTCATGGACATTCTGTAACGCCTGGGCACACAGATCCAACCGCCGGTTCTTAATATACTGCGCCACCACCAGCCCCTGGTCGGCAAACAGCCGGTACAGGCTGCGTACCGACATGCCCGTCTCGCTGGCCAGCCACTCCGGACGCAGATGCTCCGACTGAATGGACGCATCGATTAACGCAATAATCTTCTGAAACTGCTTTTCCCGCCGGGAAGGGGCAGGATCGCGCTGATGCAGCACCGGGCGCAACAGGCAGGCGATCGCCTCCAGCGCGGCTTCGCTCTCGCTGGCGGAGAGCGTCGTGCCGCCCATGCTTTCCAGCAGCAGTCGCTGGCTGAGCTGGACCATTGGCAGAGATTTGTCCAGCCGGCAGGCGGTAGTGATGTCCCCTGTGGGCGCCACCCGCTGGCGCGGCAGCAGCAGCGAGGCCTGACGCGAGGTCTGCTGCCAGACGATGGAGCATGGGCGGGCGGCGTCGATTAACGTGATATCGCCTGCCGCCAGCGTCACCTGGCGATCGTCCTGTTCGATGATGGCTTCGCCGGCGAGCTGAAACACGGTATAGAACCAGGCGTCGTTATCGCGTTTTATCTCATTGCGCGTGCGGTAGAGATTGACGCCGGCGGCGGTGACGGTACTGACCTTGAGGCTGCCGGCGTAGCGGGCGTCAATCTCGCCGTGGAAACTCTCCTTCAGCGGCCGGGCGGCGAAATGGCCGCAGACCTGATTGATCGTCGCCAGCCAGCGCTGATATGCCAGCCCCCCCTCTGCCGTGGTCATCATTCGCCCTTCTCCTGTAATAACAATGTTTCCGCATTGTTGCATTTGTGTCGCCTCAGGCAAGGGCGCGATGGCGGGTATATGAAAGAACTATTACCCGTGGCACATTTCTGCGAGGGCAGACGACGGAATTGCGGCGACTGTCACAGCGGCGCAAACGAATGTCACAGAGAAAAAAGCGCCAACCGCCAACCAGACATAGACTGAAAGCACTATCCGCGATGAATAAGGAAAGGGTATGTCCACCTCACAGATAGCGCTGCTTGCCAGCGTCCAGCAGTTTTTAGACCGTCAGCATGGCCTGTATATCGACGGCGCCCCCTGCGCCGCGCAGAGCGAAAACCGGTTAACCGTCTGGGATCCGGCCACCGGGCAGGCGATTGCCACCACCGCCGACGCCAGCCCGGCGGATGTCGACCGGGCGGTGATGTCCGCCTGGCGCGCTTTTGTAGATCGCCGCTGGGCCGGGCGCACCCCGGCTGACCGTGAACGCATCCTGCTGCGTTTTGCCGATCTGGTGGAGCAGCACGGCGAAGAGCTGGCGCAACTGGAAACCCTCGAGCAGGGGAAATCCATTGCCATTTCCCGCGCCTTTGAGGTCGGCTGCACCCTGAACTGGATGCGCTACACCGCGGGGCTGACCACCAAGATCAGCGGCCGGACGCTGGACGTTTCGATCCCGTTCCCGCAAGGGGCGCGTTACCAGGCGTGGACCAAAAAAGAGCCGGTCGGGGTGGTGGCGGGCATCGTCCCGTGGAATTTCCCGCTGATGATCGGCATGTGGAAGGTCATGCCGGCCCTGGCGGCGGGCTGTTCGATCGTCATCAAACCCTCGGAAACCACCCCGCTGACCCTGCTGCGGGTGGCGGAGCTGGCGACCCAGGCGGGCATTCCTGACGGGGTGTTCAACGTGGTCACCGGCAGCGGCGCCGGCTGCGGCGCGGCGCTGACCGCCCATCCGCAGGTGGCGAAGGTTAGCTTTACCGGCTCGACGGCGACCGGGAAACAGATTGCCCGCGTGGCTGCCGACCGCCTGACCCGCGTGACGCTGGAGCTGGGTGGCAAGAATCCGGCGATTGTGCTCAAAGACGCCGACCCCCAGTGGGTTATTGAGGGGCTGATGACCGGAAGCTTCCTCAATCAGGGGCAGGTCTGCGCCGCCAGCTCGCGGATCTACATCGAAGCGCCGCTGTTTGACACCCTGGTCAGCGGCTTCGAGCAGGCGGTGAAATCGCTGCAGGTGGGGCCGGGGATGCAGGAGACGGCGCAGATCAACCCGGTGGTCTCCCGGGCCCACTGCGACAAGGTGGCGGCCTACCTCGAAGAGGCTCGCCAGCAGAAGGCAGAGCTTATCAGCGGCAGCGCCGGACCAGATGCGGGAGGGTACTATATTCCGCCGACGCTGGTGGTAAACCCCGACGCCGGACTGCGTCTCAGCCGTGAGGAGGTTTTTGGCCCGGTGGTGAACCTGGTGCGAGTGGCCGATGGCGAGGAGGCGCTGCGCCTGGCCAACGACAGCGATTTTGGTCTGACCGCCAGCGTCTGGACCCGCGATCTGACCCAGGCCCTGAACTACACCGACCGTCTGCAGGCGGGAACGGTATGGGTCAACAGCCATACCCTGATTGACGCCAACCTGCCTTTCGGCGGCATGAAGCAGTCTGGTACCGGCCGCGATTTCGGCCCTGACTGGCTCGACGGCTGGTGCGAAACCAAATCCGTCTGCGTGCGCTACTAGCCCTCCGTCGGGGAAGGCGAAAGGCTTTCCCGACGCGCCCCTTGCCGACTTCCGGTCTTTCTCGCTACTGTGGAGGGCAATCTTTGCCTAATCTGGGCGGTGAATCATCAGGAGGTCTTCGGCATGACAGCATTTCCTAAGGTTGCGCTAATTGGTCCCGGCGCCATCGGCACCACGATTGCCGCCGCCCTGTTTGAGAGGGGGAGGGCGCCGATGGTCTGCGGGCGTACCGCCCATTCGGCGCTGGTGCTGCGCACTGACGAGGGTGAGATCGTGGTGCCCGGCCCGGTGCACACCGACCCGATGGCGATATCCGCCCCCTTCGACCTGGTCTTTGTCGCGGTGAAAACCACCCAGACGGAGGCCATCGCCCCCTGGCTGACGGCCCTGTGTTCCCCTGACACCGTGGTGTGCGTGCTGCAAAACGGCGTTGAGCAGCGCCAGCAGTTTGCCCCCTTGACCGGCGGCGCGACGGTGCTGCCGTCGGTGGTCTGGTTCCCGGCGCAGCGCGATGCCGATGCCTCTGTCTGGTTGCGCGCCACGCCGCGCCTGACGCTGCCGGATCTGCCGGGGGCAGAGCGAGTGCAGCAGGCGCTGGCGGGAACCCGCTGCGCGGTGGACCTGGCGGCTGATTTTACCACCGTTGCCTGGCGCAAACTGTTGCAGAACGCGGTTGCCGGACTGATGGTGCTGACCGGACGACGCGCCGGGATGTTCGCCCGGGAGGACATCACTGCCCTCGGACTGGCTTATCTGCGCGAATGCCTGCAGGTGGCGCGGGCGGAAGGGGCCGCCCTGAGCGACAGCGTGTCGGAGGAGATTATCGCCGGCTTTCATCGGGCGCCTGCCGACTTAAGCACCTCTATTCTGATCGATCGCCTCAATGGCCGACCGCTGGAGTGGGATATTCGTAACGGCGTGGTGCAGCGTCGCGGGCGTCAGCACGGCATTCCGACGCCGCTCAGCGATATCATCGTGCCGCTGCTGGCGGCGGCCAGCGACGGCCCGGGCTGACCCGGGCTGGCGCGGGGTTAGTCCACCAGCGAGGGATCGAGGTCGATCATCAACTGCTTCATCTCGGCAAAGTGCTGCCTGGAGAAATCGGCAATCTTCTCCCAGTCCTGGGCGGTTTTTTCCGCCACCGCGTCTGACAGCACCTTCAGCGGCTGGCCGGTTGACCAGGCGGTGATCAGGATCTGACAGGCGCGCTCCAGGGTCCAGATATCGTCGAACGCTTCGCCGATGTTCGGGGCGGTCACCAGCACCCCATGGTTGCCCATCAGCAGACGGCGTTTATCTGCCAGCAGCCCCGCCAGCCGGGCGCCTTCTGCCGCGGTGTCCGCCATCCCGCCGTACAGGGTATCGACGGCGACCCGGTTAAAATAGCGGGCCGTGTTCTGGTCGATGGGCAGGATCTGCGGCGTCGCCAGACAGGCGAGGCTGGTGGTGTACACCGGGTGCAGATGCAGCACCACCCGCACGTCGGGCAGTCGCTGATGGATCTGCCCGTGGATGGCCCACGCGGTGGCATCGACGTCAGGGCGCGCGGCGCAACGTTCATCATCGGCGTTCAGCACCAGCAGATCGCTGGCGCGGATGCGCGAAAAGTGTTTCCACTTCGGGTTGAGTAAAAACGTTTTCCCGTCAGCGGAGAGCGCGGCGCTGAAATGGTTGGCCACCGCCTCATGCATGCCGAGATGGGCAATGATGCGAAAGGTGGCCGCCAGGTCGATGCGGATCTGCTCTTCATCGGAATCGCGCATGGGCATTACTCCGCTTTCGGCATCAGGGTCTGCAGATCCTCTTCCGTCGGCGCCTGGAAGTGATATTTCTTCAGCAGGGCGGCATATTCCGGCGTCGCGCTGTATTTTTTCAGCGCCTCTTCGAGGGCGTTTTTCACCTCCATGTTGCCTTTTTTAACGCCAAAGCCGTTCAGCACCGGATAGATCAGCGTGTCAGAGGAGATAACCACCCGGTTGCCCAGCTTTTCCACCACCCCGCGCGCCACGGCGGCGTCGGTGATCTGCGCATCCACTGCGCGCGACAGCAGCGCCTGGGTGGTCTGCGGGTCGGTGGTATAGACGCTCAACGCAATTGGCTTCAGCCCTTTCTTCACGCAGTAGTCGGCGGAAAGCTTCTGCAACTGCGCCAGCCACGAGGTGGCGCCCATCGAGCCGATTTTATGCCCGCAGAAGTCTTCCGGCGTCTTAGGCTGGTAGTCGCTCCCTTTGCGGGCGAGGATCGCCTCCCCGCTTTTCAGGTACGGCACCATGTCGATCACCTTCAGGCGCTCGGCGGTAATGTACATCGACGAGTTGGTGATATCGAAGCGCCCGCCCTGCAGCCCGGGGATCAGGTTGGGGAAGCGGGTATCGATATTCACTGCTTCACGGCCCATGCTCTTCGCCAGGCCGTTGAGCAGTTCAATATCAAACCCCGCCGGCTTATTGTTCTCCATGTACTCGTAAGGGAAAAAGGTCATGTCCGAACCAGCGGTGATCTTACCGCTTTGCTGGAAGGCCAGCGCGTTCAGGGATGTCAGAGCCCCCACTGCGCAGAGCAGCAGAGCCAGCGGGCGTGGTGCGAAAAAGCGTGTCATAAAACCTCCGGAGTGTGGGCGAATTACATGCTGGCGCGATCGGTACCGGCCTGCTGAACAAAAAACGAAGCGCCGCGCGGCTTCTGCGGCAGGCGAAGCTGGTTATCGGTGCTGCGCACCAGACCGCTCTCTTCCCCGGCCACCAGCTGGCCGGCATGGCGGCTCGGCAGCGGGTTTTCGCCGAAGGGCAGCGCATCCTCGGCGGCGTAGACGCTGATGAACAGGGTGCGCGGCAGGGCGGTCTCGTTGGGGCTGGAGGCGTGCAGCAGGCGGGTATGCATAAAGCAGACCGAGCCCGCCGGGCCAAAACAGGCCTGCGGCTGCTGGCAGTGCGTCGCCACCACCTCATCATCCACCGCCCCCGTGAAGCGCCCCTCCTGCCAGTGGGTCCACAGCGGCCCCTGATGGCTGCCCGGCACCACGTTGAGCGGGCCATTCTCCGGCGTCACCTCGCTGACCATCAGCAGAGCGGTGATGATGTCGTCATTGCTGTGTGGGGTGAAGAGGAAATCCTGATGCCATTTCACCTCGGTGGCGGTGTGCGGCAGCTTGGAGTTAATTTTGCTGTGATGAAAGCGGGTGCCGCTGCCGCCGATCAACTGCGCGGCGATGGTAGCCATCCGCGAATTCAGCGCAGTATGGCGATAGGCCTCGGAGATCTCCGTCGGTGAGGCGACCCGGCGCAGCGACGGATGGTCGGGAGCATGGTCGCGTTCGATATCGAAACGTGGCCGCCCGTCGAGGGTTTCTCCCCACGCCGTCGCGTGGCGGCGGCTCTCCTCGACCCAGCCGTCGAAATCGCTCTGCAGGGCGGCGATGTCAGCGCTGGAAAGCACTTCTTCGACCACTAGAAAACCCTGCTGATGAAACTGATCAATTTGCCACTGCGCAATCATAGTTTTTCCTCTTCACGTTCCGATAGTTAAGCCAGAGAAACATCTTTCAGAAAGGCCTCGACCCGCGGGTGATGCCCGCTACGCATCGCCTGCGGCGTGTCATCGCACACCACCCGGCCTTTCTCCATAAACACGATCCGGTCAGACACTTTGAAGGCGAAGTTCATCTCGTGGGTGACGATGACCATCGTGATGCCTTCGTGGGCCAGGGATTCGATAACCTGCAGCACTTCATTCACTTTTTCCGGATCCAGCGCCGAGGTGGGCTCATCGAACAGCATGATCTGCGGACGCATCATCAGGGCGCGGGCGATCGCCACCCGCTGCTGCTGTCCGCCGGAGAGCTGGTGTGGATACTTCCAGGCGTGCTCCAGCATGCCCACTTTGTGCAGCAGTTCGCAGGCGTGCTGGCGCAGCTCCGCGTCACTTGCCAGATGGTGATAGCGCGGGGCCAGCAGCAGATTGCCGAACACGGTCAGATGCGGGAACAGGTTAAAGCTCTGGAACACCATGCCGATGTTCAGGCGATGTTCGGCATTCTCCATAAAGCGCGGCTTCTGCTGCCCCTGGCGGTCGAGGTGAATAAAGGGTTGGCCGTTAATCTGAATTTCGCCGTTATCGATCTGCTCAAGACCGTTCAGCAGGCGAATGAGGGTGGTTTTCCCCGAGCCTGACGGACCGATGACCGAGACCACCTCGCCGGGCTGGATCTGCAGGCTCACCGCCCCCAGCACTTCGACGTTGTTGTAGGCCTTATGCAGCTTAGAGGCCTGCAGTGCCGGCTCATGACTCTGGGTGACGCTGCGCGCCATCGCCGGGCGGCGGGCGCTGGCCAGCCGCTGCATCTCGGCATCTACCGGACGAGCGGTATTGCGCTGGGTTACGTCAAGGTAGTTCTCCAGCCGTTTCAGCAGAAAATCGAACACCGTGACGATAAAGATGTAATAAAACGCCACGGCCGTCATCGTCTCCATGACCAGAAAGTTCTGCGAGTAGAGCTGCTGGCCGACCATCAATATTTCGGTCAGGGAGATCACCGACACCAGTGAACTGAGCTTCACGATGGCGATATATTCATTGGCCAGCGCCGGCAGGGCGACGCGCAGCGCCTGGGGGATGATCACCCGCCACTGGATCCCGGCGTAGCGCAACCCCAGGGCCCGCGCGGCTTCGCTCTGCCCTCGAGGGATGGAGAGCAATCCGCCGCGGTGGATCTCGGCGATATAAGCCGCTTCGCTGAGAACCATCGCCAGCAGGCCGGCCCAGAAGGGATCGTTCAGCACCGGGGCGAAGGAGGGCAGCGCCTGCGGCATGTTGTAGACAAAAATCAGCAGGACCAGCAGCGGCATACTGCGAAATAACCAGATATACAGCCGGGCTGGGGTGGATAACCAGCCGCGCGGCGACTGTTTGGCCAGCGCCAGAATAAATCCGAGCACAATACTGCAGCCCCAGGTCAGCAGACTTAATTTAATGACGGTCCAGGTGGCCCACCAAAAATCGGCATCGCTGAGCAGGCTTAACATGTAGTTCCAGTTAAACGTCATGGGCTATTTCACTCGTCATAATTATCAAAAATTAAAGTGGCTCGGCTGTGCCGTAATGGGGAGCCACCGGTATTCATCGTGCGAATACACTATGCTGGCAGGATGCTTTCAGAGGCAATTAGTAAATTTTTGGCCTTTAAGTTTAAAAAAACTATACAACGATATTAACGATATGGAATTTAAAGTGATTGCTGAGATACTTTGTGTAAACAATTTAAAAACAATGACAGTAATTCAATAACGCTATTTTGTGGGGGAAGGGTATTTTGCGCGAAACTGGGGCAGCTGCTGCCTGTCTGGCGTGCAGCGTGGCGCATGATGGTGCAACGGCGGAAATAAACCACGCGGGCGTAGAGCAATAATAAATATTGCCGCCCCTTGTCGGGCAACGCGCCGCTCTTTTCCGGGGGTGGCACGCGGATTGCTTGGGACTTAGAGGAAAACTATTCCCCACGTGCGCCGGACCATATTTTATCAATGGTGATGCTATGAACCGATTTACCCTGAAGCAGCTCAAATATTTCGTCACCGTGGTGGAGACGGAGAGTATCGCCGAGGCCTCCCGCCAGCTGCACATTGCGCAGCCGTCGATTTCGATTGCCATCAAGAATCTGGAGAGCACCTTCGACCAGCAGCTGTTTATTCGCCACCACGCGCAGGGCGTTTCGCTCACCTCCAGCGGTCGGCGGATCTACGATAAAGCGAAAGAGCTGCTGCGCCTGTCCTGGGAGTTCGAACAGAATTCGCGAGCGGATAAAGAGC
The DNA here is from genome assembly GCF_018223915.1 of Klebsiella sp. 64. NCBI lineage: Bacteria > Pseudomonadati > Pseudomonadota > Gammaproteobacteria > Enterobacterales > Enterobacteriaceae > Klebsiella > Klebsiella sp. 64. The sequence continues at coordinate 201,245 of NZ_JAGRQZ010000001.1, forward strand.
TGGTTTCTGGCATGATCTCCATCGGTTGCTTTGAATCGGTGGCCCCGCTGTATATGCCGAAGCTGGTGGCCGGGTTTAAGAAATGCTATCCGGAAATCACCCTGCATCTGTACGACGGCGAACAGCATGAGCTGATGCATGGCCTGCACCGCGGCCGCTTCGACCTGGCGCTGGTCTACGATCTGGAGCTCGGCCATTCGATCAATAAAGAACGGCTCAATGCCCCGCATAAACCCTACGCGCTGCTGCCCGCCGCGCATCCGCTGGCGCAGAAGGCGCAGGTGACGCTGCAGGAGCTGAGCCGTGAGCCGATGATCCTCCTCGATGCGGTCCCCAGTAAAAATTATTTTATCTCCATCTTTAAGGAAAAGGGTTATCACCCGGAAGTGGCTTACAGTTCCCCCTCCATTGAAATGGTGCGCTGTATGGTGGGTCAGGGGTTGGGTTTTTCGGTACTGGTCACCCGGCCCTGCTGCGACATGACCTACGATGGTGAAAGAGTGGTGCAGCGGGATATTGCCGACGAGATGCCCGCCTCGACCTTAATTATGGCGCATCTCGCGAATAATGAGCCCACGCGGCCGACGCAACTGTTTATGGATTATTGTCGCAGCATCGAATTAACCCCAACTCACGCCTGAAATAACGCCTGTCGATCCGGCAGGCATTATTTTTTGTCGTCACTCAGCCTCGCAAAATTCTATTCAGTCGATCGTTTTATAATATTTTACCAATTCGTCACAGTTAAATAACCTGAAAGCCGTCAATTCCGGCGACGTCGTCGGCAACTGTGCTTGAAGGATAGCGAAATGACTGAACAGATTACCGAGATCGATACCCTGGTGGTGGGCGCGGGGCAGGCGGGCGTCGCCATGAGCGAGCATCTGACCCGGCTGGATATCCCCCACCTGGTGCTGGAAAAGCAGGGTATTGCCCAGGCCTGGCGCAGCGGACGCTGGGATTCGCTGGTCGCCAACGGCCCGGCCTGGCACGATCGGTTCCCGGGGATGGTGTTCCCGGACTGCCCGGCAGACAGCTTTGTCGGCAAAGAGCAGGTGGCAGACTATTTTGCCGCCTATGCCCGCAGCTTCAATGCGCCGATCCGTACCGGGGTGGAGGTTTTCAGCGCCGAACGCCTCGTCGGACGGCCGGGCTTTCGTATTGACACCTCGCAGGGGGGGATTGAAGCGCAGCGGATCGTAGCGGCCACCGGGCCGTTTCAGCGGCCAGTGATCCCGGCCATCGCCCCACAGAGTCAGGCTATTCAGCAGCTCCACTCCGCGCACTATTTTAACCCGCAGCAGCTACCGGAGGGCGGTGTGCTGGTGATTGGCGCAGGATCCTCCGGCGTGCAGATTGCCGATGAGCTACAGCGAGCCGGACGCGCGGTGTGGCTGTCGGTGGGAGCGCACGACCGCCCGCCGCGTCGCTATCGTCAGCGCGATTTTTGCTGGTGGCTCGGGGTGCTGGGAATGTGGGATGCCGCGGCCAATGCGCCGGGTAAAGAGCATGTCACTATCGCGGTGAGCGGCGCGCGCGGCGGCCATACCGTCGATTTTCGCCAGCTGGCGCATCAGGGGGTCACGTTAGTGGGGCAGACCCGCGGCTTTGACGGTGACAAAGCACTGTTTCACCCCGACCTGGCGGAGAATATCCGCCGCGGCGATGCCTCCTACCTTGCGCTGCTCGACGCCGCGGACGCGTGGGTGGCCCGCAACGGCATGGACCTGCCCGAAGAGCCCTCCGCCCGCGAATTTCTGCCCGATCCGGCCTGCGTTACCGACCCGCTGCTCAGTCTCAATCTGGCCGAGGCCGGGATCTGCACCATCATCTGGGCGACGGGCTACACCACTGACTATCGCTGGCTGAAGGTCAACGCCTTCGATGACGCACAGCGGCCACAGCATCACCGCGGCGTATCGACGGAGCCGGGCGTCTATTTCCTCGGCTTGCCGTGGCTCTCGCGGCGCGGGTCCACCTTTATCTGGGGCGTCTGGCACGATGCCAAATATATTGCCGACCAGATCGCCATTCAGCGCCAGTACCAGCGTTACCAGCCGTCCTGTTAACCGTTTTCCTTAAGGAGTGCTTTGATGCCAACTCATACCCGTATTCGCATGTTTAACACCAAAGAGACCTACCCGAACCAGGCGCTGAACAACGATCTGTGCCAGGCGGTGCGGGCCGGCAATACCGTCTACGTTCGCGGCCAGGTTGGCACCGACTTCGCCGGCAATCTGATTGGCCTCGGCGACCCGCGGGCGCAGGCGGAGCAGGCAATGAAGAATGTTGAACAGTTGCTGAAAGAGGCGGGAAGCGACCTCTCGCATATCGTCAAGACCACTACTTATCTGATCGATCCCCGCTATCGCGAGCCGGTCTATCAGGAGGTGGGCAAATGGTTAAAAGGTGTCTTTCCCATCTCCACCGGGGTGGTGGTGTCGGCCCTCGCGCAGCCGCAGTGGCTGATGGAGATTGACGTTACGGCGGTGATCCCTGACGACTGGCAGGGGGAGGCAGCAGAATGACTCTCTCTATTAGCGCCCGCTGCCCGGAATCAGGTCAGCTCGGCATTGCCATTAGTTCGTCGAGCATGGCCGTGGGATCGCGCTGTCCGTGGCTATTGCCCGGCGTCGGCGCGGTCGCCAGTCAGAACATAACCCTGCCGTCGCTGGGGCCGCAGATCCTCAGCGCGCTCGAAGCGGGGGCCAGCGTTGAGCAGGCCCTGAACCTGGCCCTGGCGGAGGATCGCTTCCGCGAATATCGCCAGGTCGCGGCGATTGACGCCAACGGCGACACGGCGGTGTTCAGCGGGGAGTTCACCCTCGGGATCGGCGGCGCCCTGGCGGGGGATAACTGCGTGGCGGCGGGTAACATGCTGGCCGGTCAGGGGGTAATCGCCGCGATGGTGGGCGCCTTTGAGGCCGCCACCGGAGAGCTGGCCAGCCGGCTGCTGGCCGGGCTGCGCGCCGGGATCGTCGCCGGGGGCGAGGCCGGGCCGGTCCACTCGGCGGCGGTGAAGGTGGTGGACGATTACCCGTGGCCGGTGGTCGACCTGCGCATTGACTGGGCGGAGGTGGATCCGCTGGCGGCCCTTGAGCAGCTGTGGCTGGCGTGGGAGCCGCAAATGGAGGCCTATATTACCCGGGCGCTCGACCCGCGAGAGGCGCCGGCCTATGGCGTGCCTGGCGATGAATAACACGCCGGGAGCGATCCTTGCCGCGCTGCTGGCTTTTGACACCACCAGCCGCCATTCGAACCTGGCGATGATCGACTGGATCGCCGATTTTCTCGCCGCCCGCGGCGTGGCGTCCCGCCGCTTTTATGACCCGTCGGGCGGTAAGGCCAATCTCTACGCCCGGCTGGGGCCGTCCGGCGGCGGTGGGGTGATGCTCTCGGGCCACACCGACGTGGTCCCGGTGGACGGCCAGGCCTGGAGCGTTCCGCCTTTCAGCCTGACCGAGCGCGATGGCCGCTACTATGGCCGCGGCAGCGCCGATATGAAGGGGTTTCTCGCCTGCGTGCTGGCGGCAGTGGATGACTTTCTGGCGGCGCCGCTGCGCATGCCGCTGCATCTGGCCTTCTCCTATGACGAAGAGGTCGGCTGTCTCGGCGTGCGCAGCCTGGTGGATTTTCTGCAGGCCTCGCCGGAGAAACCGGCGCTGTGCCTCATCGGCGAGCCGACAGAGATGCAGCCGGTGTTCGGTCATAAAGGCAAACTGGCCATGCGCTGCTGCATCGAGGGGCAGGCCTGCCATTCGGCCTACGCCCCGCAGGGGGTGAATGCCATCCGCTACGCGGCCAGGCTGATCAACCACCTGGATCGGCTGGGCGTGCGTCTGGCCCGGCAGCAGGACAGCCGCTTTTCGCCGCCCTTCAGCACGCTACAGGTGGGCACCATTCAGGGTGGGGCCGCGCTGAACATCGTTCCGCAGTCCTGCCGCTTTGATTTTGAAATCCGCTACCTGCCGGGGATGCGTCCTGAAGCGGTCACCGAGGCGCTGGCGGCCTACGCCCGCCGCCGACTGCTGCCGGAGATGCGCCGGGTCGGCGGCGGGAGCGACATCCAGTTTCAGCTGTTGAGCCACTACCCGCCGCTGCTCAGCGATCCACAGTCCGACTTCGCCCACTGGCTGGCGCAGTGGTGCGGCAGCGATCGGTTTTCCACCGTGGCGTTCGGCACCGAAGGGGGACTGTTCGATGAGATGGGCGTCGCGACCCTGGTCTGCGGGCCGGGCAGCATGGCCCAGGGCCATAAGGCCGATGAGTACATCAGCATCGACCAGACCGAACGCTGCATGGCGATGCTGGGCCAGCTTTGCGCCTGGATGCGCGCCGAACCGGCGGAACCGCTTACCTGATCCACCCACACAGGAACCCAAGCGATGCACAATCAACACTCTCCCCATATCGATCAAGCGACTGTCGACCGCTGGCAGGCGGACGGCGTGGTATTACTGAAGGGCGTTTTTACCCACTGGGTCGAGCGCCTCGCCGAGGGGGTCACGGCGCTGATGGCCAGCCCCAGCGAATATGGTCATGCGCGCACGGTGATCCCCAAAGATGGTTCGCCGCCTTTTTTTCAGGATTACTGCAACTGGGCGCGGATCCCGGCGTTTAGCGAGTTTGTCTTCCAGTCGGCGGCCGCGGAGATCGCCGCGGCGCTGATGCAGTCGCAGACGGCGAAATTTTTCCATGAGCATACGCTGGTCAAACCCGCCGGGGGCAGCACGGTGACTCCCTGGCATCATGACCAGCCTTACTATTGCGTCTCCGGCAGGCAGAACGTCAGCTTCTGGATCCCGCTGGACCCGGTGGCGGAGGCGACCTCGCTGCGCTGCATTCGCGGGTCGCATCGCTGGGAGGCGGAGTACAGTCCTACCCGTTTCAATGGCACTAAGCTTTACGAGCACACCCGGTTCAGCGCGCTGCCGGATATCGACGCCCATGAGGACGAGTACGATATCGTCAGCTGGGCGCTGGAGCCGGGGGATGCGGTGGCCTTCCATTTTCGCACCGTCCATGGCGCCCGCGGCAACCTCGGGGCGCGGGCTCGACGGGTCTTCTCCGCCCGCTGGGTGGGGGATGACGCCGCGTTTGCCGACCGCGGCGGCGTGACCTCGCCGCCGTTCCCCGAGCTGACCCTGCGGGACGGCGACCCGCTGGATTCCCCACTGTTCCCCCAGGTCTGGCCACCGGCGTAAGCGGCTTCGGACGGGATCTGCTATGATCCCGACTTTCGTTGTCTGGAGCCAGTCGATGTTCAACGACGCCATTGTTTATGACCGCTACGGGCCGCCGTCCGCGGTGCTAACGCTGAAACGCCTGCCGCTGGCGCCGCTGGCGGGCGGACGGGTGCGGGTCAGGATGCGCTTTGCCCCGGTGAATCCTTCGTATCTGATCCCCGTGACCGGCGCCTATCGCCATCGCACCCGACTGCCGGCCGTCGCCGGCTATGAAGGCCTTGGCGAGGTGGTCGCCGCGCCATACGGCAGCCGGCTGTGCGCGGGCCAGCGGGTGCTACCTCTTCGCGGAGGCGGCACCTGGCAGCGGTTTATCGATCTGGATGAGACCTGGCTGGTGCCGGTGCCGCCGGCGGTTGACGATCTGCTGGCCGCACGCGGGTATATCAATCCGCTGACGGCTATGCTGATGCTCAAGCGCTGGCCGGTTGCCGGAAAACACCTCGTGCTGACCGCGGCATCGTCCTCCTGCGCCAGTCTGCTGGGACAGTGGGCGCTGGCGATGGGCGCCCGCTCGGTGAGCGGGATTATTCGCTCGCCGCAGCATCGGGCGCGCCTGGAACAGGTCGGGATCTATCCGATCCTCGATACCGACCGGGCGCTGATGGAGAAGGTCAGCCAGCACAGCGATCTGGTGTTTGACGCGGTGGGCGGCGAACTGGCGAATACGCTGCTGTCGGTGCTGCCCGGGTCGTCGACCCTGATCTCCTATGGGCTGTTATCCGGGCGGCCGCTGACCCAGACGCGCGGTAGCGCGACGGTGCGCAAGTTTCATCTGCGGGAGGCGCTGCCGACACTCAGCGTGGCGGCGTGGCGGGCAGCGTTCGACGAAATCTGGCAGCGCCTGCCGACGACCTCCCAGCCGCCGGCCCAGCGTATAGCGTTGAACGACTGGCGGGAGGCGATTGCCGCCGCCGGCCAGCCGGGAAGAGGCGGTAAGATCCTGCTGGATTTCACCGCTGGTTAAGATTACTTTTTCTTTTCGCCCAGAGTAGGGGTTTCGTCAAAGAAGTTCCACGGCTTGAGCAGCGCGTGCGCCCACTCGGTCGGCATGATCGGCCACTCTTCGGCGCGCGCCACGTGGGTGGTGCCGGTGGTGATCCACACGACGTCATCGTGGTTAGTCAGCGACTCATCATCCTTCGCGTACTGGCCCAGGCCGGTATCGTGGGCGGAACGGTTCGGGTATTTCCCTTCCGGATATCGCTCTGTCGGGTGGTAGCGCGTCACCCACAGCTGTTTATCCATAAAGCTCAGGCGATGATATATCCACTCGTCCGGGGCGAATTTGGCACCGGTCGCCGCCGGGTGCGTGCCGCCGGCGTAAGGGATAATCTGGTATGAGACCGGGTTGCCCATGCGGTTCTCTTTGCTGGTGTTGCTCAGCAGGCGGATAGTGCCCGGGTCGAATTTCTGCGCCGCTTTCTGCTCGCTATCGATTGTGTACTGATTCACCTGCATGGTGCTGGTGCGCGGGCCGCCGGCGGTGTTGGGCTTCACTTCAGGATCCATCGCCACCAGGGTGTTGTTCTCGCCGTCCACATCGAGGTCGAGGCGGAAGTTATAGATGTGCTGGTGAGTGGTGCCGACAATATTATGGTCGATCAACGTTCCGTAGCGGGTATCCTCTTTGGCACTGGGGTCATGCATGGTCTTCGCCAGCACGCCTTTCACCGCTTCAATGCCGGTGGCGCCGGCATCGATACCGATGGTGCCGTTGTCGTGGAACACCCAGTCAAAGATATAGTCGTAGTTGCCGACGGTGCTGATCCAGCGTACCACCAGTTCCCGGCGTTCGGTGCTGACGTTGGGTTTGCCCATCTCCAGGTGCTTATACTCAGGCCCGGCATAGCGTTCGAATATGGCCACCGCGCCTGGAATAGTGGTTGGTTTGCCGGTGTAATCGGCGATAGTTTCGTCCAGCAGTACCGCATTTGACGGCGCATCTTTACCGCGTACAATCGGCGAGGTCAGGGTGCCCATGCCATAATCGCCGGAGTCGAGGTAGGCTTTGAAATACCAGCCGACGTCCGGGTCGCCGTAGGGGACGATCATCCCGCCCAGGGAACCTTCATACATCACCTGGCGTTTTGTGCCGTTATCGTTGTAAGTCACCGTTGAGAGGATTGGCCCGACGCGCGAGTTCAGGCGCAGATGAAAATCCCAGTTCTGCCAGTGAATGGTATCGCCGGTGATCGTGTAGTTTTTGCCTTCCGGTTCGGTTATCTCCAGCGGTTTCACCGCCGGGGCGTTGCGGTCGCGACCATCATACGGACGGGGCTCCATTGGGACCGGGATCACCGGACCTTCTTCGATTTTGATGATTTTCTTCGCTTCAAGGTCGACCACCGCCACCAGGTTTTCAATCGGGTGAGCCCAGTAGTTGCCGTCGCCGGTATCCAGATAACTGACCACCTTCAGCAGACGCGCATCCTGCTGCAGGCCATCTTTGCCATCAAAAAAGCCAACGGTGAGCGGGGTGGTGACCACTTTGCCAGGATCGGTAATACCGTGCTTTTTCAGCACCTCAGCGAATTCGCTGCTGGTATTGATGATGTTCTGCACGCTGACAAAATCATCGAGCAGCACCATCCCGTGGGCGCCTTTGATCGGCGTCCAGGAGAGGATTTTTTTGTTTTGCAGATCGACCACGGCTTCAATGACGTGTTTGCCATCGAGCATCACCACATCGGCAGTGCGGGGAGCATCGACCGGCGTTCCCTGCAGGGCAAAGGCCCATACCGCCGCCTTGTCCGGCTCGTGTAAGGAAATCTCAGTAAAGCGGGTATTCGGCTGAAACTCCGGCGCGGCTTTGACAATGGTCACCGCTTCACTGATTTCCGCCGCCGAGAGCGAGTTTAACGGGTGCGGGCGCTTTTCCACCTGGAAGGTCTGATCGAGACCGGACTGGAAGACATCGTTGATAAAGGTATCGGAAACCCAGGCTTTACCTTCCTTCATTACCACAGGCACCTGTAGGTCAAGGGATTTACCGTTGACGATCGCCGTTTTGGCGCCGGGCTTTACTTTGACGTAAGCGCCGTCTTTTATCAGGGTGAACATTTGCGCGTAGTCATCCCACTGCACATCGGCGCCGAATTCCTGCAGCGTTTTATCCAGCGGTACCATGTGGGCTTCGCTACCGTGAGCGAAGACCGGTGATTGCCAGGCGCAAACCACCGCCACGGCCAGCGCCAGCGCGGTTTTACGAGGAGAAAATTTCAAGCCGTTTGCCATTGTGACCTCATCTTATTGTTGTGTTGTCTCTTGCCGCTGCGAATGTCGGCTTTGTCATCCTTAAGCTACCAGCCAGCGGCGCCGGGGCGTTTGTTTGCTTTTGCCAGCTTGTTTGTCAGTTTTGCCAGACGGGCGTAAAAAATGCCTCCGCAGAGGCATTGAGTACGTGCGCTGATTTTTTTGCCGGGTGGCGGCTGACGCCTTACCCGGCCTACGGTCCGTGCGGCCTGCCGTTAATTTATTCACCATTCTTGCTGGCCCGAGCCCGGGGGTACAGGGGGCGGCGGCGACTGGCCGCCCCCTGTGCGCTCCCTGCGCTATGCCAGGCATAACGCAGACGATTAACCGGGAGCGCAATGTGCGCTGAAGCCACGGATAACATAAAGGACTTCCCGGGGCGAAACCGTTGCAAACCGATTGCAGTATCAATGGCTAAAGGGTCGGCCAACAGAGCGCCAGCGGTCTATTTTTCGCTATCACGCCGGGAAATCTCCCTGTTGACGCGCCACCAGGGTCAGAATGGAATACAGCGCCACCGCCTGCTGGTGCTGGTTGAAAATCTCCACCGCCCATTCCACCACGCCGGTGGCTTTCTCATCGGCGCTGCGCTGACGTTTGACCGTTTTCCGCTTACAGGTGAGGCGAACCTGAATGGTGTCGCCCGGTTTGACCGGCTCAATAAAGCGCAGGTTTTCCATCCCATAGTTGGCGATAACCGGCCCGACGCCGGCATCGACGAACAGCCCGGCCGCGGCGGAGATCAGGAAATAGCCGTGGACCACCCGCTCGCCAAAAATCGACTCGGCGGCGGCGATTTTGTCCATATGCGCGTAGAAATGATCGCCGCTCAGGCAGGCGAAGTTAACGATATCCGCTTCGGTCAGGGTTCGGCGCGGGGTTAATAAGCTGTCGCCAGGCTGAATCTCTTCGAAATATTTGCGGAACGGGTGAATACGGTCTTCGTTCACCTGGGCGCCGCGCACCCACTGTTGACCGATGGTCGCCAGCATCGTTGGGCTGCCCTGGACCGCGGTACGCTGCATATAGTGTTTCACCGAACGCAGCCCGCCAAGCTCTTCTCCGCCGCCAGCGCGGCCGGGGCCGCCGTGCACCAGCTGCGGCAACGGCGAACCGTGGCCGGTTGATTCTGCGGAGGATGCTTCATTCAGTATCTGAATACGGCCATGGGCGCGGGCGGCGCCGAGGATAAACTCACGCGCCAGCTCGCCGCTGGCGGTGACCAGCGTCCCCGCCAGACTGCCGCCGCCGGCGCGCGCCAGCGTCAGCGCATGCTGGCGGTCGCGATACGGCATCAGCGTCGCCACCGGACCAAAAGCTTCAATGGCGTGAACCGCCGGCGTTTCATCCGGCTGTGAGCAGTACAACAGGGTCGGCGGGAAAAATGCGCCGGCCGCGCTGAGGTCCGCCTCTCCACCGAGCAGTACTTCGCAGCCAGCGGCTATCAGCTTATTGACGCTCTCCTGTACGTCCTGACGCTGTTCGCTATTAACCAGGGCCCCCATCTTAACGCCCTCCTGCGCAGGGTCACCGACGGTTACTTTATGCAGGCGGGAGATCAGTGCATCGCTAACCGCATTAATCTGAGCCAGTGGCACAATGATTCTGCGGATAGCGGTACATTTTTGCCCGGCTTTCGCCGTCATCTCGCGGACCACTTCCCGAATAAACAGCGCGAATTCCGGTTGCTCCGGAGTGACGTCTTCGCCTAACACGCAGCAGTTGAGTGAATCTGCTTCCATGGTAAAGGGAATGGATTTGGCTACCAGGTTAGGGTGCGCCCGTAGCTGCTGGCCGGTGGCGGCTGACCCGGTAAAGGTAACCACGTCCTGGCTATCGAGGTGGTCGAGCAGATCGCCCGCGCCGCCGCAAATCAGGCTGATGGCGCCCTCCGGCACCAGGCCGCTGTCGACAATCGCTTTCACCATTGCCTGGGTGAGCTGGGCGGTAGCAGTTGCCGGTTTAATGATAGCCGGCATACCGGCAAGCCACGTGGGCGCCAGTTTTTCCAGCATTCCCCAGCAGGGGAAGTTGAAGGCGTTGATATGGACGGCGACGCCTGATTTTGATGTCAGCACATGACGCGCGGCAAAACCGCCCTGTTTGGAGAGCGGGATGAGCTCGTCTTCCGGCCACAGGATATCGTCCGGTAATTCTCGACTACCGAGCCCGGCATAGGTGAAAAGGGTACCGATACCGCCTTCAATATCCACCCAACTGTCGGCGCGAGTGGCGCCGGTTTGCGCGGAGATGGCGTAGAACTGGTCTTTCTGCTCCAGCAGGTGTTTCGCCACCGCTTTCAGCATCGCGCTGCGTTCAATAAAGGTCATCGCCTGCAGGGCTTTACCACCGCGCTCAATCGCGAAGCGGCGCGCCTGCGCCATATCCAGGCCTTCACTGGTCACCTCCCAAAGCGCCGCGCCGGTGATGGCGTGATGGATAGTACGGGCGCGGCCCCGGCCGGTCTGCCAGGCGCCGGATAAGTAGCTGGCTAACTGCTGCATCGCAAATCTCCAAATGTGTTACGTGTGATATCTATAAATAGTTCTTTTATGAATCATAAAATGCAAGCCCGTATTTAATAAATTATTAACATTGTGATCGCGATGGCGTTACGTCTTATGCTTAACTTACTGTATTAATTGTGGTTTACAAAAGGTTTTGCGGAGATTATCACAAAAGGAGCAAACAAAATTTGTGGTTTTATTTAACCAATATGTAACCTTCAATAAACAAAGTGATTCACATAAATGTTTTTGTTGTGAATATCGGAATCATAAAGGTGATGACGTGACAGAAGAACAACGCTTTGACCAGCGCATCGCGCAGGAAACGGCCATCGAACCGCAGGACTGGATGCCGGATGCCTACCGTAAGACCTTGATTCGGCAGATAGGCCAGCACGCGCACTCGGAGATCGTCGGCATGCTGCCGGAAGGCAACTGGATCACCCGCGCGCCGACGCTGCGCCGCAAAGCGATCCTGTTGGCTAAGGTACAGGATGAGGCTGGACACGGGCTGTATCTCTATAGCGCCGCGGAAACCCTTGGCTGCGCCCGGGAAGACCTGTATCAGAAGATGCTCGACGGGCAGATGAAATACTCCTCCATTTTTAACTACCCGACCCTCAGCTGGGCGGATATCGGCGTGATCGGCTGGCTGGTCGATGGCGCGGCCATCGTCAACCAGGTGGCGCTGTGCCGGACCTCCTACGGCCCCTATGCCCGGGCGATGGTCAAAATCTGCAAAGAAGAGAGCTTTCACCAGCGTCAGGGATTTGAAGCCTGCATGGCGCTGGCGCAGGGCAATGACGCGCAGCGGCAGATGCTGCAGGACGCCATTAACCGCTTCTGGTGGCCGGCGCTGATGATGTTTGGCCCCAACGACGACAACTCGCCGAACAGCGCCCGCAGCATGGCGTGGAAAATCAAACTGCACTCCAACGACGAGCTACGTCAGCGCTTCGTCGATAACACCGTGCCGCAGGTAGAGATCCTCGGTATGACCGTCCCGGACCCGGATTTGCAGTTTGATGAAGCCAGCGGCCACTACCGCTTCGGCGAAATCGACTGGCAGGAATTTAACGAGGTGATTAGCGGCCGTGGCATTTGCAATCACGAGCGGCTGGCCGCCAAGCGTAAGGCCTGGGAAGAGGGCGAGTGGGTGCGCGAGGCCGCGCTGGCCCATGCGCAAAAACAGCAGGCCCGCAGCGCGGCATGAGGAGAGACAACATGAGCAAAGTTTACTGGCCGTTATATGAAGTGTTCGTTCGCAGCAAACAGGGGTTATCCCATCGTCACGTCGGCAGTCTGCACGCCGCCGATGATCAAATGGCGCTGGAGAATGCCCGCGATGCCTATACCCGCCGCAGCGAAGGCTGCTCAATTTGGGTGGTGAAGGCCAGCGAAATCGTTGCTTCGCAGCCGGAAGAGCGCGGCGAATTCTTCGACCCGGCGGAAAGCAAAGTCTACCGTCATCCGACTTTCTATACCGTGCCGGATGGCATGGAACATATGTGAGGCGGCGATGAATATCCCTAACCCCGTAGCCACCTACGCCCTGCGGCTTGGCGACAATGGTCTGGTTCTGGCCCAGCGTTTAGGCGCCTGGTGCGGCCATGCTCCCGAGCTCGAGATCGATCTTGCGCTGGCCAACATCGGCCTCGACCTGCTCGGCCAGGCGCGCAATTTTTTAAGCTATGCCGCCGAGCTTAACGGCTGCGGCGACGAAGATACGCTGGCTTTTGGTCGCGATGAGCGCCAGTACAGCAACCTGCTGCTGGTGGAGCAGCCAAACGGCAATTTTGCCGACACCATCGCCCGCCAGTTCTTTATCGATGTCTGGCACGTCGCCCTGTACAGCCGGCTGGTGAACAGCCGCGACGCGCAGCTGGCGGCCATTGCCGCCAAAGGGCTGAAAGAGGTGCGTTACCACCTGCGCTTCAGCCGCGGCTGGCTGGAGCGTCTGGGTAACGGCACCGAGTTATCAAATCGCAAAATGCAGCAGGCGGTCGACAATCTGTGGCGCTTCACCGGCGAACTGTTCCTTGCCGATGAAGTGGAGCTCAGCCTGGTTGAGCAGGGTATTGCGGTTGATCCGCGTGAACTGCAGGCCGAATGGCAAAGCGCGGTACACACGGCGCTGCTCGACTCCGGCTTACAAATCCCGCAGGAAGCGGCCTTCCGCAGCGGCGGCAAACAGGGGCTGCACAGTGAACATCTCGGCCCGCTGCTGGCGGAGATGCAATATCTGCAGCGTTCGCATCCCGGACTGCAGTGGTAAGTGAGGTGACTATGCAACGTCTTGCCGATATCGCTCCTGCAGAGGTTCGCACCATCTGGGGATTATTAAGCGCGATCCCGGATCCGGAAGTGCCGGTACTCACCATCACCGACCTCGGTATGGTACGCAGCGTCGCGCGCCATGGCGACGGCTGGGTGATTGGCTTTACCCCGACCTATTCGGGCTGTCCGGCGACGGAGCATCTGCTGGGGGAGATCCGCGCGGTCATGAGCGAGCATGGTTTTCAGCCGGTACATATCGTCCTGCAGCTGGATCCGCCGTGGACCACCGACTGGATGAGTCAGGATGCCCGCGAGCGCCTTCGCCTGTACGGCATCAGCCCGCCCCAGGGGCACGCCTGCCATGCGGACATGCCCGCTGAGGTGAGCTGTCCGCGCTGCGGCAGCACCCATACCTCGCTGATTAGCGAATTCGGTTCCACGGCCTGCAAAGCGCTCTATCGCTGCGACAGCTGCCGGGAACCTTTTGATTACTTTAAATGTATTTGAGGTTGCCATGACGACGTTCCATTCGCTTAAGGTGGCGAGAGTCGAGCCGGAAACCCGCGATGCGGTGACCATCACTTTTGCGATCCCGCAAGCCCTGCAGGCGGAGTACTGCTTTCGCCCGGGCCAGCATCTGACGCTAAAAGCCCGTCTGGGCGGTGAAGAACTGCGCCGCTGTTACTCCATTTGTCGCAGCCGCACGCCAGGCGAAATTAGCGTCGCGGTCAAAGCTATCGACGGCGGGCGCTTTTCGCGCTACGCCCAGCACGATATCCAGCAGGGTATGGAGCTGGAAGTGATGGTGCCGCAGGGGCATTTCGGTTATCAACCGCAGGCTGAACGGCAGGGTGAATATCTGGCGATTGCCGCCGGTTCCGGGATCACGCCGATGATGGCGATCATGAGCGCGACGCTGGCGACCGAGCCGCAAAGCCGCTTCACGCTGATCTACGGCAACCGCAGCAGCCATAGCATGATGTTCCGCCAGGCGCTGGCCGATTTAAAAGACCGCTATCCGCAGCGCCTGCAGGTGATACACCTGTTTAGCCAGGAGTCGATGGACAGCGATCTGCTACAGGGGCGCATTGACGGCGACAAACTGCGCCAGCTCGCTGACCATCTGCTGGATTTCAGCCGTTTCGACGAGGCTTTTATCTGCGGCCCGGCGGCGATGATGGATGAGGCGGAAGCGGCGTTACGTGAACTTGGCGTAGCGGAGAAATCGATTCATCTCGAACGCTATAATACCCCAGGCGGCAATGTGAAGCGCGCCGCCGGCGTGCAGGCGGAAGGGCGCACGGTGACCATCCGCCAGGACGGGCGCGATCGGCTTATCGCCCTCAGCGCCGAAGACGACAGCATCCTGGATGCCGCATTGCGTCAGGGCGCCGATCTGCCGTTCGCCTGTAAGGGCGGGGTATGCGCCACCTGTAAATGCAAAGTGCTACGCGGTGAAGTGGCGATGGCCGCCAATTACAGCCTGGAAGCAGATGAGCTGGCGGCAGGCTACGTGCTGAGCTGCCAGTCGCTGCCGACAAGCGGCGATGTGGTGGTCGACTTTGACGCGCGGGGGATGGCATGAGTGACCTGCTGATCCACCGTCATGGCCGGGTGCTACAGCTAACGCTGAACCGCCCGCAGGCCCGCAACGCGCTGAACAATGCCCTCTTAACCCAGATTGCCGAGGCGCTGGAGGCGGCGGCAGTTGATGACAGCGTCGGCGTCTGCGTTATTCGCGGTAACGCGCGTTTTTTCGCCGCCGGGGCTGACCTCAATGAAATGGCGGAAAAAGATCTTCCTGCCACCCTGGATGATATTCGCCCACGGTTATGGGCGCGAATCGATGCTCTTACTAAGCCGCTCATCGCCTCGGTCAACGGCTACGCGCTCGGCGCCGGCTGCGAGCTGGCCCTGCTGTGCGACCTGATTGTCGCCGGGGACAACGCCCGCTTTGGCCTGCCGGAAATTACCCTCGGCATAATGCCGGGCGCGGGCGGCACCCAGCGGCTGATCCGCAGCGTTGGCAAGGCGCTGGCCAGCCGGATGGTGCTGAGCGGCGAGAGTATTGACGCCCGCCAGGCGCAGCAGGCCGGGCTGGTCAGTGATATCCATCCGGCGGCGTTAACCGATGAGTATGCCCTGAAACTGGCAACCACCATTGCCCGCCATTCGCCGCTGGCGCTACGGGCGGCAAAACAGTCGCTGCGCCTGTCGCAGGAAGTCAGCCTGCAGGCCGGTCTACAACAGGAGCGCCAGCTGTTTAGCCTGCTGAGCGCCACCGAGGACCGCCGCGAAGGCATCGACGCCTTCTTACAAAAACGTACCCCGGAATTTAAAGGACGCTAATCGTGGAAGCTTTCATTCTCAGCGCAGTGGAACAGGGCGTCATGACCATTACCCTCAATCGCCCGGACCGCCTCAACAGTTTTAACGATCTGATGCATCACCAGCTGGCGGAATGTCTGAAGCAGGCCGAGCGCGATGATGGCGTGCGCTGCCTGCTGATCACCGGCGCCGGCCGCGGTTTTTGCGCCGGCCAGGATTTGAACGACCGCAATGTCGACCCCAGCGGCCCGCCGCCGGATCTTGGCATGTCGGTAGAACGCTTTTACAACCCGTTAGTGCGCCGTCTGGCGGCGCTGCCGAAACCGGTCATCTGCGCGGTTAACGGCGTGGCCGCCGGCGCGGGCGCTACCCTGGCGCTGGGTTGCGATATCGTGCTGGCCGCGCGTTCGGCCAAATTTGTGATGGCGTTCAGCAAGCTCGGCCTGGTGCCGGACTGCGGCGGCAGCTGGTTCCTGCCGCGGGTGGCCGGCCGCGCTCGCGCGATGGGGCTGGCGCTGCTGGGCGACAGCCTCAGCGCGGAACAGGCCGCGCAGTGGGGGATTATCTGGCAACTGGTGGACGATTCAGAACTGGCGGATACCAGTCTGCAACTGGCGCGCCATCTGGCGGCGCAACCGACGTTTGGTCTTGGGCTGATTAAAAAGGCGCTGCTGGCTTCTGAAACCAACAGTCTCGACGCGCAGCTGGACCTGGAGCGCGATTATCAGCGTCTGGCCGGGCGCAGCGATGATTACCGCGAAGGGGTCAGCGCGTTTCTGGCCAAACGGCCACCACAGTTCAGCGGGAAATAGATGATGACGACATCCTTAGCCACCGTGGCGGTGATCGGCAGCGGCACCATGGGGGCCGGCATCGCCGAAGTGGCTGCCGCCGCCGGGCATCCGGTGCGTATTTTTGATATTAACCCTAAGGCTGTAGACCAGGCGATAGAGGGTATCGCCGGGCGTCTGGCGTCACGCGTTGCGCGGGGCAAACTGGCGTCAGAGCAGGCTGATGCGCTGCTGGCGCGCCTGCATCCGGCCCACGATTTAGCCGCGCTTGCCGATGCAGATTTAGTGATCGAAGCGGCCTCTGAACGGCTGGAGGTCAAAACGGCGCTGTTCGCGCAGCTGGCGGCGATCTGCGCGCCGTCAACGCTGTTGACCAGTAATACCTCATCTATTTCGATTACCGCTATCGCCGCCGGGGTCAAAAACCCGGAGCGGGTGGCCGGACTGCACTTTTTTAATCCGGCGCCGGTGATGAAGCTGGTCGAGGTGGTGAGTGGTCTTGCGACCTCCACAGAAGTGGTGGAGCAGCTGTGCCAGTGCGTAAGCGGCTGGGGGAAACAGCCGGTGCGCTGCCGCTCAACGCCCGGTTTTATCGTTAACCGCGTAGCGCGTCCGTTCTACGCTGAGGCCTGGCGCGCGCTGGAAGAGCAGGTCGCCGCCCCGGAGGTTATCGATGCCGCTTTGCGTGACGGCGGCGGTTTTCCTATGGGACCGCTGGCGCTGACGGACCTGATTGGCCAGGACGTCAACTTCGCCGTGACCTGTTCGGTGTTTAACGCCTTCTGGCAGGACCGCCGCTACCTGCCATCGCTCCTCCAGCAAGAGCTGGCGCTGGCCGGGCGGCTAGGTAAAAAGAGCGGCCACGGCGTCTATCGCTGGCCCGCTGAGATACTGCCGGACGCGGCGCTGCCGCCGGTAATGATGGGTGCTGAATCCGTTACCGTCAGAAGTGACAACGTCACTGAATTAGACGATGTCTTGCTGCTGGAGACTGAAGGCGAGACCGCCCTGGCGCTGAGTATTAAGCATCACCGCCCGGTGGTGGTGTATGACCTGTGCGCCAGCGATACGGTGGTGCTGGCCGCAGCGGCGACCAACGCGCCTGCGGCCACTGATAAGGCCGTGCATTACTTCCAGCAGCAGGGCAAGAAAGTGCTGCGTATTGCCGATTATCCCGGCCTGCTGGTGTGGCGCACGGTGGCGATGCTGATTAACGAAGCGCTGGATGCGGTACAAAAAGGCGTCGCCAGCCCGCAGGATGTCGATACCGCGATGCGCCTTGGCGTGAACTATCCGCATGGCCCGCTGGCATGGGGAGAACGCCTTGGCTGGCGGCGGGTGCTGCAACTGCTGGAGAACCTGCAACACCATTATGGCGAGGAGCGCTATCGCCCCAGTTCCCTGCTGCGCCAGAAGGCGCTGATGGAGAAGCACCATGAGCAATGATCCGTGGCGCAACGCGCGCGTGATGTACGAAAAAGATACCTGCGCCAGAAAGATGGGGATCGAACTTATCGAAATGGACGACGGTTTTGCGCAGATGAGTATGACCGTCTCGGCGGACATGCTTAACGGCCATCAAACCTGTCACGGCGGTCAGCTATTTACGCTCGCCGATACCGCTTTCGCCTACGCCTGTAACAGCCAGGGGCTGGCGGCGGTGGCCTCGGCGGCAAGCATTGATTTTCTTCGTCCGGCGTTTGCCGGCGACCGGCTGGTCGCCACCGCCAGAGTCAAACAGCAGGGCAAGCTGACCGGCGTCTACGACATCGAAATTGTTAATCAACAGCAAAAGATTGTGGCCCTGTTCCGCGGCAAATCGCACCGCATCGGCGGCACAATCACGGGAGACGTGTAATGCGCGACGCCTTTATTTGTGACGGGATCCGTACGCCGATTGGCCGCTACGGCGGCGCGCTGGCCAGTGTGCGCGCCGACGACCTGGCGGCGATCCCGCTGCGTGAGCTCCTGAGTCGTAATCCCGGGCTCGACCCGGCAGCAATTGATGATGTGATTTTCGGCTGTGCGAATCAGGCCGGGGAAGATAACCGCAACGTGGCGCACATGGCGACGTTGTTGGCCGGTTACCCGCATACCGTGCCGGGCACCACGATTAACCGCCTGTGCGGATCGGGTCTGGATGCCATCGGCTTTGCCGCCAGGGCGATCAAAGCCGGCGATGCCGATCTGCTGATTGCCGGCGGCGTGGAATCGATGTCGCGTGCGCCTTTCGTGATGGGAAAAGCCAGCACGCCGTACCAGCGTCAGGCGGAACTCTTTGATACCACGATTGGCTGGCGTTTTGTGAACCCGCTCATGGCGCAACACTTCGGAACTGACAGCATGCCGGAAACGGCCGAGAATGTAGCTGAATTGTTAAATATCAGCCGGGCCGATCAGGACGCTTTCGCCTGGCGCAGCCAGCAGCGCACGGCGCAGGCCCAGCGCGACGGCATTCTGGCGCAGGAGATTGTGCCGGTGCAGATTGTCGGCCGGAAAGGGGCGGTTAGCGACGTGCGCGAGGACGAGCATCCGCGCCCGGAAACGACGCTTGAGCAGCTGGCGAAACTGAAAGCGCCGTTCCGCCAGGGCGGCGTCATTACTGCGGGCAATGCTTCAGGCGTCAACGATGGCGCCGCGGCGCTGATCATCGCCAGCGAACAGCAGGCCGCTATCCAGGGGCTCACGCCGCGGGCGCGTATCGTGGCGATGGCGACGGCGGGTGTCGAACCGCGCCTGATGGGACTGGGGCCGGTACCGGCGGTGCGTAAAGTGCTGGAGCGGGCGGGACTCAATATTAACGATATGGATCTGATTGAGCTGAATGAGGCCTTCGCCGCCCAGGCGCTGGGGGTGCTCAGACAGCTCGGCGTGCCGGACGATGCGGCGCACGTGAATCCCAACGGCGGCGCCATCGCGTTAGGCCATCCGCTGGGCATGAGCGGCGCGCGGTTAGCGCTGAGCGCCAGCCTTGAGCTGCAACGCCGGGGCGGGCGCTATGCGCTGTGTACGATGTGTATTGGCGTGGGTCAGGGCATTGCCATGATCCTCGAGCGAGTGTGAGCTAATTTACCTGCGAGTACCCTACAATGATAACTACTACAAAATTAGATCCGATTGAAACCGCATCGCGTGACGAACTGCAGGCCCTGCAAACCCAGCGCCTGAAATGGACGCTGAAGCATGCGTACGAAAATGTGCCGATGTATCGCCGCAAATTCGACGCCGCCGGCGTGCACCCTGACGACTTTCGGGAATTAAACGATCTACAAAAATTCCCCTGTACCACCAAACAGGATCTGCGCGACAACTATCCCTTCGATACCTTCGCGGTGCCGATGGAGCAGGTGGTGCGCATTCACGCCTCTTCCGGCACCACCGGCAAACCGACGGTGGTGGGGTATACGCAAAACGATATTGATAACTGGGCCAATATTGTCGCCCGTTCGCTGCGCGCGGCCGGTGGTTCAGCAAAAGATAAAATTCACGTCGCCTACGGCTACGGCCTGTTTACCGGCGGCCTTGGCGCGCACTACGGCGCGGAACGTTTGGGCGCGACGGTGATCCCGATGTCCGGCGGACAGACCGAAAAACAGGCGCAGCTGATCCGCGATTTCCAGCCGGATATGATCATGGTGACGCCGTCCTACTGTCTGAATCTGATTGAAGAGCTGGAGCGCCAGATGGGCGGCGATGCCCGCGGCTGTTCATTGCGGGTCGGCGTCTTTGGCGCTGAGCCGTGGACGCTGGCGATGCGCGCGGAAATCGAGCGCCGGCTGGGGATCACCGCCCTGGATATTTACGGTTTGTCGGAAGTCATGGGACCGGGCGTAGCGATGGAGTGTCTGGAAACCGTTGACGGCCCGACTATCTGGGAAGACCACTTCTTCCCGGAAATCGTCAACCCGGACGACGGTACGCCGCTGGAAGATGGCGAGCATGGTGAGCTGCTGTTTACCACCCTGACCAAAGAAGCGCTGCCGGTGATCCGCTATCGTACCCGCGATCTGACGCGCCTGATGCCGGGAACCGCGCGGACCATGCGCCGCATGGATCGCATCAGCGGACGCAGCGACGATATGCTGATTATCCGCGGGGTTAACGTCTTCCCCTCGCAGCTGGAAGAGGAGATCCTCAAGTTTGAACATCTGGCGCCGCACTATCAGTTAGAGGTCAATCGCCGCGGTCATCTGGATTCGCTGGCGGTGCGCGTTGAGCTGAAAGAGAGCGGGCTGGCGCTGAGTCATGAACAACGCTGCCAGATTTGCCATCAGTTGCGTCACCGCATTAAGTCGATGGTCGGGATCTCCACCGATATTACTATCGTCAACTGCGGCAGCATTCCGCGCTCGGAAGGGAAAGCCTGTCGGGTATTCGACCTGCGAAAAGCGGTGGTTAGCGGTTAATCCTCTCCCCGATAACCCGGCTGAGGCCTTTACGCCGTAAGCCGGGAATTTCCTGTGCTATGATTCATAAAGGAAAAATATAACAACAGAATGAATCAGATGAGTAAACTCGACGCCTTTATTCAACAAGCGGTGACGGCGATGCCCATCAGCGGCACGTCATTAATTGCCTCGCTGTATGGCGACGCTTTATTACAACGCGGTGGGGAAGTGTGGCTGGGCAGCGTCGCGGCGCTGCTGGAAGGATTAGGCTTCGGCGAGCGCTTCGTACGCACCGCGCTGTTTCGCCTCAATAAAGAAGAGTGGCTTGATGTTGTCCGCATCGGCCGGCGCAGCTTCTATCGCCTGAGTGATAAAGGGCTGCGCCTGACCCGGCGCGCGGAGCATAAAATTTATCGCGCCAGTGCCCCGGAATGGGACGGTACCTGGCTGCTGCTGCTTTCGGAAGGCCTGGAGAAAAATGTGCTCGCCGACGTTAAAAAGCAGCTGCTGTGGCAGGGGTTTGGCGCGCTGGCGCCGAGCCTGCTGGCCTCGCCGTCGCAAAAGCTGGCCGATGTCCAGTCTCTGCTCCACGAAGCGGGCGTCGCCGAAAACGTCATCTGTTTTGAAGCCCATTCGCCGCTGGCGCTCTCCAGAGCGGCCCTGCGCAGCCGGGTGGAGGAGTGCTGGCATCTCACCGAACAAAATGAGATGTACGAGGCGTTTATCGCCTTGTTCCGTCCTCTACTGCCGCTGCTGCGCGACTGCGACCCGTCAGAGTTGACGCCGGATCGCTGTTTCCAGATCCAACTGCTCCTTATCCATTTCTATCGCCGGGTGGTGCTCAAAGACCCGCTGCTACCGGAAGAGCTCCTGCCGGCGCATTGGGCAGGGCAAACCGCCCGCCAGCTGTGTATCAATATTTATCAACGCGTGAGTCCCGGCGCGCTGGCGTTCGTCAGCGAGAAAGGTGAGAGCTCGGTGGGCGAGCTCCCGGTGCCGGGTCCGCTCTATTATCAGCGCTTTGGCGGTTTGCCGGGCGCATAAGGAGGTTGCATGCCGATATATCAGATTGATGGACTGACGCCAGTGGTGCCGGAGGAGAGTTACGTTCACCCGACCGCGGTGTTGATTGGCGACGTGATCCTCGGCAAAGGGGTCTATGTTGGGCCCAACGCCAGCCTGCGCGGCGACTTCGGGCGCATCGTGGTCAAAGACGGCGCCAATATTCAGGATAACTGCGTGATGCATGGCTTCCCCGGCCAGGATACGGTGGTGGAAGAGGAGGGCCATATCGGCCACGGCGCTATTCTGCACGGCTGCGTGATTGGCCGCAACGCGCTGGTGGGCATGAGCGCGGTGATTATCGATGGGGCGGTCATTGGCGAAAACAGCATTGTCGGCGCTTCGGCCTTTGTCAAAGCCAACGCCGAGATGCCCGCCAACCATCTGATTATCGGCAGCCCGGCAAAAGCGATTCGCACCCTGAGCGAACAGGAGCTGGCGTGGAAAAAACAAGGTACCCGTGAATACCAGGCGCTGGTGGAACGCTGTAAGCAGACGCTGCACCAGGTGGAGCCATTACGGGAAGTCGAAGCAGGGCGTAAGCGGCTGGCGTTTGATGAAAACCTGCGGCCAAAAGCCGCAACCTGAGGGGTAAAATTATGGCAGAGAAATTATCCGCGCACTGTCACTGCGGTGCGGTGGCGTTTACCGTGGAACTCAGCGACGGCTTCAACACCGTTCGGCGCTGTAACTGCTCATATTGTCGCATGCGTGGGGCGGTCGCGGTCTCTTCGCCGCGTTCAGGAATAGAGGTGGTACGCGGAGGGGATAAGCTCACAGAGTATCGCTTTAATACAGGGGAAGCCGTGCACTTTTTCTGCTCGGTATGCGGGATCTACACCTTTCATCAACGGCGATCAAACCCACAGCAGTATGGGGTGAATGTGGCCTGCATTGACGGCGTTTCGCCTTTCGATTTCCCTTGCGTGGAGGTCAACGACGGCGTGAATCATCCAAAGGATGGCGGCGGAGGCGTGGTGGGGTATTTACGCTACGAGAAAAAGTAAAACTCTCCTCCCGCAGGAAGCGAGAGGAGTGAAATATTAGGCTGCAACCACGCTGTCGATGGCCGCTTTCGCGTCAGACTGCGCTTTGGCCGCGACTTCCGGGCCGTAAGCGATACCTTCGGCGAACACAAAGTTCACGTCGGTGATGCCGATGAAGCCGAGGAAGGTGGACAGGTATGGGGTGACCAGGTCGGTCGGAGTATCTTTATGGATACCGCCGCGGCTGGTAACGACGACCGCGCGTTTACCGGTTACCAGACCTTCCGGCCCTTTCTCGGTGTAGCGGAAGGTGACGCCGGCGCGAGCCACCAGGTCGAAATAGTTTTTCAGCTGCGTCGGGATGTTGAAGTTGTACATCGGCGCAGCGATGACAATCACATCGTTGCCTTTCAGTTCGGCGATCAGCTCGTCGGAAAGGGCCAGCGCTTCCTGCTGACGCGGAGTCAGCGGCGCGTCGCTCGGACGCAGGGCGCCAACCAGTTCGCCATCCAGAACCGGGATCGGATTGGCGGCCAGGTCACGTACGGTGATCTCATCGCCAGGGTGTTTTTCCTGCCATTGTTCAACAAAATAGTCGGAAAGCTGACCAGATTGTGAGTACCCTGCCAGAATACTGGATTTCAGAACTAATACTTTGCTCATGGGTGTTTCCTTTTTTTAATGTGATTGACGGGTCAATGCCCTGGTGCTTGTTGACACTGTATTCACAATCGCGCCACAGAGATAGCGCAATATATCGAATTCTATGTTCAGATTTTTTGAACAAGGCACGAATGACACAGATGTGGTACTCTAAGGCAATACTTCAAAAGAGATTTTCCCGGCAGAGCTCTGCCCGATAACGCTATGACAGAACAACAAAAAATCACCTTCCCCCAGCTTTATCAACAGCTCGACGGCCTGATGCTGCGCGACAAAACGCGCTTTGCCCGCCGTCTGCACGGCGTGAAGAAGGTTAAAAATCCTGAATCGCAACAGGCCATTCTGCAGGAGATGGCGCTGGAGATAAGCCAGGCAGCCGGTAAAGTCCTGCTGCGCGAAGCGGCGCGTCCGGCCATCACCTATCCGGAAAACCTGCCGGTTAGCCAGAAAAAACAAGAGATTCTCGAGGCGGTGCGCGACCACCAGGTGGTGATCGTCGCCGGGGAGACCGGTTCGGGTAAAACCACCCAGTTGCCCAAAATCTGCATGGAGCTGGGGCGCGGGCTGAAAGGACTCATCGGCCATACCCAGCCGCGTCGCCTGGCGGCGCGGACCGTCGCCAATCGTATTGCCGAAGAGCTGCAGAGCGAGCCGGGCGGCTGCATCGGCTATAAAGTCCGCTTCAGCGACCATGTCAGCGAAAACACCATGGTTAAGCTAATGACCGACGGTATCCTGCTGGCGGAGATCCAGCAGGATCGTCTGTTGATGCAGTACGACACCATCATTATCGATGAGGCGCACGAGCGCAGTCTGAATATTGACTTTCTGCTCGGCTATCTGAAAGAGCTCCTGCCGCGCCGCCCGGACCTGAAAATCATCATTACCTCGGCGACCATCGACCCGGAACGTTTCTCAAAGCATTTCAATAATGCGCCGATTATCGAAGTCTCCGGGCGGACTTACCCGGTGGAAGTGCGCTATCGGCCGATAGTGGAAGAGGCGGACGATACCGAGCGCGATCAGTTACAGGCGATCTTTGATGCGGTTGACGAACTGGGGCGCGAAGGGCCCGGCGATATTCTGATCTTTATGAGCGGTGAGCGGGAAATTCGCGATACCGCCGATGCGCTGAATAAGCTGGATCTGCGCCATACCGAAGTGCTGCCGCTGTACGCCCGCCTGTCCAACAGCGAGCAGAACCGCGTCTTCCAGCCGCACAGCGGACGACGCATCGTGCTGGCGACCAACGTGGCGGAAACCTCGCTGACCGTGCCGGGCATTAAATACGTTATCGATCCCGGTACTGCGCGTATCAGCCGTTATAGCTACCGCACCAAGGTGCAGCGCCTGCCGATCGAGCCGGTTTCCCAGGCGTCCGCCAACCAGCGTAAGGGCCGCTGCGGCCGCGTTTCGGAAGGGATCTGTATTCGTCTTTATTCAGAAGACGATTTCCTGTCGCGCCCGGAATTTACCGACCCGGAGATTCTGCGCACCAACCTGGCGTCGGTCATCCTGCAGATGACCGCCCTGGGCTTAGGCGATATCGCCGCCTTTCCGTTTGTCGAAGCGCCGGATAAGCGCAATATCCAGGACGGCGTACGCCTGCTGGAAGAGCTGGGCGCCATCACCACCGATGCGCAGGCAACGGCTTATAAGCTAACCCCGCTGGGCCGCCAGCTCAGCCAGCTACCGGTGGATCCGCGTCTGGCGCGCATGGTGCTGGAGGCGCAGAAGCACGGCTGCGTGCGGGAAGCGATGATCATCACCTCCGCGCTGTCGATCCAGGACCCGCGCGAGCGGCCGATGGACAAACAGCAGGCCTCTGACGAAAAACATCGCCGCTTCCACGATAAAGAGTCCGATTTCCTCGCCTTCGTCAATCTGTGGAACTACCTCGGCGAGCAGCAGAAGGCGCTGTCGTCGAATCAGTTCCGCCGCCAGTGCCGGGTCGATTTTCTTAACTATCTGCGTGTGCGCGAGTGGCAGGACATCTACACCCAGCTGCGCCAGGTGGTGAAAGAGCTTGGCCTGCCGATCAACAGTGAGCCGGCGGAATATCGCGAGATCCATACTGCGTTGCTGACCGGTCTGCTGTCGCACATCGGCATGAAAGATGCCGATAAGCAGGAGTATACCGGCGCCCGTAATGCGCGGTTCTCTATTTTCCCGGGTTCCGGCCTGTTTAAAAAGCCGCCAAAGTGGACGATGGTGGCCGAGCTGGTGGAGACCAGCCGGCTGTGGGGGCGTATTGCCGCCCGCATTGAGCCGGAGTGGGTGGAGCCGGTAGCGCAGCACCTGATCAAGCGCTCATACAGTGAGCCGCACTGGGAACGGGCGCAGGGCGCGGTGATGGCGACGGAAAAGGTCACCGTTTACGGCCTGCCGATCGTCGCCGCGCGTAAGGTCAACTACAGCCAGATCGACCCGGCGCTGTGCCGCGAACTGTTTATCCGCCATGCGCTGGTGGAGGGCGACTGGCAGACGCGTCACGCCTTCTTCCGCGATAACCTGAAGCTGCGCGCGGAAATCGAAGAGCTGGAGCATAAGTCGCGCCGTCGCGACATCCTGGTTGATGACGAGACGATGTTCGAGTTTTACGACCAGCGCATTAGCCACGATGTCATCTCCGCTCGCCACTTTGATAAGTGGTGGAAGCAGGCCAGCCGCGAAACGCCAGACTTGCTCAATTTTGAAAAGAGCATGCTGATTAAAGAGGGGGCGGAGCAGGTCAGTAAACTGGACTACCCGAATTTCTGGCATCAGGGCAACCTCAAGCTGCGTCTTAGCTATCAGTTTGAACCGGGCGCTGACGCCGATGGCGTAACGGTGCATATTCCGCTGCCGCTGCTCAACCAGGTAGAGGAAGCCGGGTTTGAATGGCAGATCCCTGGCCTGCGTCGCGAGCTCATTATCGCGCTGATAAAATCGCTGCCGAAGCCGGTACGGCGCAATTTCGTCCCGGCTCCCAACTATGCGGAAGCGTTTCTTGGCCGGGCGGCGCCGCTCGAGCTGCCGCTGCTCGATTCGCTGGAGCGCGAGCTGCGTAAGATGACCGGCGTGACCATCGACCGCGAAGCCTGGCAGTGGGATCAGGTGCCCGATCACCTGAAAATCACCTTCCGGGTGGTGGATGATAAAAACAAGAAGCTGCAGGAAGGGCGCTCGCTGCAGGCGTTGAAAGACGCCCTGAAGGGCAAAGTGCAGGAGACGCTGTCGGCGGTCGCTGATGACGGTATTGAGCAGAGCGGGCTGCATATCTGGAGCTTTGGCACCCTGGCGGAAAGTTACGAACAGAAGCGCGGTAACTATAAGGTGAAAGCCTGGCCGGCGCTGGTGGACGAGCGCGACAGTGTGGCCATCAAGCTGTTTGATAATCCACAGGAACAGCAGCAGGCCATGTGGCGCGGTCTGCGTCGCCTGCTGCTGCTCAACATCCCGTCGCCGATTAAGTATCTGCACGAGAAACTACCGAATAAAGCCAAGCTTGGGCTCTACTTTAACCCGTACGGCAAAGTGCTGGATCTGATTGACGATTGCATCTCCTGCGGCGTTGATAAGCTTATCGACGAAGCGGGCGGTCCGGTGTGGACGGAAGAGGGCTTTAGTCAGCTGCACGATAAAGTGCGAGCCGAGCTCAACGACACGGTGGTGGAGATCGCTAAACAGGTCGAGCAGATCCTCACCGCGGTGTTCAATATCAACAAACGGCTGAAAGGCCGGGTGGATATGACCATGGCGCTGGGGCTGTCGGATATCAAAGCGCAGATGGCGGGTCTGGTGTATCGCGGCTTTGTCACCGGCAACGGTTTCCGCCGTCTTGGCGATACGCTGCGCTATCTGCAGGCGATTGAAAAGCGTCTGGAGAAGATGGCTATCGATCCGCACCGCGATCGGGCGCAGATGCTTAAGGTGGAGAGCGTGCAGCAGGCGTGGCAGCAGTGGCTGAATAAGCTACCGCCGAACCGCCGTGAGGACGACGATGTCCGGGAGATCCGCTGGATGATCGAGGAGCTGCGGGTCAGCTTCTTCGCCCAGCAGCTGGGCACCCCGTATCCTATCTCGGACAAGCGAGTGTTGCAGGCGATGGAGCAAATTACCCCATAGCCTGGCTGGTTGTCCCCGGTGGCGCTGCGCTTACCGGGGCTACTGGTCAGGCGTCCACGCTTAAGCGTTTACCCACGCCAGAGTAAAGCCGTCCCAGCCTTTAGTGCCCACGGTTTGCAGCGCCGTTGCCGTCAACCGCGGCTCGGCGCCCATCATCTCAATGAACTGACGCACGCCCTGAACGCGCTCGTCAGCGCTCTGTGGGTTGACCACTTCGCCGTCGCGTACCACGTTATCGCCAATAATTAAGGTTCCTGGGCGGGAATAACGTAGCGCCCAGCGCAGATAATGGGGGTTATTCGGCTTATCGGCATCGATGAAGATCAGGTCGAAAGCGGGACATTCGCCAAGCGCCTCCAGGGACTGTAACGCCGGCCCCTCCCGTAGCGTGACCCGCTGGTCAACGCCCGCCAGCTGCAGATTCTCCCGCGCCACCTGGGCATGATGCGCGTCGGCCTCCAGGGTGAGGAGCTGGCCGTCTGCAGGAAGCTCGCGCGCCATCCAGATGGTGCTATAGCCGCCGAGGGTGCCGATCTCCAGTATCCGCTTAGCCTGGGTTAGCCGTACCAGCAGGGCGAGAAACTGACCCTGATTGGCGGCGACATCGTGTGCCGGGAGCCCGGCACGATGGTTGTTTTCCAGTACCCGATCGAGCACAGGATCGCCGGGAATTAAGGCCTTAATCAAATAATTGTCTACTGCCGACCACTGTTGTTGCATATGACGCTTCCCCATTTAGCTCCCTGATGAGTCAGACCAGCCGCCTCCCAGCGCCCGGTACAGATCGATCTGCGCCAGCAGCAGGTTGTTCTTCACCTGCACCACGCTAAGCTGGGTGGAGAACAGCGTTCGCTGGGCATCAAGCACATCCAGATAAGAAGAGTAGCCGTTACGGTAGCGGTTTTGTGCAATACGTAAGGTTTCCTGGGCAACGGTCTCTTGTTCCTGAAGCTCGGATAACTGTTCGCCATAGCGACTGATGGCGTCCAGGCTGTCATTGACCTCTTTGAACGCGCTGCGCACCGTTTTCTCATAGCTATAGAGCGCCTGGTTGCGCTGGGCCATGGAGACGTCCACCTGGGCATTTAACGCCTGGCGGTTTAGCAGCGGCGCCAGAATACTGCCGCCAAGACTCCACAGCCGCAGCGGGTTGTCCAGCAGATCCGGCAGCGTCCGGTCCTGCAGGCTGCCGGTAGCGGTCAGGTTAATAGAGGGCAGCAGCTGCGCCTGCGACGAGGCCAGCGTGGCGTCGGCGGCCACCAGCTGGCGCTCGGCCTGAGCGATGTCCGGACGGCGGTTGAGCAAGGTGGACGGCAGCTGCGACGGCAGACGCAGCGGGGTAAGCTGGGCGAACTCGCCGCGTTTTACCGCGCCAGGGTTATCGCCGAGCAGCACGCTGAGCGCATTTTCCTGCTGCGCAATCTGGTGCTGTAGCGGCGGGATCTGCGCCCGCGTTGACCGCAGCTCCGAATCCGCCTGCATCAGCTCAAGGCGTGAAGTATACCCGGTTTCAAACTGACGTTTGGCCAGGCGCCACGCGTCTTCCCTTGATGTTAGCGTCTGCTGGGTCACCCGCAGCTGCTCATCCAGCGACAGCAGCGTGACGTAGCCAACGGCCACCGAGCTGGCGACGCTCAAATTGGCGGCGGCGGCGGCGGCTTTCTGCGCCTCAAGGCTGGCCCCGGCGGCGTTGGCCGCGCTGCGGTTCGCTCCCCAGATATCGACATCATAGCTGGCGGTCAGGCCGCCCTTATACAGTGTGCTGTGGATCGGCAGGCCGGTGGCGGCGGACTGCGTCCGGGCGCGGGTGCCGGTGAGGCTGGCGTCCAGTGACGGAAACAGGCTGCTGTCGGCGGCGTAAGCGCGCGCCTGATACTCATTCACTCGCTCGCGGGCGATCAGCACATCGCTGTTATAGCGCAGCGCCTGGTCGACATACTGATTGAGGGTACTGTCATGAAAATTGCGCCACCACACGCCCTCCACCGGGCTGGCCGGGCCAACGTCGGCCCGCCAGGCGGCAGGAATAGTCAGGGTCGGCTGCGCGCGCTGCACATCGGCGGATTGACAGCCGACCAGCGCCAGAACGATAGCAGGGGCGACCGGGCGGATCATGGTTGTTTCTCCGCACGGGTATCAATAGTCACCTGCACCGACATCCCTGGCCGCAGGCGTTCGCTGTTGTTTTGCCCGTCGTTGACCGTAATACGCACCGGGATGCGCTGGGCGATCTTGACGAAATTGCCGGTGGCGTTGTCCGGAGAGATGGCGCTGAACTCCACCCCGGTCGCCGGGGAGATACTCTGCACCTTGCCGTGGAAGGTCTCGCCGTTGAGCGCGTCTACGGTGAAGGTGACCGGCTGGCCAACGCGTACTTCGGCCAACTGGGTCTCTTTGAGGTTGGCAATTACCCAGTGCTGCGGCGGAACCAGCGAGGTCAGATGGGTTCCGGCGCTGACATAGGCGCCAAGACGCACCGAGATCTGCCCCAGCTGGCCGCCGGTGGGGGCGATAATCTGGGTATTCTGCAGGTCGATCTGCGCCAGCTCAAGCGCCGCTTTGGCGCTGGCCACGTCGGCCTCCAGCGAATCGCGATTGACGATGGTCGATTCACGGTCCTGGCGCGACATCTCCAGCGCCGCTTTCGCCTGCTCAATATCCGCCGCCCCTTGCGCCGCGCTGGCCCGCGCCGAATCACGTTCGCGGATCGACAGCGAACCGTCGGCGGTTAACTGCTGGATGCGTTTTAAATCGGCCTGGATTTTCAGATTCTGCGCGCGGGCGTTTTGCAGCGCGGCTTCATTCTTGGCGATCGTCGCCTCGGCGCTTTTGCGCTGTTGCAGGTTATTGCGCAGCGCGGCCTCTTTCATCGCCAGGGTAGCCTGGGCCTGATGCACCCGCTGTTTATAGATGCGATCGTCTATCTGGAACAGCACCTCGCCCGGCTGGACAATCGCGAAATCTTTGACGTTGACGGCGGTGATATAGCCGTTGACCTGCGGGCTAATAAAGGTGGTCTGCCCGCGCACATAGGCGTTGTCGGTAAACTGGCTATGACGAGTGAACGGCGGCAGTTGCCAGGCGTAGAGGATCACCAGCACGCCGACGAGGCCTATCGCCGCGGCGGTAAAAATGGAAACCACGCGAATATTATTCCGGGTGTTGGCCTGTTGTTTGGCCGCATCCTGCTGACTCATAACGACTCCAGAGATGAAATGATGATAATTATTTGCTGCCGGTAGCGCGTTGCAACGCGATATGGGCAGTCAGTCGTAAGCGAATTAAGCGCCAGAAAACCCACACTAGTGTCCCGGCGGAGATCGCCGCCGTCAGCAGATAGGTATCATTCCAGGCGAGAATATTGGCCTGCAGCGTCGCGGCGTTTTGCAGCAGGGTGGTGGCCTGAACGTTGAGCAGCGTACAGTCGCCAATCTGGCTCTGATACATCAGGCTGTACTGCTGCAGCCGCTCGACGATCAGCGGGTTCAGGGTGGTTATCTGGTCCGCCAGCTGGCTGGAGTGGAATTTCTCACGCCAGGTCTGGAAGGTGCCGAGGATCGCCGAGCCGAGCAGCCCGCCAATGTTCTGGCTCATGCCGAACAGCACCGAGAAGCTGACCAGGTTGCGCGGGTCGGCAAACACGCCGCCAATCCCGGCGAGCATCGCCGGGGCCAGAAAGAAGGCGCTGCCGAAGCCGAGTAAAAACTGGCTGAACATTAATTGTTCCGGACGGGTGAGGGCGTTGGACTGGCTGTCGAGCAGCGAGGCTATCATGATCAGCGCCAGCGCGGTGGCGGTCGGCCAGTAGAGCTTCTGCGGGTTGAGCGTCAGACAGCTGGCAATGATCCCGCACAGAATACCGGCGAAAATCGACCACGCGAGGTTAGTCATCTGTTCGTTTTGCAGGCCAACGTACTGCAGCCAGCCGATGACCCCGGTGTTCTGCTCCGCCAGCACGATGCGGATCAACAGCATAATCAGGCCCAGACGCACGATGCTGCCGCTGGAGAGCCATTTGGTATTGAGCAGGGGGTTGCTGCGGTTATGCTCGAAGGTAATCGCAGCGACGATCAGTATTACCGCCGCCGCCAGCGCCCAGCCGATCCACGGCGCTTCAAACCACCACTCGAGCCGCCCCAGCGACAGCACGGCGCACACCAGCGCCATGCCGGGCGCCAGCAGAAAGAAGGTAATGAAATCCTTTTTTTCGAACACTTTTTTACGATCGCTTGGCGGCAGTTTTAGCGCGATGACGCAGGCCAGCGACACCAGCGCCAGGCCCAGCTCAAAGAAGTAGAGACCGCGCCATTCATCGGTCTGCAGCAGTTCGGTGGAAAAGAGGCGCGCCAGGGGAATGGCCAGTGACGAGCCGGTGATGCCGATAGTTAGCCCTTTCAGGCGATGGCGCGCAGGCCAGGCCTGTACCTGGTAGTAAATCCCCAGCGAGCTGAGCGCCGCGGCCACCATGCCGTGGGCGGCGCGAACCATCATCGCTGAGCTGAGATCGTTGACGAAGAGGTGGAAAAAGGTGACCAGCACATAGAGCACCAGAAAGCCTTCGGTGAAAGCGCGCAGGCCAAACTGCTGGCGGAATTTCACCAGCAGCAGGTTGATGGAGACGTTGGTCATCACGTATACCGCCGGCAGCCAGGCGATTTCTGTCGACCAGGCGGCGAAGGTACCCTGCAGCAGCTGCAGGTTGGCGGTGACCACTGCGTTGCCCAGCGCGCCGGTGAGACATACCAGCAGACCGACCACGCCGTAGGCAAGGCGTTTCGCCGGACTGTGCAGCGGCGTCGACGGCGAACCGAGCAGAGCCGGTTTTTCATGCGGCGCCCAGTCATGCGGGGCGTAGGGGTTATCCTGGCGACGGGGCATTATTTCTTCTCCACTTCGCGCAACAGCTTTTCCAGCACCCGCTGGGTTTGCT
The DNA here is from genome assembly GCF_018223915.1 of Klebsiella sp. 64. NCBI lineage: Bacteria > Pseudomonadati > Pseudomonadota > Gammaproteobacteria > Enterobacterales > Enterobacteriaceae > Klebsiella > Klebsiella sp. 64. Next base: position 233,782 of record NZ_JAGRQZ010000001.1, read on the forward strand.
CCTGCTCCTGTGGGGTAATCGCCGTCAGGATCTCTTCGCGCAGATCGTCAGCCACCGTTTTGACCTGTTCATAGAGGGCCTTCCCTTTGTCGGTGACCACCAGCAGTCGCTTACGTTTGTCGCTGGCGGTGGTGATGCGCTCCACCAGTCCGAGGGCGACCAGACGATGGATCAACGGCACAATGGTCGGGCTCTCCACCCCCAGCTCCTGCGCCAGTTCGCTTTGCGACAGCGGCTGCTGGTGGCGGGCGATGGACGCTACCGCCACCCAGCTGGCCTGGCTGAGACCGAGATTTTTCAGCCGACGATTGACCGCCAGCCGCCAGTGGTGCGCGGTGAGGTATAAAAGATGAGAGAAGGTAAGCTGTCGATTGTCCATAGGTCGTCTGTCAATATCGTTAGAGCTCTAACGATTTTATGCCGGATAACCGCCGGAGTTCAAGATGAAAGATAGAAATTGGTTAACGGTATGTACGTTAATTGTAGTTAATCTTCCGGCCGCGATCCGTGTCGTGCGGTCTGCTGACCGAGGATATTTTTATTCTGCGCCATCACCCAGGCGATAAAGGCCCGCAGGGGGGCGGGAATATGTTTCCGGCTTGGGTAGTAGACGCAGAAATGGTCGGCAGGATAGCGGTAGCCGGGTAACAAATGGACCAGGCTGCCCGCGCTCAGCTGCTGCGTCACCAGCGACTGATAGACAAAGGCGATGCCTAATCCGCTCTCCGCGGCCTGGATCATTGCGCTATCGGCATCGACGACCAGATCGCCTTTAACCGCGACCTCGCTAAGCTCGCCGCTGGGGCCAATAAACTCCCAGCGGTACTTCTCACCACCAGGAAAACAGCGGTTAATGCAGCGGAAATTAACTAATGACTGCGGGGTGTCGGGCTCTCCGGCTTCGCGTATATAGTCCGGGCTGGCCACCGGGATCAGCGATAGTTTCTCGCCAAAGGGGATGGCAATCATCTCTTTGGGCACATCCTGCGAATAGCGAATGCCGGCGTCAAAACCGGACTCGATAATATTGACTTTCCGATCGGTGGCATACAGTTCGAGCGTCACATTGGGACAGGCGTTTTTAAAGGCGATAAAATAGTCTTGAAAAAACAGGTCAATAACAATGCGCGGTAAATTAACTTTCACCACGCCTTCCGGAGTCAGACGGTGATAATTCAGACTGTCCACCACCCGGCGATAATCATTGACCACCGGCGTTATATTATTAAGAAATTCCTCACCCACTGCGGTTAATGACAAACTGCGCGTTGAGCGATTTAGCAGGCGCACGCCTAACTTTTCTTCCAGATGATTAATAGCGACGGTAAGGGCCGGTGGGGAAAGGTTTAACGCTTTAGCGGCCTGACGAAAACTGCCATGTTTCACTATGAGTATTAATATTTCTATTTGTTGCAGATCGGGCAAGGTTTTCATTGTTAATTTCCAGCTAACACCGCGTTCGGAATAGATTAATTGTTATCAATATGAAAGGGAAGTATATATTTAATGCCATTCAGCAATTAAGGAAAATAAGATGAAAACACGTTATCTTGGAAAAGAGAAGTTTCAGGTTTCCGCATTAGGTCTCGGATGTATGGGGATGAGTTTTGCCTATGGCGGCGCTGAAACGTCGCAGGCGATAAATACGATCCATGCCGCCATGGACATGGGCGTGACCTTCCTGGATACCGCCGAAGTATATGGTCCTTTCGATAATGAAGTTCTGGTCGGAAAAGCGATTAAAGGTTTTCGCGATAAGGTGCAGATTGCCACCAAATTTGGATTTCGTATTTTGCCGACCGGCCAGGGTCTGGAGCGGATGGCCGGCGTTGACAGCCGTCCGGCACATATTCGCGAATCAGTGGAAGGGTCGCTGAAGCGACTGAATGTCGAGACCATCGATCTGCTCTATCAGCACCGCGTCGATCCCGCGGTACCGGTGGAAGAGGTGGTGGGCACTATGGCCGATCTGGTTAAAGAGGGTAAAATTCGCCATATCGGTCTGTCGGAAGTATCTGCTCAGACGCTGCGCCGGGCCTGCAAGGTACATCCGATCGCTGCCGTGCAGACGGAATATTCGCTATGGAGCCGCGAGCCGGAGGGCGGTATTCTCCACACCTGCCGCGAGCTGGGGGTCGGCTTTGTGCCATACAGCCCGCTTGGCCGCGGCTTCCTGACGGGGACAATTACCGATCCCGGCGTTTTGGCAGCGGATGATTTCCGCCGCCATCTGCCGCGCTTCCAGGCCGAAACCATGCGCAAAAACCAGCTGCTGCTTGAGCGCCTTCAGCAGGTGGCCACCCGCTATGACGCGACCCTTGCGCAGATTGCCCTTGCCTGGGTGATGAGCAAAGGCGAGGATATCGTGCCTATCCCGGGGGCGAGGAAAATTGCTCACCTGCGCGACAATGCCGGCGCCGCGAATATTACCCTCGCGGCGGAGGACATCCTCACCATCGAACATATTTTCACTGCCGACAACGTCACTGGCTTACGCTATACCCAGGGCGACTTTGATTTAATCGAAAAATAATCCCCTGCGGGCAGCGGATGGTTATTACTTGCGTGACGTTGTCACCTTTACCGAACAACTCCTCGTCAGATAGCGCACATCCTCGGCGGTTAACGGCGCGGCAAAGAAAAAAAGGGGCGGCGCAAGGCCACCCCTGATGCGGTTGCTGATGGGGATCAGCCCGGGTAGATGCCACGGTCTTTACGCGCCATCAGGATGCGCTCGCAGGCCACGATATAGGCGGCGGTGCGCAGCGTACACTCTTTCTCGGCGGCTTTATCCCAGACGTGCACGATAGCGTCGGTCATAATGCGGTCCATTTTGGCGTTGATCTCCTCTTCGCTCCAGAAGAAGCTGGCCATGTCCTGTACCCACTCAAAGTAGCTGACGGTCACCCCGCCGGCGTTGCAGATAACGTCCGGCACCACGATCACGCCGCGCTCGGCCAGCACGTCGTCCGCTTCCGGATAGGTTGGGCCGTTGGCCCCTTCCAGCACCAGTTTGCAGGTCAGCTTCTCCGCGCGCTCGCGGGTGATTTGCCCTTCCAGCGCCGCCGGGATCAGGATGTCCATCGGGGTGGTCCAGAAGGCGTCTTTATCGATCTCCTGGGCGCCCGGGAAACCGGCAATCTGCTTTTTCTCCGCCTGCCAGGCGGTGAGGGCGGCCATATCGATTCCGCCTTCGTTATACAGGGTCGCGGTATGATCCTGAATAACCACGATACGAGCGCCGACGCCGGCGAACAGGCGGGCCGCTTCGCTACCGACGTTACCAAAGCCCTGCAGCGCCAATTTGGCGCCTTCAATTTCGATACCGGCGCGACGGGCAACTTCCCGGCCGGTGACAAACACGCCGCGTCCGGTGGCTTTTTCACGACCGAGGGAGCCGCCGAGGTGGATCGGTTTGCCGGTGACCACGCCGGTGATGGTGGTGCCATGGTTCATGGAGTAAGTGTCCATCATCCATGCCATCACTTTGCCATTGGTGCCGACGTCCGGCGCCGGAATATCTTTCTGCGGCCCGATAATAATGCCGATTTCGCTGGTGTAACGGCGGGTCAGACGCTCCAGTTCACCTTCCGACAAGGAGAAGGGGTCGACGCGGATGCCGCCTTTGGCCCCGCCGTAAGGAATATTGACCGCGGCGCATTTAATGGTCATCCAGGCAGAAAGTGCCATGACTTCGTTAAGATCGACATCCGGATGGTAGCGAACACCACCTTTACCCGGTCCGCGCGACAGATTGTGCTGAACGCGATAGCCCTCGAAGTGGCGGATGGTGCCGTCGTCCATTTGCACAGGAATGTCGACGATCAGCGCGCGCTTCGGATGGCGCAGGGTTTCCACCCAGTAGGCAAGATCGCCGAGATAAGGCGCGACGCGGTCGATCTGGCGCAGGTAGGTGGTCCATGGAGATGTACTACTTTCAGATGCGTAAGATAACTTTTCCATAAGAGTCCTGTTTCTCAGTGTTATTTATGTCGTGTAAAACCGTGGAATAGCTACAGCAGTAAACTCTGTGCAATGAATGGTATCACCAATTTTATAAAGCGGTATTTGACGGCAATTCCGATTTTTAAATTTTTGTTAGATTTTTTATTTTTTAAGTGAATAACTACGCACGTCAACCACCCGCAAGCTGTGCATTTTAATTCACTTTTTATTCACTTAAGTGCATAAGAAAATATTTTTTCTATGTTTTTCATTATCTTGATGATCTTCAAAAAGTGAATAAATTGCTTTTGCCCGTATTGACAATCTTGTTGTTCACAGGCCAGCATTAGCCCACACAACAACATGGCATTAACCATGAATTAACAATTACCCGTAAAAAGAATAGGGCTTTATTTTTCTGTGGTGAATATTTTTACCATCGCAGCGGGCGCGCTCGTGCCCAAAATAAGCCGAGGGGCAGGGTTAATGTCGATTGTCCAACGCGACGGGAGCGTTTTCCGTCGTCTTACGTTCCGGAGATAAATTATGTCAGGCAGTATGACTCGCGAAGATTTTGACGCTTACCTGGTTCCCTGTTTTGCCCCCGCGCCGTTTATTCCGGTCAGAGCGGCGGGCTCCCGCGTCTGGGACCAGCAGGGGAAAGAGTATATCGATATGGCGGGCGGCATCGCAGTGAACGCCCTGGGCCATGCTCACCCGGCGCTGGCTCAGGCCCTGCAGGATCAACTGGCGAAACTGTGGCATATCGGCAATGGCTATACCAACGAGCCGGTGCTGCAGCTGGCAAAAACCCTCGTGCAGTCGACCTTTGCCGACAAGGTGTTTTTCTGCAACTCCGGCGCCGAAGCCAACGAGGCGGCCCTTAAGCTGGCGCGGAAATATGCCCACGATAAGTTTGGCGGTGAAAAAAGCGAAATCATCGCCTTCAACCACGCCTTCCATGGCCGCACGCTGTTCACCGTCTCCGTTGGCGGCCAGCCGAAATATTCCAGCGATTATGCTCCGCTGCCGCAGGGCATTACCCATCTGCCCTATAACGATATCGAGGCGGTCACCGCGGCGATCTCCTCGCGCACCTGCGCGGTGATCGTCGAGCCGATTATCGGCGAAGGCGGGGTGATCCCGGCGGACCCGGCGTTCCTGCAGGCGCTGCGTACCCTCTGCGATCGCCATCATGCCACTCTGATATTCGATGAGGTGCAGACCGGCGCCGGGCGTACCGGCCATCTCTACGCCTACCAGCATTACAACGTCGTCCCGGACATTCTCACCAGCGCCAAAGGGCTGGGGGGCGGCTTCCCGATCGGCGCGATGCTGGCGAAAGAGGCCTGGGCGCAGGTCTTCCAGCCAGGCACCCATGGCACCACCTTCGGCGGCAACCCGCTGGCGGCAACCGTCGCTAACGCCGTGCTGGCCCATCTCGATGCGCCGCTGCTGGCGGGCGTTGGCGAGCGCCATGCGCTGATCGTTGACCAGTTGAATGCGATCTCTGCCCGTTACGATGCGTTCAGCGCCGTGCGCGGCACCGGTCTGCTGATCGGCGCTGAGCTGGCGGGGCCGCTGCGCGGCAAGGCCAAAACGTTGACCAACCTGGCGGCGGAAGAGGGGCTGATCGCCCTGATTGCCGGCCCGGACGTGCTGCGCTTCGCGCCGGCGCTCAATATCCCGCTGGCGGATATTGCGGAAGCCTTCGTGCGCCTTGATCGCGCCGTTGCTCGCTTAACCCGCTAATCGGGAGGACGGCCTGTGATGCTATTTCGTCCCGTACGGGAAAACGATCTCGACGACATCGTCCGCCTCGCCGCGCGGGCGGGGGTCGGCATGACCTCCTTACCGCATGACGTCGGGCGTCTGGCGGCCCGGATCCGGCGCAGTATCGAGACCTTCGCCGGCGAACTGCCGCGCAGCCAGCAGGGTTTCCTGTTTGTGCTGGAGGACACCGCGCTGGCGCGGGTGGTGGGGGTGAGCGCCATTGAGGTCGCAGTGGGCCTGGACGAGCCGTTTTACAATTTTCGCATTCAGAAAACGGTGCGCGCCTCGAAAGCGCTGGGAGTCTATAAGCCCCAGGAGCTGCTTAATCTCAGCTATGACCACACCGGGCATAGTGAGCTATGTACGCTGTTTCTCGACCCGGCGTATCAGCGCAACCGCAATGGTCTGCTGCTCTCCAAGGCGCGCTTTTTATTTATCGCCGCCTTTCGCGAGTGGTTCTCCCCGCACCTGTTTGCCGAACTGCGCGGCTGCAGCGATGAGCAGGGACAGTCGCCGTTCTGGGATGCGCTGGGCCATCATTTCTTCGACATCCCGTTCGCCGATGCCGACCGGCTGACCGGCACCGGCATGAAAACCTTTATTGCCGAACTGATGCCGGCGTACCCGATCTATATCTCACTGCTGCCGGAAGCGGCCCGCGGGGTCATCGGTCAGGTGCATCCCAATACCGCCCCGGCGCGGGCGATCCTCGAGAAAGAGGGTTTCAGCTGGCGCGGCTCGGTGGATATTTTCGATGCCGGTCCGGTGCTGGAGGCGGACACCGATCAGATCCGCGCCGTGCGCGACAGCCAGCGCCTGCCTGTCCGGCAGCTGATGGGCGACCTGCCGGCGCCGACCCTCGTCGCCAACGGTCAATTCGACAACTTTCGGGCGCTGCTGGTGGCCCACGAAGAGCAGGTCTCGCTTGACAGCGCCGCGCTGGACGCGCTGCAGGTCAGTGAAACCGACCGCGTTTATACGGTAACCCTGAATCCAGAGGACAACAGATCATGGCGGTAAAAGCACAGTTTATAGCCGGGCAGTGGCTGCCAGGCAGCGGCGCAACGATGAGCAAACTGGCCCCGGAGGATCAGTCGCTGCTGTGGCAGGCGGCCAGCGCGGGGGCTGACGACGTCCAGGCGGCCTGCGCCGCGGCGCGCGCGGCGTTTTATCCCTGGTCGCACCGGCCGCTGGCCGAGCGTATTGACGTCGTACAGCGTTTCGCTGCGCTGCTGGAGACGCATAAAGAGGCGCTGGCGACCCTGATTTCCCGGGAGACCAGCAAGCCGCTGTGGGAGACCCGCACCGAAGTGCAGGCGATGATCGGCAAGGCCGCGATCTCCATCGAAGCCTATCACCAGCGGACGGGCTTTCATGAGTCGACGCTGCCGGACGGTAAAGCGCTGCTGCGCCACAAACCGCACGGCGTGATGGCGGTCTTTGGCCCCTACAACTTCCCGGGCCACCTGCCCAACGGACATATCATTCCGGCGCTGATCGCCGGGAACACCATTGTGTTTAAACCCAGCGAGCTGACGCCGGCTACCGCTGAAATGACCGTCCAGCTGTGGCAGCAGGCGGGCATCCCCGACGGGGCGATCAACCTGCTGCAGGGCGGAAAAGCCACCGGCCAGGCGCTGCTGGAAAATCGTGATATCGACGGCGTGCTGTTCACCGGCAGCGCGGCGGCCGGTTTCCACTTCCATCGCTACTTCGGCGGCCAGCCGGAGAAGATGCTGGCCCTCGAGATGGGCGGCAACAACGCACTGATCGTCGCCGACGCGGCCGATATCGATGCGGCGCTGCATGTGATTATCCAGTCGGCGTTTATCTCTGCCGGGCAGCGCTGCACCTGCGCGCGCCGGCTGATCGTGCCGCGCGGCGAGCAGGGGGATGCGCTGCTGCAGCGGCTGGTAGAGGCCAGCGCGCAGATCCGCGCCGGCAAGTGGGATGATCAGCCGGCGCCGTTTATGGGCGGGGTGATCTCTCTCGACGCTGCGCAGAACATGCTGGCGGCGCAGCAAAAACTGGAGGGGCTCGGCGGCAAGGTGCTGCTGCGCATGCGCCAGCCTGACCCGCGCTCCACGGTGCTGACCCCGGGGATCGTCGACGTCACCGGTATTGAGGTGCCGGATGAAGAGTACTTTGGCCCGCTGCTGACGATTATCCGTTACGACGGCTTCCCGGAGGCGATTCGCCTCGCCAATCAGACCCGCTATGGCCTGGCCGTCGGGCTGATCTCCAGCGATGCGGCGCAGTTTGATCAGCTGGCGGACGAGGCGCGAGCCGGGATCGTCAACTGGAACAAGCCGCTGACCGGCGCATCGAGTAAAGCGCCGTTTGGCGGGGTGGGCGCCTCCGGCAACCATCGCGCGGCAGCGTGGTACGCCGCCGACTACTGTGCCTGGCCGATGGCCTCTCTGGTCAGCGATACGCTGACGCTTCCGGCGACGGTATCGCCGGGCCTGCCATTCTGATAACGGATCCTGTGAGGACATATGTCTGGTTTTGAAGCAAACTTTGATGGCCTGGTCGGCCCGACGCACCACTACGCCGGACTCTCCGTCGGCAATGAAGCCTCGCAAAATAACCGCGATGGTCTCTCTAACCCTAAAAAGGCGGCGCTGCAGGGGCTGTATAAAATGAAAGCCCTGGCCGATCGCGGCTTCGTGCAGGGCATTCTGCCGCCGCAGCCGCGGCCGAATCTGCGTCTGCTGCGCGAAGTGGGTTTCCAGGGCAGCGATGAGCAGGTTATCCGGCAGGCGGCCCACGCGGCGCCGCACCTGCTCTCCGCCTTCAGCTCCGCCTCGTCGATGTGGACCGCCAACGCGGCGACCGTCTCACCGTCGGCGGACAGCGCCGATGGCAAAGTCCATTTCACCGTCGCCAACCTGAACAATAAGCTGCACCGTATGCAGGAGGCACCCACCACCTCGGCGATCCTTGGCGCCACGTTCGCCGATCCGCGCTACTTTGCCCACCATGCGGCGCTGCCGCAGCATGGCGACCTCGGCGATGAAGGGGCGGCCAACCATAACCGCTTCTGCCGGGAATATGACCGGCAGGGGGTGCAGTTTTTCGTCTATGGTCGACGCGCCAGCGGCGGTATCGCCCCGGTGAAGTATCCGGCGCGGCAGACCCTCGAGGCCAGCGAAGCGGTGGCCCGCCTGCATCAGCTGGATCCGCGCTACACGGTGTTTGCCCAGCAGGCGCCGCAGGCTATCGATCGCGGCGTGTTTCATAACGACGTCATCGCGGTCAGCAATCGCCATGTGCTGTTCCACCATCAGCAGGCGTTTGTCGATCAGGCGGCGGTGCTGACCACGCTGCGGGCTAAAAGCGACAGTCTGGATATCCCGTTCACCAGCGTGGAAGTGCCGGACGAGCGGGTTTCGCTCGACGACGCCGTGGCCTCTTACCTGTTCAACAGCCAGCTGCTGAGCAAACCAGACGGCAAGATGCTGATCGTGGTGCCGGAGGAGTGCCGCCAGCGGGAAAACGTCTGGCGCTATCTCAGCGATCTCGCCGCCGATAGCGCATCGCCGATCGATGAAGTGGCGGTCTTTGACCTGCGGGAAAGCATGCGCAACGGCGGCGGCCCGGCCTGTCTGCGGCTGCGAGTGGTGCTCAACGAGGCGGAGCGCCAGGCGGTCAACGCCCATAGCCTGATGAACGACGAACGTTATCAGCAGCTGACGGCATGGGTGGAAAAACACTATCGCGACCGGCTGCATGCCCGCGATCTGGCGGACCCGCAGCTGCTGCGCGAGGTTTATCAGGCGCTGGATGAGCTGACGCAGATCCTGCGCCTCGGCGCGGTCTATGATTTTCAGCGTTAAGGAGCGGCAGATGGAGCACCTGGTTAACGATTTACTGCACTGCCGCCTGCAGGCGTGGACCTTTCCGGCGGGCATCGAGGCCCGCTGGCTGGGTGAGGGCATTTTACAGCTGCTGCCGACGGCGCCGTGGCGCCAGGCGACGATCCTCTCCGCCGGCGTGCATGGCAATGAGACCGCGCCGATTGAACTGCTGCTGCAGCTAACCCACGATCTGAGCCAGGGGCGGCAGCCGCTCACGCAGGCGCTGCTGATCGTCTTTGGTAATCTGCCGGCGATCCGCGCCGCGCGCCGCTATCTGCATAACGACCTGAATCGCCTGTTCGGCGGCCGCCATCTGGCGGTCACCCCGGGAAATGAGTCGCGGCGGGCTTTTGCGCTGGAGCAGGCGGTGCAGGCTTTTTATCGCGCCGCCGATGCGGCGGGGCCGGTCAACCGTGGTCATCTCGATATGCACACCGCCATTCGCGGATCGCTGTATCGCCAGTTTGCGCTGCTCCCAGCCCACGCCGGGGATTTTTCGCCCGATTTCTATCAGCTGCTGCAGGCCAGCGGGATGGACGCCGTCGTGCGCCATATCGAAGCGGGCGGCACCTTCACCCATTTCACCTGCGAAAAGTTCGCCGCGCAAAGCGCCACCCTGGAGCTGGGGAAAGTGATGCCGTTCGGCGCCAACGATCTCGGCCTGTTCGCCGCCGCCGACGCGGCGATCCGGGCCTGGATCGCTGACGCGCCGCTGCCGCCGCGCGACAAAGCGCCGGTGGACTACTTCCTGGTCGAGGAGAGCATCATCAAGCGCGAGGGGGAATTTACGCTTAATCTCGCGGCAGACGTTGAAAACTTCACCGCGCTCCCGGCAGGGTATGAGATCGCCCGCCAGGCAGAGAAACGTTGGGTGGTGCAGGCCCGGGCCCCCTATATCCTCTTTCCCAACGCCGGGGTCGCCACCGGCCAGCGCGCCGGGCTGTTGCTCCGCGCCGCTGCCCTTCGTCTCCCGCAACCAGCCTGAGGAAACACCATGACTGAACATCAACATCAGGCGTCACCTGCCGCCGGAGGTGAAGGCGCGTCACAGCTTAAGCGCGGGCTCAGCGCCCGCCATATCCAGATGATTGCCCTCGGGGGCGCCATCGGCACCGGGCTGTTTATGGGGGCGGGGCGCAACATCGCCGTCGCCGGCACCTCGATCCTGGTTATCTATGTGCTGGTCGGGTTCTTTACCTATATGGTGATGCGGGCGATGGGAGAGCTGCTGCTCACCCGCCATGACTACCGCTCGTTTGCCGACTTTGTCGGCGAGTATCTCGGGCCGCAGGCCAGCTTTTACCTCGGCTGGACCTACTGGCTAAGCTGGGTGGTGACCTGTATCGCCGACGTGGTGGTCTGCGGGAGCTATATGCAGTACTGGTTCCCGGAACTGTCGGCGTGGATGCCGGCCCTCAGCATGCTGGCGATTCTGTTCCTGCTTAACCTGCTGTCGGTGAAAATGTTCGGCGAGGCGGAGTTCTGGTTCGCCCTGATCAAGGTGATCACCATTATCGCCCTGATCGGCACCGGCGGCTGGATGATCGCCACCGGCTGGACCTCCCCGGACGGCGTGACGGCCTCCCTCAGCCATCTCACCGACCCGACGGCCTTTATGCCCCACGGCATCACCGGCTTTTTCGCCGGCTTCCAGATAGCGATCTTCTCCTTTACCGGCATTGAGCTGCTGGGCACCATGACGGCGGAGACCCGCGATCCGCAGCGCATTTTGCCCAAGGCGATCAATGCTCTGCCGCTGCGGATTATTATCTTCTATCTGCTGTCGATGGTGGTGATCATCGCTGTCGCCTCGTGGCCGGGGGTGTCGGCGGAGACCAGCCCCTTCGTGACGCTGTTCGCCAAGGCCGGGCTGCCTGCCGCCGCGGCGGTGATTAACTTTGTGGCGCTGACCTCGGCGATGTCCTCGGCCAACAGCGGGGTCTTCTCCAGCACCCGCATGCTGTACGGCCTGTCGGTGGAGAAGCATGCGCACTGGCAGTTTCGTATCCTGTCGCGCAGTACCCGCATTCCGGTGCGCAGCCTGCTGTTCTCCTGCTTCTGCATGCTGATCGGCACGCTGTTGCTGTTTCTGGTGCCGAACGTGATGACCCTGTTCACCATCGTCTCGACCCTGGCGGCGATTATGGTGGTGTTCAGCTGGGGGATGATCCTCGTGGCCTATCTGGTTTACCGCCGTCAGCGTCCGGACCTGCACGCCGGGTCGATCTTTAAGATGCCCGCCGGGGTAGTGATGAGCTGGGTGAGCCTGCTGTTCTTCGCGTTCGCTATCTTCATCATGATCTTTGACCCGGACACGCTGCTGGCGCTGTTGGCTTCTCCGCTGTGGTTTATCGCGCTGTGGGGCTTCTGGAAGCTGAAGCAGCGGCGCGAGGGGCAGCTTCAGCTGGACAACCAGAGCGCCTGACACCCGCCGGTCCTGGCGGCCGGCTAAGCAGGGGGGAAGACTTGACGCCTGTTTGTGCCCGGTGGCGGCTGGCGCCTTACCGGGCCTACATGCTTACCGGACCTGGGATAAGCGGTTTCCCCCGCGGCGTGATCTTTCTCCAGGCCCGCGCACGCGCAGCGCCGCCGGGCGGGATAGTCGGCGCCGTAGTAGCCCTGGCGGGCGGCGGTCAGGCGCTTTCCGCCCGGGAGGGGGCCGTGCCCAGCGCGGACTTCATCCGGCTGGCGCAGAATATCGCCAGGAGCGAAATCGCCACCGTAATGCCCAGATAAACGGCCACCGGCCGCCAGTCACCGTCATATTTCGCCAGCAGACCGGTGGCGATAAGCGGCGCGGTGCCCCCGGCCAGCGCGGCGCCCAACTGGTAGCCGAGGGTGATCCCGGTATAGCGCACATTGGCGCTGAAAATCTCAGAGCACAGGGTGCCGAGCACCGCGGTTACCGGCGCCCACAGGATGCCGAAGGCAACGGTCGTCGCCAGCATGATGCCCCAGCCGGTGCCGGTGTCGAGCAGCAGGAACCACGGGACGATAAACAGCCCCAGCAGCACCACGCTCAGGGTGTACATCTTTTGCCGACCCACCTTGTCTGACAGCAGCCCCATCAGCGGGATCATCACGGTGGCCACCAGCGCGCCCAGGGTCACGGATTCCAGCGCCTGCGACTTCTGATAGCTCAGGGTGGTGGTGGCGTAGCTGACTACAAAGGTGGAGAAGATATAGAAGGGGGCGGTCTCCACCACTTTCAGGCCGGCGGCGATCAGCACTTCCCGCCAGTGGTGCTTGAGCGTATCGCGCAGCGGGGCCTTCGCCACCTGGCCGGATTTTTTCACCTGCTTAAAGGCGGGCGTTTCGTCGATATCTTTGCGGATCCACAGGCCGAGAAAAACGAGGACGGAGCTGAGCAGGAACGGTATGCGCCAGCCCCAGGCGAGAAACTGCGCCTCATCGAACAGCGTCATCAGCGAGACGATAAATGTCGCCATCAACATGCCGATGGTCACCCCGGCCTGGGGAATGCTGCCGAAAAAGCCTTTCCGCTTTTCCGGCGCGTATTCATAGGCCAGCAGCAGCGCGCCGCCCCATTCGCCGCCGATACCCATGCCCTGAATAATGCGCAGAGTAATCAGCAGGGCCGGCGCCCAGAGGCCCACCATCTCGTAGGTGGGCAGCAGGCCGATCGCCACCGTGGCGCTCCCCATCAGCGACAGGGTCAGCACCAGCGTCTTCTTGCGGCCGATGCGATCGCCGATATGGGCGAAAATCACGCCGCCGATGGGGCGGATAAAAAACGTCAGCGAGAAGGAGAGCCAGGAGAGGATCAGGCCGATAACCGGGTCGACCATCGGAAAGAAGATTTTGTTGAACACCAGCGCGGCGGCGGTGCCATAGAGAAAATAATCGAACCATTCGATGGCGCTGCCTGTCAGGCTCGCGATCAGTACCTTCTTGTTTTTCTGCAGAATGGATGCAGTGTTGTCTTGTGGATTGCTCATTACGAAACGTTCTCCCGCCACGGTAGATAGGTCAGGTGTCACTCTGTACGAGCAGGGTGCAACCTGATGTGAAAAGGTTGTGTAATTGTTAAGCAACTTAGGGTTGAAGGTTACAATTGGCAAGTTTATCGCTGGCAAACTGGGCGTTATGGCGCGCTTTGAACTGGTATAACCGCGACGCTATTTTTTATTTTCCACCTGATTTTGCTGTTTTTTGTTATTTTCATAGTGAGTTGTTCAGGTGCAACCCGCCTGTTTTTAGATGTTTCTTGTTATTTCAAAATGGTTACAAATCGACGCCGCTATGCCTTCCGGCAGGCGGCGTTTATGATAGCGAAAGCATCCTCTCCGCTCGGCTGAGAGAGGATTAAGGAGCCAGAATGGCAGAACAATTTCCTCCGCTGTCGGCAGCGACGCTGGCGGCGGCTAACCAGGTCGGCGCCTGGCTGGCGCAGGACGAGCTGGCGACGCTGCCCGCGCTGCCGCAGGTGGACGTGGTAGTGCTGGCCGGCAACGCCGTGATCCCAACCATCGACGGCGCCTGCCGTCTGGCGGCGGCGCAGGCGGTCCCGCTGCTGATCAGCGGCGGCGTGGGACATTCTACGGGCTATCTCTACGAGGCGGTGCGCCAGGATCCCCGTTACCGTACGTTGCCGGTGGATGGCCGCCCGGAAGCGCATATTCTGGCCGACATTGCTCATGACTACTGGCACATCCCCCATTCGCGGCTGGTGGTGGAGGACCAGTCAACCAACTGCGGTGAGAACGCCCGTTTTACCCGGACCACGCTGGAGAGCCGGGGGCTCGCCCATCGTCGCGGGATCATCATTCAGGACCCGACTATGCAGCGGCGAACCATGGCTACCTTCGCCCGCGTCTGGCAGGGGGCGACGACGCCGCCGCAGTGGTTGAGCTTTCCCGGCTGCTCGCCGGTGCTGGAGCAGACCGATGGCCAACTGGGGTTCGCGGGCGGCGGAGCGGGGCTCTGGCCGGTCACCCGCTACCTGGCGCTGCTGCTGGGCGAGCTGCCGCGCCTGCAGGATACCCCTGAAGGGTACGGTCCGCGGGGAAAAGACTTCATCAGCCATGTCACCTTCCCGCCGGAGATCCTCGACGCCTGGCGACAGCTGCGGGAGGACGCCCAGCTTGCCGGGGCGCTGCAGGCCCGCACCCTCGGCTGAAAAATGCCCGTTTACGGCAGATTCGTCGCAAACGGGCAATTTGTGTTATTAAAATGTAACCTCAAGCGGGCATTTTTGGCCCGTTTTTATGAATCAGCTCACAGAACTGCGTCAATGTGCTGCCGAACAGCGGCTTATCCGCCCGATTTTTAACAAAAAAATCACCTGTTAAATACAAATGCACCACAGGAGCAGCCATGACAGCACCCGTTCAACACCCGATGTATATTGATGGCCAGTTCGTTTCCGGTCGCGGCGACGGCTGGATCGACGTGCTTAACCCGGCGACCGAAGCGCTGCTGTCGCGGATCCCGGACGGGACTGCCGAAGAGGCGCGGCTGGCGATTGACGCCGCCGAGCGCGCCCAGCCCGGCTGGGAAGCGCTGCCGGCCATTGAGCGTGCGGGCTGGCTGCGCAAAATTGCCGCCGGTATCCGTCAGCGTGCCGACGAGATCGCCGGGCTGATTGTCGCTGAAGGCGGCAAGATCCAGCAGCTGGCGGCGGTGGAGGTTGCGTTCACCGCGGACTATCTCGACTATATGGCAGAATGGGCGCGCCGTTACGAAGGTGAGATCGTGCAGAGCGATCGCCCGGGGGAGAATATCCTTGTCTTTAAACGCGCGCTGGGGGTGACCACCGGGATCCTGCCGTGGAACTTCCCATTCTTTCTTATCGCCCGCAAGCTGGCGCCGGCCCTGATCACTGGAAATACCATCGTCATTAAGCCCAGCGAATTTACGCCCAATAATGCCATCGCCTTTGCCGAGATTGTCCATCAGGTTGGGTTGCCGAAAGGGGTCTTTAACCTTGTGCTCGGCCGTGGGGAAACCGTCGGCCAGGAGCTGGCCGGCAATCCGAAGGTGGCGATGGTCAGCATGACCGGCAGCGTGGCGGCGGGAGAAAAAATTATGGCCGCTGCGGCGAAAAATATCACCAAAGTGTGCCTCGAGCTCGGCGGCAAAGCGCCTGCCATTGTAATGGACGATGCGGATCTGGAGCTGGCGGTGAAAGCGGTAGTGGACTCGCGGGTGATTAACACCGGGCAGGTGTGTAACTGCGTCGAGCGGGTCTATGTTCAGCAGGGAATATACGACCGCTTCGTCAACCGCCTCGGTGAGGCGATGAAGGCCGTCCAGTTTGGCGACCCGGCGACGCGGGATGACATCGCGATGGGGCCGCTGATCAACGCGGCGGCGCGGGACCAGGTGGCGGGCAAAGTGGCGAAGGCAGTGGCGCAGGGGGCGCGGGTGGCGCTGGGCGGTCAGCCGCTGGAGGGCAAAGGCTATTTTTATCCGCCGACCCTGCTGCTGGATGTACGTCAGGAGATGGACATTGTCCATGAGGAAACCTTCGGTCCGGTGCTGCCGGTGGTGGCCTTTTCGACCCTCGATGAGGCGCTGGCGATGGCCAATGACAGCGATTATGGCCTGACCTCCTCAATCTATACCCGCGATCTGAACGTGGCGATGAAAGCGATTAAGGGACTGAAGTTTGGCGAAACCTATATCAACCGTGAGAACTTTGAGGCGATGCAGGGGTTCCACGCCGGCTGGCGTAAGTCGGGGATCGGCGGCGCAGATGGCCGCCACGGCCTGAATGAGTACCTGCAGACCCAGGTGGTCTATCTGCAGGCCTGAGGCACTCCACACAGAACCGGCGGACAGCGCAGGCTGCCCGCCGTTCACTTAGCGGGCAAATTTCTCCAGCACGCGGATCAGTTGGGTGACAAAGCCGTATTCGTTATCGTACCAGGCGACGGTTTTCACCAGCTGTACGCCGCCGGCCTCCACAATCTCCAGCTGGGTAGCATCGTAGATCGAACCGAAATGGCTGCCGATGATATCGGAAGAGACGATCTCCTCTTCGGTGTAACCAAAGGATTCATTGCCCTCAGCCGCCTGCCTCATCGCCTGATTGACCTCATCCGCAGTCACATTTTTCTCCAGCACCGATACCAGCTCCGTCACTGAGCCGGTTTTGGTCGGTACGCGCTGGGCATGGCCTTTCAGCTTACCGCTCAGGGCAGGGATCACCAGGCCAATGGCTTTTGCCGCGCCGGTAGTGTGCGGGATAACGTTTTCCGCCGCCGCCCTGGAGGCGCGCAGATCTTTTCCGCGCGGCCCGTCCACCAGCGACTGGGTGCCGGTATAGGCGTGGATGGTGGTCATGGTGCCTACGGTGATGCCGAAGGCATCCTGCAGAACTTTGGCCATCGGCGCCAGGCAGTTGGTGGTGCAGGAGGCCACGGAGATGATGGTGTCATCCGGGGTCAGGGTGTCATCGTTGACGTTGTAGACGATGGTTTTCATCTCGCCGGCGGGGGCGGAAATCAGCACTTTGCGCGCGCCGGCCTGGAGATGGGCTTGCGATTTCTCGGCCGAGGTGTAGAACCCGGTACACTCCACAATCACCTCGGCGCCTGCCGCCTGCCATGGAATATGCTGCGCCTCTTTTTCGGCATACACCGTAATGGTTTTGCCGTTGACGATCAGCGCATCTTCGGTAAAGTCGACGCTCCACGGGAAGGGGCCGTAGTTTGAATCATGCTTCAACAGGTAGGCCAGCACCTTTGGCGAAGTGAGGTCGTTGATAGCCACCACTTCCAGGCTGCTGTCGACTTCTAATAAACGACGTAACACCAGACGTCCGATACGACCAAATCCATTAATTCCAAGTTTACTCATGGATATTCTCCGGTTGGTAAAACGACTCGATGTGATGAAACTCCTCCAGGCTTAGCCCTGTCCCTCTGATTGGTCAACTGACAATCTGTGCGCTTTGCCGGGGCCTGCGGGCCGGAGAGGGGAAAAGTGAATGTTTTCCCGGTCTTTTTTGCCCGTGACGGCAGGGAATGATTTTTGTTACCAGAGATGAGGGGGCTGCCTGCTGGCGAAACGACGAAAAGCGTCTATGCTTAACTATTGAATAGCTTAGTAAAAAATTGACGTTAGACGAAGGGAGAGGTTATGGGATTCTGGAGAATCGTTTTCACTATCATTCTGCCGCCGCTGGGTGTGCTGCTGGGAAAAGGCTTCGGCTGGGCGTTTATTCTCAATATCATTTTGACTCTGCTGGGCTATATTCCTGGCCTGATCCACGCCTTTTGGGTGCAGACCCGCGATTAAAGGCTGACCCTCGCCGCCTCCCCCTGAGACCTGTTCAGGGGGGCATCAGGCACTCTTTATACAACAGCGTATTATCCTTAGACCAGTAGTGCCGGGTCTCCTCTTCCAGATCGACGATCCACTTAAACACCCCGGCGCTGGCGAGATCCCGGCAGTACTGTTCAAAGTTAATGGCCCGGGCAAAGTGGCGGATAACGGCGGCCCTGGTCAGACAATGGCTGGCCTCAGCGCGAACGCGCAGCAGCCCGCGGGCGCTTTTTACCGAGACCACCTCGTCGTTTGCCATTACGAAATTCATATTGCCGGTGGAAACAAAATAGATGTAGTAGGAGACCTTATGCCGACGGAGTTCATTGGCGAAGGTGGCATAGTCGGCGTCAGAACGCGCTTGCTCAAAAAAATGACCCAGCCTGACCAGCAGTTCCATTTCGATCCTTATCGTGTCGCTGTGTGCGGCTTTGGCCGATAGCGGCAGAAACCATTCACTAAATAACTTATTCGCATTTTAATAATATAGGTGCGTTATATTAATGGTTATTGCGTAACTGGAACACGGTTTCAAGTGTTACAATCTATTGCAATCGTTTGGCTACCTGGTCAGCGATGCGTAAGCGAACGGCGAGGCGGGAACGAGGAGACAAGCGCCGGCGGGGAAGGCCGCCGGCGGGAAAACGGCGCTACTTCTGAATCAAATAGCGAATGGTTGGGCCATCCTGTTGAATATCCAGCACCGTGTAGCCGTGGTTCCTTGCATCAAGCGGAATGTTATTGATCGACTGCGGACAGTCGCTGACCACTTCTAGGATCTCGCCTTTTTGCAGGGAAGGCATTGCCTCCAGGGTAGCGACCGCCGGATACGGGCAGGGTTCGCCGACCATATCCAGGCGATAATCAGGGATGATGTTTTTCATGCGCTCTCCTTCACGGTCCGGACCGCCGCCTGGCGGCGGAAAAAATGTCTCTCCCAGGCGATCACCAGCAGCAGGGCGATCAGCAGCAGTAGATAGGTGGCCAGTAGTCCGCCAAAGGGACCGAAGGCGTTCAGCAGGTTGACTTTCTGCCAGTGGGTGGCGAGCGGGGCGGCGATATCGTCCCAGCACCAGGCGAGCAGCGTTGAGCCGATGACGTTGCCCAGCCCAACCCACCAGTAGTGAACCTGGCCCTCCACCGCCCGGTACATCCAGCCGGTCTCACAGCCGCCGGCCAGCACGATGCCAAAGCCAAATAGTAGCCCGCCAATCGCCGCATTAGGACCGGCCCACATAATTTTCGGCGCCATCCCCAATTGCACATAGCTGAAGATACCGATGGCGCTCGCCGCCATGCCGAAGATAATCGCCTTCGCCATCACCGTCCGGCCGGTGATCCACATATCGCGAAAGGCGGAGGTAAAGCAGATCTGCGCGCGCTCAATAAGCAGCCCAAAGGCAATGCCAAACAGCATCGCCAGGCCGAGCGCCGGGTGGTCTGCAGCGGTGAGCAGGCCCCAGCCGATCATGGCGAAAAAGAGCACCATCCCCAGGCGGAAACGGCGGCGCGCCTGCTGCGGTTTTTGGGTTAACGGCGAGGCGGTGGACACCTTTTGTATTTTTACCGGGATGCGAAAAAGGGGCAGCAGCGTGAAGCGGGCGCCAAACCAGGAGCCGATGGCGGTGGCGATGGCAAACAGCCAGGCGTGCAGGGAGAACTGCGGAATGCCGGTGAAGAAGGCCGCCAGGTTGCAGCCCATCGCCAGCCGTGCGCCGAACCCGGCGATGATGCCGCCCGCCACGGCCTGCGCAATGCGGATCCGGCTGCGTGGCAAGCGCAGTTTGACGTTATTCGCCCACAGCGCGGCGGCCAGGCAGCCGCCGAACATGCCGATGATCATACTGCCATCGATGCGGGTCAGCGGCGACCCTTCGAGATGTATCAGCTGGTAATAGCCCCACTGTTCGCTGTGGACGCCCAGCAGCTGCAGCAGCTGACCACCCCAGCGGGTGAATTCGCCGGTCACCGCCCAGAAGGTGCCGGTGATGCCAAAATAGTAGGTAGAGAGGATGCCCGCGGCAATGACCGCCGGGACAGGAGACCAGAACCGGATAAGCCAGGCCTGTTTGAAGGATTGCCATGTCATAAAAATGCCTCTGAACTCAGAAGGTATTAACGGTCGATGACCGACCAAAGGGGGCAAATAGTACCCGCCTTAGCGCCTGCTTTCTCTGTTTTGGATCAAGGCCCTACGCTTGCGTCAGCACGGCAACCAGCGCCAGCAGCGCGGGCAGCGCCTGAATATAGAGAATTTTGCGGCTGGCGGTCAGCGCGCCGAAAATCCCGGCGGCCAGCACGCAGGCCAGGAAAAAGATAACCACCTGCACCCCCGGCGCCCCCAGCCACAGCCCCCATGCCAGGCCGGCGGCCAGAAAGCCGTTATACAAGCCCTGGTTGGCCGCCAGCACCCGGGTCTGCCGGGCGAAATCGGCGCTGAGGTTAAAGGCCCGGCGCCCGGCGGAGCCTTCCCAGAGAAACATCTCCAGCACCAGGATGGCGAGATGAATAATAGCGACCAGCGCAACGAGGAGAGTGGCTAACACAGCGGTCCTTAACGATTAGGGGAATGTTTCTCCAGTATAACCGCAGGCGCTCACCAGGCGAGAGGACGACTGCTATAGTGCAGATAGCGTCATATTTTCCCGCCGCGAAGAGCGTCGGTTTATCTGATTGCCCTTTGGTTTAGCTAAGCGGTGCTAGCATGCCGGGTTCTTTTTACGGGTATGGCATAGGTTACTGAATGGTAAATAAATTATGGATTTTGTTATCAGGGCTACTAATGGTTGCCATGCCGTCGGCGCAGGCCGGGGAATTAAGCCTCTACTCGATGAATACCGGTTCCTATGTCTATCATATGACGGGTAACCACGGACAATATAACGAACATTACAATAACAACTTTTTCTCGGTGGAGCGCAAGTTTTCTCAGGATTCAAAATACAGCGTGCTGGTCGGAACGATGAAAAACAGCTTTGACGATCGTTGCCTGACCCTCGGCGTGCGCCGCGACTGGCTGAAAAACGATACCGGCTGGGTACTGAAAGGGGTGTATGCCTATACCGGGGAATTTTTCTTTGATGCCTTCAGCCACTGTGGGGATTCCGGCACCTACCGCACCGCCAAAAAAATCACCGGCATCGGTTTTTCGCCCTACCTCTATCATGGCCTGCAATATAATTTCACCGATTATTTCGGTGTGGAAGGCGGCATTATTGTGCCGGCGATCTTTGTGATGAGTGTTCAGTGGAGCTTTCGCTAGACGCTTTATTTCCCGGGAAAAGAGCAGGCCACCACAGGTGGCCTGATACTAACGACCTGGCGGCAGGAATTAATGGAAGCCGAGACGGATCAGATCCAACGGGCAGAAGCGGCCCTCGCAGCCGTCGATTTCAACGCAGTCCGCCCGGCGCAGCTGCTCAGCGGTTTTCCCCTCGCCATGGATAGCTTTAATCACGCCCGTCGTCCCGTTACCGGCGATCATTACCATGCTGCCGGTAGCAATAGCGTTACGATTACGGTCATAGGTTTTCATGGTCTCCTCCTCAATAAACCTGGGTGAAAGCAATGATTAAGCGCGCAAATTAATACCGCTTTCTGCCTGAAAAAGTTTTGAGGATAATCAAATTTATTTTAATAACCGCCTGAGCATAAAGGCAAGAAGACCTTCCGTTCGCTTCCATCGCATCGCCTGCGCGGCGAGGGGATGAAGCGTGATACTGGCCGTCATATGTCAGCCAGGTTACTGTTTTATGACCAGATTATTAACCTTGCCAGCCCGCGGAAAATAGCGAAAGATGGCACTATTCGGGCATCAACGGTGCCAGTGCCTGTCCTGAGGGAGCCATGAGTCAAGACGTCACCGCGAAGATGTTAAAGCCCGATTTTGATAGTGAAGTTTCCGGCCTGGTGCATGGCTATTTGTTTCATGAACAGCGCCCCCCGCAGCCGATCGCCTCTGGCGAGGTCTGCGCCCGCTATCAGGCGCTCGCCGATGACAAGGCGTTTATCTGGTTACACCTGAATCTTAATCATGCCACCGCCGAGAAATGGTTAACCAGCCACTTTCCGGTGGCCGATTTTTTCTTCGAGGAGATCCGCAGCGGCTCGCACACCACCCGCATTGAGCGACAGGGGGAAAATCTGTTCGCTGTGCTTAACGATGTGCTGTTTCGTCCGCAGGATACCAGCGCGGAAACCGCCACGCTGTGGCTCTACTGTAGCCCCAGGCTGGTGGTGACGGCGCGCTTCAAACCGTTGCGGTTTATCGAATGGATGCTGCCGCGCTTGCAGACGCTCAGGGTGAACACGTCTACTGAGCTGCTGGCCTTTCTGCTGGAGGAGCAGGAGGAGGTGCTGGAGCAGGTCGTCCGCCAGGCCAGCCGCCATGTTGACCTTATTGAAGAGCGTCTTCTGAGCAATCACGTGCAGCGCAACCGGGCCGATCTGGCGCGGCTACGGCGGATGCTTTTACGCTTCCAGCGGTTGCTGGCGCCGGAGCCGGCGGCGATGTTCCGGCTGCTTAACCGGCCGCCGGCGTGGATGGATCGCGCGGTGGTGCAGGCGTTTCGTCAGTTCACCGAAGAGTTTAGCGTGGTGCTTAACGATCTGTCGGGCCTGATCGAGCGCATCAGTCTGCTGCAGGAGGAGATTGGCGCCCGCCAGCTGGAGCAGAGCAATCGCACCCTCTATACCCTGACGGTGATCACCGTCCTCGCGCTGCCGATTAACATCGTCGCCGGTTTCTTCGGCATGAACGTCGGTGGGATCCCGCTGGCAAGCAACCACCACGGGTTTATCCTGCTGGTGGTGATTGTCGCTGTCTTTACCCTCGGCGCCGGTTACCTGGCGTTTCGCCGGCGCGATGACCTGTAGATTGCGCGTCGAATCAGCTGAGGCTGCGCAGGGCGGCAATCAGTCCTTCGACACCGCGTTCCAGCTTCTCGCGCGGGCAGCCGACGTTGAGCCGCAGAAAGCCGTTGCCCTCAGGACCATAGGTATAACCCGGCATAATCGCCACCTTCTGTTCGGCGATCAGCGCCTGCTGTAGCGCGCGATCGTCAACGTTGAGCGGGCGCAGGTCGATCCATGCCAGGTAGGTGGCCTCCGGCGGCTGCCAGCAGAGCGCGGGGAAGGCGTTGTTGAGCGTGTCGGCGACATAGCGCATATTCGCCTGCAGGTAGTCGCGCAGGGCATCGAGCCAGGGAGCCCCGTCGCGGTAGGCGGCGATATGGGCGACCAGCGCCGGCACGGAAGGGGAAGAGAGCCCGTCGCGACCCTTTAGCGCCTGCAGGTAGCTGTCGCGCTCGTTCTCTTCGGGGATAAAGCCGTAGGCCCCGGTAAAGGCCGGAATATTGAAGCTCTTCGAACCGGAGGTGAACAGCGCCCATGGTCCCTGAGCGACCTCGCTCCACGGGATATGGCGGTGTTCGCCCCAGGTCATGTCCATATGAATTTCGTCGCTAATCACCCTGACGCCATGTTTTTGACACAGGGCCGCCATGGTCTCCAGCTCCTCGCGACGCCAGACTTTCCCCGTTGGGTTGTGCGGGCTGCACAGCAGCAGCAGGGTATTCTTTGGCTCCGCCAGCGCCGCCTCCAGGCGGTCCATATCGCAGCGCCACCGATTATCCTTCAGGATCAATGGCACCGGGGCAATCCGCCGCCGGTTAGCGGTGATGGTGTTATAGAACGCATCGTAGGCAGGGGTGTGGACCACGACGCCGTCGCCTTCTTTCGACCACTGGCGGATGGTTTCCGCCACCATATAGATAACCGACGGTCCGTAGACCACAGATTGCGGATCGATGTCGCTGTTAAAGCGGCTGGCGTACCAGTGGGCAATCGCCCCGAGAAACGCCTCGTTGCGCCAGCGGCTGTAGCCGAACACCCCGTGGGCCAGCCGCTGGCTAACGGCGTCGAGAATACAGGGCGCGGTGGCGAAATCCATATCGGAAATAGTGAACGGCAGCAGATCGGCGGCGCCAAACCGGTCGGCGACATAGTCCCATTGCGTGCACCAGGTGCCGTGGCGATCGATAGGGGTGGCAAAATCAAACATTGGAGCTTCCTTAGCGAGCGCCCCCTCCGTAGCGGAGGGGGACTAGTGGGATCAGGCCTGCACGGTATTCATCAGCGTGGCCATCTCATCTTTTACCGACTGTACCTGCGGGCCAATAACCACCTGCAGATTATGCTGGTTGAGCTGTACCACCCCGATGGCGCGATGGGCTTTCAGCGCGGCGGCGTCCACTTTGCTCATATCGTGCACCGACAGGCGCAGACGGGTAATGCAGTTATCCAGCGAAACAATGTTCTCTGCGCCGCCGAGCGCCGCCAGAATCGCCGGTACGTTATACCCGGATTTGCCGATGGTACCGGCGACGGCTTTCTCCACGCTGGCGGCAGTGTCGATGTCGCGGCCCGGCGTTTTCAGATTGAAGCGGGTGATGGCGAAGCGGAAGATGGCATAGTAGACCGCGAACCAGATAGCCGCCACCACCGGCACCAGATACCACTTGGTCGCCAGACCATGCAGGATGCCAAACACCACGAAGTCGATAATATTGCCGTCGGTGTTGCCGATGGTGACGCCGAGCACCGCCATGATGGTAAAGCCGAGACCGGTCAGCAGCGCGTGGATGACATACAGGACCGGCGCGACAAACAAGAACAAGAACTCCAGCGGCTCGGTGGTGCCGCCGACCACGCAGGCGATGACCCCGGAGATCAGCAGGCCTTTAATTTTATGTCGGTTTTCCGGACGGGCGCAGTGGTACATCGCCAGCGCGGCTCCCGGCAGGCCGCCGAGGAATGCCGGCATTTTACCCTGCGACAGGAAACGGGTGGCGCTTTCGGCGAAGCCGTGGGTCGTCGGACAGCTCAGCTGCGCCTGGAAGATGGTCAGCGCGCCGCTGACGCTGTGGCCGCAGACGTCGAGGGTGCCGCCGGCTTCGGTAAAGCGGATCAGCGCCACCAGAATATGGTGCAGGCCAAACGGCAGCAGCAGTCGCTCGCCGGTGCCGAAGATCATCGGCCCAAAATCCCCGGCGCTGTTGATCATCTTCCCGAGGGCGTTGATCCCCATGGCGAAGACTGGCCACACCAGCGGGATCGCCAGCCCGACCAGCCCCAGCACCACGGTGGTGACGATCGGCACGAAGCGGGTGCCGCCGAAGAAGGCCAGGGCGTCCGGCAGGCGAATGTTATGGAAGCGTTCATGCAGCAGCCAGACGATAATCCCGGCGATCACCGCCCCGAGGATCCCGGTATCGATTGACGGAATGCCGATGATGTTCTGGATATTGTTGGCCTTCAGGATCGCGGCGTCGGTGGTGGGCAGAATACCCTTCGCGGTCAGCCAGAAGTTGACCGCCAGGTTCATGACCGCGTAGCCAACGAAGCCGGCGAAGGCGGCGACGCCTTTGTTCTCTCGCGCCAGACCCAGCGGGATGGCGATACAGAACATGACCGGCAGGAAGCTGAAGGCAAAGGAGCCGACCTTGCTCATCCAGATAAAGATGGCCTGCAGCAGCGGCATATCCAGCCACGGCAGCAGAGTCAAAACATCGTGACTGCTTAGCGAGCTGCCGATCCCCAGCATGATCCCGCAAAACGAGAGCAACGCTACGGGCAGCATGAAGGTTTTTCCCAGCTGCTGGAAAAATTCCCATAAGGTGATTTTTGGTGCTGTTTTCGCCGTCATAGCACGGTTCCTGATTCATAAGTGGTCGGGAGAACTAACGCCACGGCAAGATAAAACGTTTTATCACTTTTTAGTGCGATAAAAATCACATATTCAAGCGATAATAAGGTTTATAAAGATCGCACAATGATAAAACGATTTATCGACAGGCAAGGGAGTCAGCCAGCAGGTTATGGCTATCGCAAAAAAGATCACCATCAATGATGTGGCGCTGGCTGCCGGCGTCTCCGTGAGTACCGTTTCACTGGTACTGAGCGGCAAAGGGCGCATCTCCAGCGCCACCGGCGAGCGGGTTAATCAGGCTATCGAACAGCTGGGATTTGTGCGCAATCGTCAGGCGGCCTCGCTGCGCGGTGGGCAGAGCGGCGTGATTGGCCTTATCGTCAGCGACCTGTCAAAACCGTTTTATGCTGAATTAACCGCCGGCCTCACCGATGCCCTGGAGAGGCAGGGGAAAATGGTATTTCTCACCCAGGGAGGCCGCAGCGGCGAGAAGATGGCCCAGCGGTTTGATACGCTGGCGGCGCAGGGGGTGGACGGGGTGATTATCGCCGGGGCGATCGACCGCGGGAGCGAGCTGCGCGAGCGTGCGGCGGAGGCGGGGGTGCCGCTGGTGTTTGCTTCCCGCGCTAGCTATCTTGACGATGTCGACCTTATCCGCCCGGACAACATGCAGGCGGCGCAGCTGGTGACCGAGCATCTGATCCGCCGCGGCCATCAGCGGATCGCCTGGCTTGGCGGCCAGAGCTCGTCGCTAACGCGCGCCGAGCGGGTCGGCGGCTATTGCGCCACCTTGCTGAAATACGGTCTGCCGTTTCACAGCGAATGGGTGCTGGAGTGCGAGTCGAGCCAGAAGCAGGCGGCGGAGGCGATGACCGGCCTGCTGCGCCAGAATCCGACCATTACCGCGGTGCTGTGCTACAACAACGTGGTAGCCACCGGCGCGTGGTTCGGTTTGTTACGGGCTGGAAGACAGAGCGGGGAAGATGGCGTCGAGAGCTACTTTGAGCAGCGGGTGGCGCTGGCGGCGTTTGCCGACGTGCCGGAGGCCGCCCTCGACGACCTGCCCCTCACCTGGGTGACCACCCCGGCGCGGGAGATGGGGAAAAGCCTGGCGGATTCGATGCTGCGGCGGCTGGAAGAGGGGACTGGCGAGACGCGAAACCAGATTATGCCCCCGCGGCTGGTGACGCGAAAATGAGGGAGACGGCGCGCGCTGGCCGTCTCCTGTACCGATAAGTTACGGCTGCGGGGCGGCGTCGTCCTGCTGAGGAGCGGCGTCATCCTGCTGCGGCTGGCCTTCCTGCTGCGGCTGGCCTTCCTGCGGCGCGCTGTCCGGCAGCGAAGGCGCTTCCAGACCAAACATCGCGGCAAAGTCTTGCAGCGGCATTTTCTGTCCGTTCAGCGTCACCTGGCCGTTCGCGTACTGCAGACTGCTGCTGATGGCGTTAGCTTCCATGGTGGTAATGCGGAACATCTGGCCCATCGCCGCCAGGCCTTTGACCTGCTGATCGGCAAGCTTGGCGGCATCGGCCGGCTGATAGCCTTCCAGACCGGCGATCTTAGTCATAAACTCCGTCGCCATATCCACCGGGATCACCACTTTGCCGTCCAGGGACTGCACCACGCGATCCAGGCTGTCCGCCAGGGTCTGCGGCGGAGCGGTCACCTGGGCCGGATCTTTCAGCAGAACCGAGAGGTTGAGGGTGCTTTCGCCTTTGGCATTGCGCCAGCTCAACGGAGAGATGGTCACCGACGGGTTGCCTTTGAGCAGGATCGGCAGCGCATTGAACAGCGTTTCGGTGAGGGCCTGCTGATACAACTCCGGATTCTGCGCCAGCTCCGGTTTCGCCAGCAGCGCCTGAGACTGCGCGCTGTACTGCTGACTGAACTGGTGCCACGCCTGACCGTCGACGTTATCCACTTTCAGCGTGAGTTTGCCGCTGCCCATATCCTGCCCCTGCAGCTTGAGGCTGTTGACGGTGTAGTTCACCTGGCTGTTCACGCCTTTGCCGTCCTGGGTCAGCGTCGAGCCGCCGTCCAGCGCCATGCCGTCGATCAGCGCCAGCTCTTTGCCTTCGACGCTGATGGCCAGTTTATCGAGGGTCATTTTTTGCTGGCCGATACGTTCGTTGAAGCTGGCCAGCTCGGTGGCGCCGTCGGTGGTCAGGTTGACGAAGCGCAGCTGTACCTTCTGATTATATTCATTGAGCGCATCGATCTGCCCGCTGCCGGCCTGGCCCTTCAGGCTGATGTTTTTGCCGTCGCGGTCGGCGTCGAGCTGGAACTGACCGCCGCTGAAGGTGACTTTCTCATCGACTTTAGCGTAGTCGAGGGCGTTAAGGACGATAGCCGACTGGCTGTCGCCGCTGTAGGCAATGCGCGTATCGACGGTAAAGGGGGTGTCGCCTTTGGCTATCTCGAACAGCGCCTGGCTGGCGTCGTTTTTCACCAGCGTGGTGTGGACGGAAGCCATTGCCGGCGCCAGATTAAAGGCTTTTAACGAGGCCAGCGGGAAGGGGCCATGATCGACCACTTCGTCAAGCACCACGCTCTGCCCGGCGGCCAGCCAGCCGTTAGCCTGACCGGCGATCGGCTTCACCACCAGCTGCAGATGGCTGCTGAACAGCCCGCGCTGGTAGTCCTGATAGCTCAGCTCCAGACCTGACTCCGGCGCGCTGCTGCGCAGCTGGGCGTTTGCCTGCTGCACCATATCGGCGATCCGGCCTTCCAGCTGTTTACCAGTGAACCAGGCGCCGCCTGTCCATACCACGCCCAGCGCCACGATGACTCCTGCTGCGACCAGCGATTTTTTCATAGCATTTATCCATAAATGAAGCCAGGCGGAGAGACCGCCTGGCTGAGTTATCACCAACAGTAAGCGCGACCTGAAGGGTCAGTCGCTTACTAGAGCTTATTGAAAACGCGCGCCACGCGGCCGCGGCCGCTGACCTGCACCGGCGATTCACTGGCGGCCACGAAGGCCGACTCGCCCGGCTTGAGGGTCAGGCTCTGGTCGCCTTTGCGCAGTACGGCTTCGCCGTCGACGCAGAACACGATCGCCGCGCTTGCCTGGGCCACATCGCTGGCCTCGGCGGAGAGGTCATGCAGGGAGAAGGCAAAATCTTCCACCGGGATCGGGAAGTCGAGTTCCGCGCCGTGACGCTGCGGCTGGGTCAACAGCTCACCCGCCGGTTTAGCCTCGAACTTGACGTTAGCAACCAGCTCAGGAATATCAATGTATTTCGGCGTCAGGCCGGCGCGCAGTACGTTATCCGAGTTGGCCATCACCTCCAGCGCCACCCCCTGCAGATAGGCGTGCGGCGTTTCAGCAAACAGGAACATCGCTTCGCCTGGGTTCAGCTTCACCACGTTCAGCAGCAGCGGGGAGAAGAGGCCGCTGTCGTCCGGATAGAATTCCGCGATCAGGCGGATAGTCTGCCACGGTTCGCCTTGTTCACGGGCCAGTACGTCGCGCAGCACCTGCAGCGCCTTGGCCTTTTCCTCACCCTGCATATTTAGCAGGCTGGCAAACAGCTGGCTCAGGTGAGTCGCGTCCGGCTGCTGCAGGAAGGCGCCGATTGCCGGATGCGCGCTAGCCACCGGCTGCAGCAGGGTGACAATCTCGCTGAACTCGCGAAATGCATTCATCGCCAGGAACGGCGTCAGGGCAAAAACCAGCTCCGGTTTGTGGTTCGGATCTTTGTAGTTACGCTCGGCGGCGGAGAGCGGGATACCGGCGGCGTTCTCGCGGGCGAAACCTTCTTCCGAGGCCTGCTTGTTGGGATGCACCTGAATTGAGAGCGGCTGAGCGGCGCACAGTACCTTAAACAGGAACGGCAGTTCACCAAAGCGGGCGGCAACCTTGTCGCCGAGCAGAGCGGCTTTATCCGCGTCAATCACCTCGCGCAGTGAACGCGGCTGGCCGTCGGCAGCCAGGATCTGCGAGCTGCTCTTCGGATGCGCCCCCATCCACAGCTCTGCCATCGGCAGATTGTCCGGGTTGGCGATGCCATAGAGTTCGGTTAAGGCGGTGTGGCTTCCCCATGCATAGTTCTGCACGGCGTTAATCAGCTTTTGCATTCTCAATCCCTGTTTCAAACAAAGTAAATTTTATCGCCCTATTAAACCAGCAAACGGTGGAGAAGCAACTGCTGAAAGAAAAAGTCGTCCTTGTCTCAGTTTTTGTTAAAAAATTGTGTAAGATTGTTCGACTCGCTTTTCTACAGGCACATGGAGTCCCTGCCTGAAACATAATCAGCCAAAGCAGTAAGTGAGAGTACAATGTCGAATAAACCGTTTGTTTACCAGGATCCTTTTCCGCTCAAAAAGGATGACACCGAGTATTATCTCCTCAGCAGTGATTACGTCTCCGTCGCCGAATTCGCCGGCCAGGAAGTGCTAAAAGTTGACCCTCAGGCGCTGACCCTTCTGGCGCAGCATGCTTTCCACGACGCCTCCTTTATGCTTCGCCCTGCGCATCAGCAGCAGGTGGCGGATATCCTTAACGATCCGGAAGCCAGCGAAAACGATAAATACGTCGCGCTGCAGTTCCTGCGCAACTCGGATATCGCCGCCAAAGGTATTCTGCCCACCTGCCAGGACACCGGCACCGCGATCATCATGGGTAAAAAAGGCCAGCGCGTGTGGACCGGCGGCGGCGATGAAGCCGCCCTGGCGCAGGGGGTGTACAACACCTATATCCAGGACAACCTGCGCTACTCGCAGAACGCGCCGCTGGATATGTATAAAGAGGTTAACACTGGCACCAACCTGCCGGCGCAGATCGATCTCTATGCTACCGATGGCGATGAGTACAAATTCCTCTGCATCGCCAAGGGCGGCGGCTCGGCGAACAAAACCTATCTGTACCAGGAAACCAAAGCGCTGATCACCCCGGCGAAGCTGAAAAATTACCTCGTCGAGAAGATGCGCACCCTCGGTACTGCCGCCTGTCCACCGTACCATATCGCCTTCGTGATCGGCGGTACCTCGGCGGAAGCGACGCTGAAGACCGTGAAGCTGGCGTCCACCAAATACTACGATGGCCTGCCGACCGAAGGTAACGAGCACGGCCAGGCGTTCCGCGACGTGCAGTTGGAGCAGGAGCTGCTGCTGGAGGCGCAGAACCTTGGTCTCGGCGCGCAGTTCGGCGGCAAATACTTTGCCCACGATATCCGCGTGATCCGTCTGCCGCGTCACGGCGCTTCCTGCCCGGTAGGGATGGGGGTTTCCTGTTCCGCCGACCGCAACATCAAAGCCAAGATTAACCGCGACGGCATCTGGATCGAGAAGCTGGAGAGCAACCCGGGGAAATATATCCCTGAGCATCTGCGCCAGGCCGGGGAAGGCGAAGCGGTGAAGGTAAATCTTAACCAGCCGATGAGCGAGATCCTGGCTCAGCTGTCGCAGTATCCGGTGTCCACCCGCCTGTCGCTGAGCGGGACTATCATCGTCGCCCGCGATATCGCCCACGCTAAGCTGAAGGAGCTTATCGACAACGGCGAGGCGCTGCCGCAGTACGTCAAAGATCACCCGATCTACTACGCAGGTCCGGCCAAGACGCCGGATGGTTACGCCTCCGGCTCTCTGGGGCCGACCACCGCAGGCCGCATGGACTCTTACGTTGATCTGCTGCAGTCCCATGGGGCGAGCAAGATCATGCTGGCGAAAGGCAACCGCAGCCAGCAGGTCACCGACGCCTGCCACAAACACGGCGGCTTCTACCTCGGCAGCATCGGCGGCCCGGCGGCAGTGCTGGCCCAGCAGAGCATCAAGAGCCTCGAGTGCGTGGCCTATCCGGAGCTGGGTATGGAGGCTATCTGGAAAATTGAAGTGGAGGATTTCCCGGCCTTTATCCTCGTTGATGATAAAGGCAATGACTTCTTCCAGCAGATCCAGACCTCGCAGTGCGCCCGCTGCGTGAAGTAACCCACGCCGCCCTTCGGGGCGGCGCTGGTCGATGACAAACCTGTTTTCGTTAGGGTGAGCGCCTTTCTGCCGGGCGGCGGCTTTCGCCTTACCCGGCCTACGAAAAACAGCAATATCAATAAGTTATGCAGTTCTCTGTAGGCCCGCGCAAGCGCAGCGCCGCCGGGCAATCCCGACGATTGCATTTTGTCAGCGGTCTGGGCTGCCCCTCGGGGCGGCTTTTTTTATGTCGCTTCGCGGCACGAACCACCAAAACAACTTATCAATCTGGCCAATACTTAGTCTTTTAAGCAGGTGAGCTTTGTCGCTATGACGCACTTTTCATCCAAGGAGAAAGTAATGACAACGCATCGCAGTGAAAAAGACTCGATGGGCGCCATCGAGGTCCCGGCCGATAAACTCTGGGGCGCCCAGACCCAGCGCTCGCTGGAGCATTTCCGCATCTCGACCGAAAAAATGCCCGGGGAGCTGATATTCGCCCTGGCGCTGACCAAGCGGGCGGCGGCGAAGGTTAACCAGGATCTCGGACTGTTGACGGCGGAGAAAGCCGGGGCGATCGTCGCCGCCGCTGACGAAGTGCTGGCCGGAAAGCACGCGCAGGAGTTCCCCCTGGCTATCTGGCAGACCGGCTCCGGCACCCAAAGCAATATGAATATGAACGAGGTGCTGGCCAACCGCGCCAGTGAACTGCTCGGCGGAGAACGGGGGATAGCGCGAAAAATTCATCCCAATGACGATGTGAATAAGAGCCAGAGCTCAAATGATGTATTCCCCACCGCCATGCACGTCGCGGCGCTGATTGCCCTGCGGGAAAAAGTGATCCCGTCGCTGCAGGCGCTGCGGGCGACGCTCAATGAAAAAGCGGTGGCCTTCAGGGATATCGTCAAGATCGGCCGCACCCATCTGCAGGACGCCACGCCGCTCACCTTAGGCCAGGAGATCTCCGGCTGGGTGGCGATGCTGGACCATAGCCTGAAGCACATTGAAGCCAGTCAGCCGCATCTTGCCGAGCTGGCGCTGGGCGGGACGGCGGTAGGCACCGGGCTGAATACCCATCCGGAATATGCCGTACGCGTGGCGGCCGAGCTGGCGTCGCTCAGCGGACAGCCATTTGTCACCGCGCCGAACAAATTCGAAGCGCTGGCCACTGTGGATGCCCTGGTCCATGCCCACGGCGCGCTGAAAGGCCTGGCGGCCTCGCTGATGAAAATCGCTAACGATGTCCGCTGGCTGGCCTCCGGCCCCCGCTGCGGCATTGGTGAAATCGCCATCCCGGAAAACGAGCCAGGGTCATCGATTATGCCGGGCAAGGTTAACCCAACCCAGTGCGAAGCTCTGACCATGGTCTGCTGCCAGGTGATGGGCAACGACGTGGCGGTGAATATCGGCGGTGCTTCCGGCAACTTTGAGCTTAACGTCTATCGCCCGATGGTCATCCACAACTTCCTGCAGTCGGTGCGTCTGCTGGCGGACGGTATGGCGAGCTTTAACGAGCACTGTGCGGTGGGTGTTGAACCGAATCGCGAGCGGATCAGTCAGTTGCTCAATGAGTCGCTAATGCTGGTTACTGCGCTGAATACCCATATCGGCTACGACAAGGCGGCGGAAATCGCTAAAAAAGCGCACCATGAGGGGCTGACTCTCAAAGCCTCGGCGCTGGCGCTGGGCTACCTGACGGAAGCCGAATTCGACAGCTGGGTGCGCCCGGAAGAGATGGTCGGCAGCCTGGCTATTCGCTAGCCAGCCAGAGGTGCAGGCGCGGGATAAGCAATCTCAGCGACTGCGCCTCCGGTTTGTAGCGATACTGCACATTGTCGGCATCATAGTTCAGCAGCTCGCCAATATCCGGTACGCTGACCCCCCGGCTGCCGGACATCAGGGCGATCAGCGGGCTGGGGCAGGCGTACTGTACCTGTTTCTGCTCGCCGGCGTACCAAACGCGGGCGATCGGCTGGACTTTCACCGGTCGTTTTATTTTCAGCCGCGCCCGCTGCGGCAGGGCGGCGATATCCTGATACTCCCTTTCCAGTTTGCTCTGCCACTGCTCCCGGGTCCACGGCGGCACCGCCCGCGGCGCTTGCAGGCTTTTCTCCAGCATCATCAACACCTGGTCGCGGGTCAGATTCTTGATGACGTGCTTATTGGCCCAGCCGAAGCGGATGGTGCTCGGGTCGACGAGGGGCGTCAGCGTGCGGTAGGCGCTTAGGGTGATCAACCCCGGCAAATGACGGTGTACCCACTCAAAACGGGCGGTGGGGGGCAGGCCGGAGTCGACGGTGACGATCTTCTCGAAGGTGGCCTTCAGGGCATTGATATGCTGAATACGCGCCAGCAGATCCTGCTGCTCCGCGGCGGTAACCTGCAGGCAGATAGCCCCCGGCAGGCGTACGGCGGCCTTGCTGCTGCGGTTTTCCGATTGCTGCTGGATAAACAGATGGCTGTAGTGGCGCAGGGCGCGCGCCAGGGCCGTCTTGCCGATGTGCTGCACCACCGGAATGGTGGCCAGCGGATCGTGCTCGGCATCCTTACCGATCGCCGGCAGTTCAAATACCCGGCCCGCCAGCAGACGGCAGTCACTTAACGCCTGCTGGAGCGCCTGCAGCTCCAGCTCGATCTGGCGAAAGGTATTATTCAGACGTTCAACGAGGTCGTAGCTGGCCATTATTACCACCTTAGTTACAACATACTATTAGATTTTTGCAGCATACCCAGCCCGCGGCTTCTGCGCAAGTTTTATTCAGGCAGAGGTGAAATCAGGCAGCTGATGATAGACCGGCCAGCTAAAGCAGAAGCGGGCGCCGCCGAGAGGGCTGGCCTCGCAGCGCACCTCGCCGCCCATCGCCTGGGCGATACTGTGGACAATCGCCAGGCCGAGGCCGCAGCCTCCTGTCGCCCGGTCCCGGCTGGGGTCAAGGCGGACAAAGGGCTCAAACACCCGCTCGCGCTCCTCGGGGGCGATTCCCGGGCCGTCATCCTCAACCAGCAACGATGCGCGCGAACCCTGCAGCGTCAGGCTGACCGCTACCCGCTGGCTGCTGTAGCGCAGGGCGTTATTGACCAAATTATCCAGCACCCGCTCCATCAGTCGCATATCCAGCGCGCCGTAGTTACCGTGGGTCAGCGTCGCCAGGGCGACCTCGCGCTGTGGGTTAACCATCTGGATATCCTCGACGTGATCGCTGATCCAGGCGGGAAAATCGGGAGTCGTCAGGCTGAGCTCCGTCTGCGGGCGGTCGAGGCGGGCGTAGGTCAGGAGCTCTTCAATCAGCGCCTCCAGCTGACCGATATCGCGGTTCAGCGCCTGCGATTCCGCCTCGGTGAGATTCTCGCTCATCTCCAGACGGTAGCGCAGGCGTACCAGCGGTGTCCTGAGTTCATGGGCGATGCCGTCAATCAGCTGCTTTTTGCTGGCAATAAGCGCATTAATGTTATCGGCCATTTGGTTAAAGGCCACCCCGAGCCGCTCGAAGCTGGACATACTGTCGAAGTGAATGCGCTCGCTGAGGTGACCTTCGCCAAAGCGCTGGGCGGCCGTCTCAATGCGCAGCATGTCCTGCCAGTGCGGGCGCATCCAGATAAACACCGGAAAGGCCAGCGAGATAGCAATAAACGCCATCAGCGCCACGTCCAGCAGGCGCATCTCATGCAGAAAATAGAGATAGGGCACCGGGCCCACCGACAGCACATAGTGGCTGCGGGGAATGCGCTGAATAAAGGTGTACTGATCGTCGAGGGCGACGATATCGCCGGCGCGCAGGTGCTGCATCGAGCTTTCCGACAGCTTAAATTTGCTGATCGGCTCGATGTGCAGATCAAACGATAAATTCAGGTCCAGCTCTTTAAGGGTCTTGCTCCAGTCGCGCGGCGGTATCTCCCGCAGCTCGCTGCGCATCAGATACAGCGAGCTTTTCATCAAATCGTCAAGCGACTGCCGTCCGGCGCGCTCCGCGGTAAATTTATAGACCAGACCGACCAGCATGGTCATCACCAGAAAGCAGACGAAGAGCAGAAGATAGAACTGCACGAACAGCTTTTTCATTACATTACCGCGTATTCAAGAGAAACCTGTCTGGCGCCCCAGGGGCATCTTCTGCGCGTCGGGGAGTCAATGTTATCGATATCCCCGGGCGAGGCGCGGGGAAATCATAGATACGCTATCAAAGCAGGGTTTATGCCCCCTGACAATAGCCAGCCTGGAGACAGAACGGTGAAAAGGTGACAGTGTCACTCGATGCGGTGATTTCTTCACCCTCGGGGGGAGCAGGGCAATCGTATTTTGTGCGTCGATGGATACGCTACTCACGATAATAAGGAATGTCTACCGGATAGGTGGTCGTCAGACTCAGCAGCCGACAGCGCACCAGTTTTTCCGTTTCGGCATACCAGTAAGCAAACTCGCCGGTGGTCTGGTGGTAAATCATCTGATCGAGGTTGGCAAACGGGATCACCAGCAGCGGCCCCTGGCGAACGTGGCCGCCGCCGGTTTCAAAGTGATGCTGCCCCCAGGATTGCTGGGTATGTTCATAGCGATGAAGGATCACCTCGATTTGCCCGCGCTGCGGACAGAGGAGTCGAATATCGGCGTTGTCGAGGGAAAAAGCCCAGCCAGAGAGAGAAGTGAACAGTGAGAGTGCCAAAAGTACAACGTATTTCATCATGCAAAAGTCCTGTGTTTTCAGGCTTTATGCCACTCTGACAGCGGTAAGTCCTTGAGCACAATCATATTGAGGAGTTATGTGATGGGGTTCTGTACGGCTAATTCTATTGATTTAATCAATATGACAAGTTCCGGTGATGAATGTGCGCGCCAGGGACGAACGCAGCAGGCAGCAAACGTGATAACTTTGCCGCCGGCGAGCGCGCGATGAGCGGGCCCCTCGCAGGGCCGCAGAAGGGCCGCTTAGTTATCCCAGGCGTGAGGGGCGAACAGGTAGCCTTTGTTGCGAACGGTCTTAATACGATAGGGCTCCGTGGCGTTGTCGAGCAGTTTTTTGCGCAGGCGGGAGATAGCCACGTCGACGCTGCGATCCATCCCGTCATAGGTAACGCCGCGTAAATTTTTCAGCAGTGCGTCGCGGTCCATAATCTGCCCGGCGTGGGTGGCCAACTCCCACAGCAGATCGAAATCGGCGGTCGACAGGGCGACGTTTTCTCCGCCAAGCAGCACCTGGCGGTTGACCGGGTCAATGGTCAGCGAGCCGAAGGAGATGGTTTTATGTGGCGTGAGCGTTGAGGAGGCGGATCCGGCGCCTGCCGGAGCAATATGCTGGCGCAAATGCAGACGCAGTCGCGCGAGAAGTACCGCTGGCGGGGTGGTTTTCAGAATATAATCGCTGGCGCCCATCTCCAGGGAGAGGATATGGTTCATATCGCTGTCGAGCGAAGTCAGCAGGACAATCGGCCCTTGCCATTGCCCGCGCAGATCGCGACAGAGCGTCATTCCGTCCTTGCCGGGCAGCATAATGTCCAGCAGCACCAGATCCGGTTTCTCCCGCGCGATCACCTCCTCAGCGCGGTCGCCGCGAGGCTCGACCACAACATCCATATCATGCTTGCCGAGATAGGCGGCGATCAGCGTGCCTACCTCAGGGTCATCCTCAACAAAAACGATTTTATTCATGTCTATTGCACATCAGTAAAAGAAGTAACATACACCGCACTTATTTTACCCGCCATTACTCTTTTATAAACAGCGTTAAATCCGCTATGCTGCCCTAACTTATTGATTCACTGTTAAGGCATACGGGCATGGGGCTGTTAATCAAAGGGCTGTTGGGAGCGCTGGTGGTGGTGCTGATTGGCGTGCTGGCGAAAACCAAAAACTACGCTATCGCTGGCCTGGTCCCGCTGTTTCCCACCTTTGCGCTCATCGCCCATTATATTGTCGCCAGCGAGCGGGGGATCGAAGCCCTGCGCGCGACCATCGTATTCGGCATGTGGTCGATTCTTCCCTATTTTATCTATCTGCTGTCACTGTGGTATTTCACCGGGATTATGCGCCTGCCGTTGGCGCTGGCAGGCGCAGTGGGATGCTGGGGGCTGTGCGCCTGGCTGTTAATCCTCGGCTGGAGCCGTTTCCACTAGCGCAGCGGGCGGCCGCCGTCGACAGCGAATGAGCGGCCGGTAACGTAGCGGCTGGTAAACAGGTAATCGATGAGATCGCTAATCTCTTTTTCGCCAGGGGCGATTTTCATCAGCGATTTATCCAGCGCCTGCTGACGATAGGCCTCGTCGTCACCCTCATTAAACATGATTAGCGACGGCGCGATGGCGTTGACCTTAACCTCTGGCGCCAGCTTGCGAGCGAAGGAGCGGGTCATGTTATCCAGGGCGGCTTTGCTGGCGGCGTAGGCGATATGTTTGTCGCTCCCGCGCTCCACCACGTAATCGGTGATATGGATAATGTCGCTGGCGGCATGGCCGTGGCCGCGCAGCAACGCCTCCAGCGCATGGTTGAGCAGATAGGGGGCGTGGACGTGGATCTGCATCATGCGGTTGATGACGGTGCTCAGCGGGACGCCCGGCTTTTCCGCCATCCAGTCGCTGGCGTTATGGATGATGGCGCGCAGACCGTCGGTGTGTGATTTGACCGCTTCAGCGAAGGTCAGAATGCCGTCATCGCTGCTAAAATCGGCCTGCAGGCAGAGCGCGCCCGCTTCGCGCAGGCCGTCAATCGCCGGATAGGGCGTACGATAGCTGACGATGACCGGCTGGCGCTGCTGCAGAAAATGGTGTGCCAGAGCGAGGCCGATGCGGCGGCCTGCTCCTGTGATCAGAATCGGGCGGGGCTGTTGTTCAGCCATGGGTATCTCCTATGCGTTCTGCGGCAGGGCGACCGCTTACCCCACCAGCATCCACGTTGCCGGCACAGCGGCAACCAGCAATAAACCAATTAGCGCCACTTCGCGGCGTTTGAGCGAACGATCGTGCTGGTGCGTACGTCGGGCGTACAAAAAGACCAGAAGACCCGGAGCGTAAAGTACCACCGACAACAGCAAATGCACAGGCCCCGACGCGTATAATAACCATATGCCATAAATACAGGCGCCGATAGCCACCGCTTTATGCAGCGGGCGAGTGGCGATTTTCAGCAGAAAGGCGCCGACCAGCAGATAGGGCACGAGAATCATCTCAGAGGCAATGGTCAGCAGCGTGCCGTAGTCCGACCCGGTCAGCCAGATCAGCACCAGCGATACCTGAACGCTGATATTGGTCAACCACAATGAGGCGGAGGGGGCGTTGTTGCTATTCTGACGGGCAAACAGGCGCGGGAAGGCTTTATGAGTGGCGGCGAGGAAAGGCACCTCCGCGGCCATGATGGTCCAGCTGAGATAAGCGCCGCACACCGACACGATCAGCCCGGCGGCAATGACGATCTCCCCCCATGACCCCATCAGCCTGACCATCAGTCCCGCCATCGACGGGTTACGCATTTCGGCCAGTTCGCTGCGCGGCACAACGCCCAGCGACAGCAGGGTGACCAGCAGATACATCGCGAGGGCCGACAGCACCGCCAGCAGCGTCGCGCGGCCAACGTCGCGCTTGTGTCGCGCCCGCGCGGACACGACTACCGCCCCCTCCACGCCGATAAACACCCACAGGGTGATCAGCATGGTGTTTTTGACCTGTTCCCATACCGGCACGCCCAGCGCCAGGCCGCTAAAATCGAGGCGGAACGTATCCAGCTGAAAGGCCAGGGCGGCGAGCGCGACAAAGGCGCCCAGCGGCAGAAGCTTGGCGAGGGTGGCCACCAGGTTAATCCCCGCTGCCGTCTGGACACCGCGCAGGACCAGAAAGTGGACGACCCACAGCAGAACCGACGCGCCAACGATAGACTGCCAGGTATTACCATCGCCAAACAGGCGCAGCTCAGGGGTATCGGTGAAAAAACTGAGCGCCGAAAAGACGATAACCAGATAGGAGACATTGGCGATCACCGCGCACAGCCAGTATCCCCAGGCGGAGCAGAAGCCGATCAGTTCGCCGAATCCTTCGCGAGCGTAGGTGAAGATCCCGCCGTCGAGGTCGGGACGAATACGGGTCAAGAGCAGCATGGCGAAAGCGAGAAACAGGATCCCGACGCCGGTGATGGCCCAGCCAATGAGCAGAGCGGAGGGGCTGGCCACGGCAGCCATATTTTGCGGCAAACTGAATACGCCAGCGCCGAGCATTGAGCTAAGGACCAGGGCGGTCAGGGCGCTCAGGCCCAGTTTCTTTTCCATTGCATTCCCGAGGTGAAAATGGCTGTTCCAGAATATTTATTTTGCGAAATCGCATAAAAATGGAGGATTGCGCTAAGGCGCGGGATTTTACGGAGTGTCCGGGGGCCATGCAATGGCGGGGGATGAAAAAAAATAAAAAGGCGGCAATGCGCCGCCTTTTTAGCCAGCCAGCAGCGATTATTTGTACAAATCGGCGCTGATGGTGATGTTGCCGCCGCGTTCCTGCCACTGGCGGGTGATGTGGTAGTACTTCGCCCCTTTCTTCGCCGCGCGTTTCGCCGTCTGATAGGAGATTTCGGTCATGTTGCCGTAGTTGCCGGTGAACTGGATGTTATCGAACGGCACCATTTGCGCCGCAGTCACTTTGTTCACTTCTTCGACCTTAGTGCCGTTCGGCAGAGTGACAGTGTAACGTCCACCTTTCGAAGACTGAGTCTCAAAGAAACGCCCAACGCCGGTACCCGAACCCACCGCGGCGGTGGTGGCAACGCCCGGAATTTCAACGTTCTTCGCCGCTTCGCCGCCTTTGGCCAGCGCTGCGCGGCCAGCTTCAGAGTCAGCCGGGATCGCGTCCGGGCTCTGCAGCACGCGTTTTTCAGCATCTTTTTTGTAGATATAAGCGGTAATGCGCTGGTTGCCGCCCTGGTTGGCGTCAACCTGGCGGACGATAAAGAACGCATAGGCGCCTTTTGCTTTCGCCGCTTTGGTGATGGCGTCGTTGACTTCCGGCTGGCTGCGATAGAAGCCCTGAACGGTGACGGTGTCGTAAGGCATCAGCTCAACGGCCTGATCTTTCGGCAACTCCATCACGCCGTTGATAATGCGATTCTTCGGCGCATCCGCTTTCGGCGCGTCTTCTTTATAAAGGTCAGCCGTGACGCGCCAGTTGCCGCCATTGCCGTAGTCCGACGTGTCGACAACATAGAATGAGGCCGCGCCGTCTTTGTCGGCTTTGCGCGATACTGCCTGTACCGCATCGCCAATGGCATTAAACCGGCCGGTGACGACAACGCGATCGTAGGGCTTCAGCGCAGCCGCCTGCTCCGGGGTCAACTCGGTCGCTGCATGGGCAGACAACGTGGCGGTTGTCAGGAGAGCAGACGCCAGGAGGGTGTTTTTAAGCTTCATAAAAATAATCCTTTGCCTTGCGCAAACCATATACTGGTGTTGTTGTTGACTGAAAACGTTTGATTATTGCATTTAATCGCCGTGACTGTCTGCGTCAATTTTTGCTTGCCGCCCGAATCGTATACTACGGAAAGATAACATTTTTCGATATGTTGAAAAAACAGGCGCTTGACCAGCAAAAACGATAATCAATACCACTTTTATTAGTTAATGTAATGTTAACACAATGATCTCAATGGCGATAAATGGCGTTTTATACCGCAGGATAAGCGGATTATCAGGCCTGGGCGGCAAATTCAGGTAAATATTGCTGCCCGGACCCATCTGAGCTGACAATAAGCAATAAAATCAAAATTTGTGTTTTATCGCAGTAGATCACAATCGGTATTTTCAGTAGGTTATAAAAAGTTTGTTACTGTTTCATTTTGTAGACAGCGAAAGATGGCGAGGAAGATTTTGCCGTCCTGGCGTTGTTGGGCAGAAAAGTAAACCATCATCAAAAACCGATGGAAGGGAAAACTATGCGTATTGGTGTACCACAAGAAAGGCTAGCCCAGGAGACCCGGGCCGCCGCCACGCCGAAGACCGTTGAGCAATTGCTCAAACTCGGCTTTAGCGTCGCGGTAGAAAGCGGCGCCGGGAAGCTGGCCAGCTTTGACGATGAGGCCTTTGCCGAGGCAGGAGCTGAAATCGTGACCGGCGACGAGGTATGGCAGTCTGATGTCATCCTTAAGGTCAATGCTCCGAATGACGATGAAATTGCCCTGCTGAATCCGGGGACCACGCTGATTAGTTTTATCTGGCCGGCGCAAAACCCGCAGCTGATGGAAAAACTGGCGGCCCGTAATATCAACGTAATGGCGATGGATTCCGTGCCGCGTATTTCCCGCGCCCAGTCGCTGGATGCGCTCAGCTCAATGGCCAACATCGCCGGGTACCGCGCTATCGTTGAAGCGGCGCATGAATTTGGTCGATTCTTTACCGGGCAGATTACGGCGGCAGGCAAGGTTCCGCCCGCCAAGGTGATGGTCATTGGCGCCGGGGTAGCCGGTCTGGCGGCGATTGGCGCCGCCAACAGCCTGGGCGCTATTGTTCGCGCCTTCGATACCCGTCCGGAAGTGAAGGAGCAGGTGCAGAGTATGGGCGCCGAGTTCCTCGAGCTGGACTTTAAAGAGGAAGCGGGCAGCGGCGATGGCTACGCCAAGGTGATGTCTGAGGCCTTTATTAAGGCTGAAATGGCGCTGTTCGCCGCGCAGGCGAAAGAGGTCGATATCATTGTCACCACGGCGTTAATCCCGGGCAAACCGGCGCCGAAGCTGATCACCCGCGAAATGGTCGACTCCATGAAATCGGGCAGCGTGGTGGTCGATCTGGCCTCGCAAAACGGCGGCAACTGTGAGTACACCGTACCGGGCGAAGTGGTGACCACCGCCAACGGCGTGAAAATCATCGGTTATACCGATCTTCCTGGCCGTCTGCCGACCCAGTCCTCCCAGCTCTACGGCACCAACCTGGTGAACCTGCTGAAGCTGCTGTGCAAAGAGAAAGACGGCAATATCGTTATCGATTTCGATGACGTGGTAGTGCGCGGTGTGACCGTTGTTCGCGAAGGTGAAATCACCTGGCCGGCGCCGCCGATTCAGGTCTCCGCTCAGCCGCAGGCCGCGGCGAAAAAAGTGGAAGCGCCGAAAGAAGCGGTGAAACCGGCGTCGCCGTGGCGCAAATATGCGCTGATGGCGCTGGCGATTATTCTCTTCGGCTGGCTGGCCAACGTGGCGCCAAAAGAGTTCCTCGGCCATTTCACCGTCTTCGCGCTGGCCTGCGTGGTGGGTTACTACGTGGTGTGGAACGTCTCCCATGCGCTGCATACGCCGCTGATGTCGGTGACCAATGCCATTTCGGGCATTATCGTGGTTGGCGCGTTGTTGCAGATAGGCCACGGCGGCTGGGTCAGCTTCCTGAGCTTTATCGCGGTGCTGATCGCCAGCATTAATATTTTCGGTGGTTTTACCGTGACTCAGCGCATG
This sequence comes from Klebsiella sp. 64, assembly GCF_018223915.1. NCBI lineage: Bacteria > Pseudomonadati > Pseudomonadota > Gammaproteobacteria > Enterobacterales > Enterobacteriaceae > Klebsiella > Klebsiella sp. 64. Next base: position 276,665 of record NZ_JAGRQZ010000001.1, read on the forward strand.
CTGAAAATGTTTCGCAAAGGATAAGGGGTAGCACATGTCTGGTGGATTAGTAACGGCTGCATACATTGTTGCTGCAATCCTGTTTATTTTCAGCCTGGCGGGCCTGTCGAAACACGAAACGTCGCAGCAGGGCAACTATTTCGGCATCGCCGGGATGGCCATTGCCCTGATTGCTACCATCCTGGGGCCGGACGCCGGCAACGTCGGCTGGATTATTCTTGCGATGGTGATCGGCGGGGCGATCGGTATTCGTCTGGCGAAGAAGGTCGAGATGACCGAAATGCCGGAGCTGGTGGCTATCCTGCACAGCTTCGTGGGTCTGGCAGCGGTGCTGGTGGGTTTCAACAGCTACCTGCAGCATGAAACCGGTATGGAGCAAATTCTGGTCAATATTCATTTGACCGAAGTGTTCCTCGGGATCTTCATCGGCGCGGTGACCTTCACCGGTTCGGTGGTGGCGTTTGGTAAACTGCGCGGCAAAATTTCCTCCAGGCCGCTGATGCTGCCCAATCGCCATAAGCTGAACCTGGCGGCGCTGGTGGTTTCCTTCATCCTGATGGTGATTTTTGTTCGCTCTGACAGCACCGGCACCCAGGTCCTGTGCCTGCTGGTGATGACCGCGATCGCGCTGGCCTTTGGCTGGCACCTGGTGGCCTCTATCGGCGGTGCGGACATGCCGGTGGTGGTCTCGATGCTCAACTCCTACTCGGGCTGGGCGGCGGCGGCGGCGGGCTTTATGCTGAGTAATGACCTGCTGATCGTCACCGGCGCGCTGGTGGGCTCTTCCGGCGCCATCCTCTCTTACATTATGTGTAAGGCGATGAACCGCTCCTTTATCAGCGTGATCGCCGGGGGCTTCGGCACCGATGGTTCCTCCAGCGGCGGCGATGAAGAAGTGGGCGAGCATCGCGAGATTAGTGCCGAAGAGACGGCGGAGATGCTGAAAAACTCGCACTCGGTGATCATCACCCCGGGCTACGGTATGGCGGTGGCTCAGGCGCAGTATCCGGTAGCAGAAATTACCGAGAAGCTGCGGGCGCGGGGTATCAAAGTACGCTTTGGTATTCATCCGGTGGCCGGGCGCCTGCCGGGGCATATGAACGTCCTGCTGGCGGAAGCCAAAGTGCCTTACGACATCGTGCTGGAGATGGATGAGATCAACGACGATTTCAGCGACACCGACACCGTGCTGGTGATCGGCGCCAACGATACCGTCAACCCGGCGGCGCAGGACGATCCGAAGAGCCCGATCGCCGGCATGCCGGTGCTCGAGGTGTGGAAAGCGCAGAATGTGGTGGTCTTTAAGCGTTCAATGAACACCGGTTACGCCGGCGTACAGAACCCGCTGTTCTTTAAAGAGAACACTCATATGCTGTTTGGCGATGCTAAAGCCAGCGTCGATGCGATCCTGAAAGCGCTGTAATGTAACATAATTGTTTTACAACGTTTGTTTATAAGCCGTCTCCTGTGAGACGGCTTTTTTATATGCAGGGAGATGCCTGGAATTGTTCATAAAATAAGCGGCAAGAGGTGATATAATGTTCCGGTTCTTACATCAGACAGAGGATATTATGGATACCGAGTTAACCCCAACGCAGATGGCCATCGAATTCTTACGCCGCGACCCCACCGTCATGACCCCAGCGCAGTATCTGAAAAAACTTAAACTGCTGGAGCTGGAGTTTGCTGACCTGATGGCGCTCTCCTCGCTGGAGCTGAAAGAAGAGATCGATCTGGCCTGGCGTCTGGGTATCCACTAAGCCATTCTCGCTGGACAGTGACAGGGGCCGCCAACGGCCCTTTTTTTGTGCCTGGCTGGCAGCAAGCAAAAAAATCCCCCGCGAGGCGGGGGAAGATCAGTGGTAGCGGTTAATCGTCGTCGTCGTCGTCCAGTTCCACCGGCGTCTGGTAGGCCTCCGGTTTCAGCACCAGCAGGTCACAGCGCAGGTGGTCGACAACCTGTTCCGCGGTATTGCCGAGGAACGCCGCCGACAGGCCGGTACGTCCGACCGTTCCCAGCACCACGATCCCCGCCTGCAGATGCTCGGCGAGGTCCGGGATCACCTCTTCAGGCAGTCCTTTTTCGACGTGGGTGAATTTTTCATCGATGCCAAACTTCTGCCGCAGCGCTTTCATCGCCAGCAGATGCTGGCCGCGAATGGCGTCGTTGTAGACGCTGGGATCAAAATCCGGCAGTTCTATCGCGATATTGATCGGCGTCACCGGGTAGGCACCGATCAGGTGCACTTCAGTGTGGTTGACTTCTTCCGCCAGCGACAGCGTCTCGCGAACCAGCTTCTCGTTAAGGGTGTTGTGATAATTCTCTTCACTGGCGAGATTGACGGCGACCAGCGCTTTGCCGCCTTCCGGCCACGGCTGGTCTTTGACCATCCACACCGGGCAAGGGCATTTACGCAGCAGATGCCAGTCCGTCGGGGTAAAGATCACCGCCTCCAGTTTGTCGTGCTGGTGGGCCATCTTCAGCAGCAGATCGTGTTTCTCACTGACCACCTCCTGAATAATCGCTTCGAAGGGGCGATTGTGCCACACCACTTTCACGTCAATCGGCACGCCCGATTCCAGGTAGAATTTCGCCTGCTCGCGGATCCAGGCCGTTCGTTGGGCAATGACGCCCTGGCGCATTGCCGTCCGCTCGTCCGGCGACAGCAGGGTGGTCATTTCATAGGAAAAATCATAGATCGGCAAAAAGGCTTTGATGCGTCCACCAATCCGTTGGTGCAGGTACACCGCTCGCCTTAGCGCCGGCTGGTCGTCCTGGTTAGGATCGATTACTACCAGCATGCTCTGATACTTCGCCATACAGGGTCTCCTTACAACTGCAGCTACCGTCAGTTATTAAAAAGATAACCTATATGGATGAATTGAAACAGGGGAGGAGCCTGGTCAGATCAACAAATCTGAAAAAATTGCCGATCGTGACCAGGTATTGCGCAGAGATTAAGCGACGTTGCGCGCCTGTCCGGCCAGCTGGGCCAGCAGATCGCTGTTTTCAATAGTGATATATTTGCCTTTCACCGCCAGCATGCCGCTTTTCTGAAAACGGCCCAGCAGACGGCTGATGGTTTCGACGGTGAGGCCGAGATAGTTGCCAATATCGCCGCGGGTCATGGTCAGCCGGAACTCACGTGGTGAGAAGCCGCGCTGGGCGAAACGACGAGAAAGGTTATAGATAAACGCGGCCAGGCGCTCTTCGGCATTCTTTTTGGAAAGCAACAGGATCATATCCTGGTCGCCTTTAATCTCACCGCTCATCAGGCGCATCATCTGCTGACGCAGATTGGGCATTTTTCCGGAAAGATCGTCAAGGGTTTCGAAGGGGATCTCGCAGACCATTGAGGTTTCCAGCGCCTGCGCAAAGCTCGGGTGCAGACCGGTGCCGATGGCGTCAAAGCCCACCAGGTCGCCCGCCAGATGGAAGCCAGTGATCTGCTCATCACCTTGCTCGGTGATGGTATAGCTTTTGATGGTCCCGGAGCGAATAGCGTACAACGACTTCAGCTCATCACCGGCTTTGAACAAGGTTTGACCTTTCTGGATAGGCTTTTTCCGCTCGATAATATTATCCAGCTGATCAAGCTCATGCTCGTTCAGAGTAAAGGGGATGCAGAGCTGGCTAATGCTGCAATCCTGACAATGGATTGCACAACCGCCAGACTGAATGCGTCGAATAATTCGCTTCTCAGGGATCATATGTCTGCTCAGGCCTTAATTGATATTGGTCAATTTTAACATCTTTTTGATCAGCAGGTAAGTCTTCAGGCCCGGAAACACGTAATATCAGCAGGGTAAATCAAATCGTCTGTGTATCTAATTGATTAAAAAGAGATTATTACGCCACTTTCGATTGTAAAATTACCTGAAAATTCCAGAAAAGGCATTTTCAGTCAAAGCAACAGATAGCCCTCATGACGCAAAAGCCACTCTTTACGCTGTACGCCGCCGGCATAGCCGGTCATGGTGCCGTTGCGCCCGATGACCCGATGGCAGGGCACCACGATACTCACCGGATTGGCGCCATTGGCGGCGCCCACCGCGCGCGCGGCGCCGGGACGACCGAGCGCCTTGGCCAGTTGGCCGTAGTGCATCACCTGGCCACAGGGGATATCGCGTAACGCCTGCCAGACCTGGCGCTGAAAAGGGGTGCCGGCGGTGGCGGTAGGCAGAGTCTCGATAATGGCTAAATCGCCGGCAAAATAGTCGCTCAGCTTACTGCTGAGACCGCCGGGATTGCGGCAGTCGACGCGCTGATAGCCTTCCCGGCGATAGTGAACGTCGAGCAGCGTTTCCATCCGATCGCGGTGCTCGTCCCACTCGACGGCGCGCAAATTAAACTGTTCGTCGCAAAGCACCCACAACGGCCCCAGCGGGGTATCCATTTTATCCTGCAGCAAGGTCAACATCGTTTCTGTCATCCACCATCGTACATGAGAGGCACACGATACCACGCGCTGACGGCAGTCAACTATACTCCCAAAAGGTAAAACCGCATCGCCAGATAGCACGGCGGGCTATCCGCCGTGGAGGTATTCTGCGATCGCCACGATGATTTATTTTTGGATCGATCCTGGCGGGTTACCGGACAGGGTTTTTGCTACTTTTAAGCTGACGACGTCGGTCCTCCGCGCCGCTGTGCGCGCTCGGGAAAGTGCTACCGCGTCGGCGCGGCGCGGTTAATAACTCAGAGGTGGAGCTATGCAATATATACTGACTGGCGTAATCGTACTGATCTTCAGCGGTCTGGTTATTCACGGTATGTCGCTGTTGCTTGAGCGGGGGTATCGCGCGCTTTTCGGCATATTCGCCGGAGCCGGGGAAGCGACCCGTAAGTTCAAAGTGAAGATATCGCGTTAAGCTAAGGCGGCCGTCCCTGGCGCATCGGTGGGTTAAGACAGCCGCGGATAGATGCCAGGGCCGATCGGCAGTCCCACCAGATACCAGCCCACCAGCAACAGCAGCCAGACGGCGAGAAAAATCAGCGGGTAAGGGAGCACCAGCGAGTAGTAGGTGCCGAGGCGGGCATCCGGCCGGTAGCGCTGTAGAAAGCCGAGAAACAACGGCACAAACGGTGACACCGGCGCCAGCGGCAGCACCGATGAATCAGCGATACGAAACAGGATCTGCGCAAACGCCGGGTGAAAGCCCAACAGCATAAACATTGGCACGAAGATCGGCGCCAGAATCGACCAGATGGCCGAGCCGCTGGCGATAAACATACACAGAAAAGCCGACAGCAGCGCAAGGCCGACAAACGCCGGAACACCGTTCATGCCTGAACTCTCCAGCAGGTCCGTCAGCCCGACGGCCATAAACTTGCCCATGTTGCTCCAGTTGAACATCGCCACGAACTGCGCCAGCGGGAAGACCATCACGATAAACCCGGCCATCTCTTTCATCGGCTCAATCATCAACTGCGGCAGGTCGGCCTGGCGGCGAATTTTGCCGGTGGCGATGCCGTATGCCAGCGACACGACAAAGAAGAAAAAGATAATTAGCGGCACGATGCCTTTGATAAACGGCGAGGGCATGACCGTATGCTGAACCGGATCGCGAAGAATACCGTTTTCGGGGACCACCATCAGGGCGATGACCGCCACGAATACCAGCGTCGCCACGCCGGCGATGCGCAGGCCGAACCGCTCCCCGGGCGTCAGCGTCTGCAGCTTTTCATCACGACTGCCTTGCCACTGGCCCAGCCGCGGCTCGACCAGCTTATCGGTGATCAGTCCGCCGACGAGCGTCAGAACGATCACCGAGGTCGCCATAAAGTACCAGTTGTCGATCACGCTGACGTGCAAAGAGGCATCGATGGACTTTGCCGCCTCGGTGCTGATCCCGGAGAGCAGCACGTCGGTGGTGACAATCAGTAGATTGGCGGTAAAGCCGCAGCCCACGCCGGCTATCGCCGCCAGCAGACCAGCGACAGGATGCCGACCGACGGCAAGAAACATCAGCGCCCCCAGCGGCGGCATAATCACCAGCGCCGCATCGGAAGAGATATGGCTGAAAAAGGCGATAAACAGCACCATATAGCTGGCATAGCGGGCGCTGACGTGCGAGGCCATCTTGACCATCAACGCCGGTAACAGGCCCACCCGCTCGGCAAAGCCGGCGCCCAGCACCAGGGCGAGGATCGCGCCCAGCGGCGCGAAACCGCTGAAGTTTTTAATCACGTTCGGCAAAAACCAGTGCAATCCTTCCACGCTGAGCAGGTTTTTGACCACCACCCGCGAACCGTCAGTTGGGTTTTGTACCCCAACGTTGAGGGCGGAGAGGATTGCCGTGGCAGCGATCAGCACGGCGATGAGATAGATAAACAGCAAAAACGGGTGCGGGACCTTGTTACCGATCTTCTCTACCCAGCCATAGCGCTTTCCGCCGGGGGAAGATGACGGTATGGATGACATACTCATGGGCATTCCTCTGTTGTCGTTGTTGTGTTGGGCAGGCCTGCTCCCGTACTGCCGGCGGTTATTATGGTCGGTGCGTGCCGCGATGCCGGTCAGCGTTGGCCAGGAGTAGCCTCTAAGTGGTTATCGTAAAACGGACGGACTCACCTCCGCCGGGATCGGGCAACGATAGGGGCGTTCGGCCAGTACCTGCCTGAGCTCTTGCTGGCTGGCCGCCAGCAGGGCGCTGTCGCTGAATAAACGGATGGCGGTCGCCGCGAGGACTTTCCCCGCCAGCAACATCCCTTTATGGGCAATGGAGGTTCTGCCCTGGCTCACCAGCTGCCAGCTGTGCAGCGGGGTACCCACCGCGAAGCACGGGCTGAAGCACTGGGCCACCGGCGCTTTCCAGCTAACATCGCCGACGTCGGTGGATCCGGCGAGGACGTTATCCGTGGCCGCCCAGGGCGCCACCTCATCAATCAGCAAGGTGTCGCGGTGGCGACGAGCGAACGTTTTGCCTTCCTCGCCACTGGTGCCGGCAATATTGTTCAGGCTGTTGTTAATATCATTGGCGCTGAGAGTGGCGCGGATCGCCGCGGCAAAAGCGCGTTCCTCGTCGCTCCAGGCGGGGGTACCGTAATGACAGACCGCCTGATACATCGCCGCCTCAAGCGTGCGGTTGGGCAGATAGCTGGAGCAGGCTTTTTCAAAGCGGCAGCTGACCTGGGTCTCGGTCATCAGCGCGGCCCCCTGGGCAATCTTCTCTATGCGGGCGAAGATTTGCTCAGCGTCGGCCATCTCCGGCGCGCGGATCAAATACAGCACTTCCGCCTGCGCCTGCACCACGTTGGGCGAGACGCCGCCGGTATCGGTAATGGCGTAATGGACGCGCGCCTTCTCGATGATATGTTCATTGAGGAAATTGCTGCCGGTGGTCATCAGGGTGACGGCATCCAGCGCGCTCCGGCCCAGGTGCGGCGAATTAGCGGCGTGGGCCGCGGTGCCGGTAAATCGCCATGCCGCCTGAATGTTGGCGAGGGTGCGGGTACTGAACATCCCGGCCCAGGCTTCCGGATGCCAGGTCAGCGCCGCATCGACATCATCAAACAACCCTTCGCGCACCATAAAGGTTTTTCCCGAACCGCCTTCCTCGCCGGGACAACCGTAGAAGCGCAGAGTGCCGCTGTCGCCGTGCTGCTGCAGCCAGCCTTTGGCGGCGACCGCCGCGGCGAATGCCGCGGTGCCGAGCAGATTGTGCCCACAGCCGTGGCCGTTGGCTCCCGGTGTCAAGGGCGTCGGTTCCGCGCTGTGGGCCTGCTGGCTGAGTCCCGCCAGGGCGTCAAATTCGCCGAGCAGGGCAATGACCGGTTGGCCCTCACCGACTCTGGCGATAAAGGCATTCGGGATCCCGCCGGCATCGCGGGTGAGCTGAAAACCTTCCGCCTCCAGGGCGTCGGCCAGCCGTTGGGCTGACCAGAACTCCTCAAAGCGGGTCTCCGGGTGGTCCCAGATGTCGTCGGCGATGGCGCAGTAAGTGTCGCGTTGTGCCTCAACCACCTCGTCCACAAACTGAAAAATGGCTTCCATTACACCCCCCGCTGCCAGGGAAAGTTAAGCGCGACGCGCGCCAGGGTTTCGACCGCTACCGCCATTACGCTCTCGTCGAAGTCAAACTTTTCGTTGTGGTGACCGGCGCTGAGTTCAGTGCCGAAAATCATGTACGAGGCGAGGCCGCCGCGCGCCTGGACCCGGGCCATCATCAGGGTGGCGTCTTCCGAGCCCGCCGGGGCGGCGATGCGATCCACCGCCTGTTGCACGCCAGGCACCCGGGCGGCCTGTTCGCGCAGATAGTCCACCCACGCCGGCGACGGTGCGCTGGCGGTCGCCGCGCCCATCATGCGCAGTTCGTAGCGGGCTTCGTACATCGCCGCAGCCCCGGCGACGACGTGCTGCGCCCGCTCGAACACGTACTGATTAATGGCTTCGCTTTCGCCGCGGGTTTCCACTTTTAACAGCGCGGAAGAGGGCACCACGTTGCGCCCGGTACCGGCCTGCATCACCCCGACGTTGACCCGCGAGGCGCCGGCGCTGTGCGGCGGGATGGCGTGCAGGCCAAGGGCGGCCTGGGCGGCGGCCAGCAGCGCGTTGCGCCCGTCCTCGGGCTTGCCGCCGGCGTGGGCGGCCACGCCGCTGAACTGCACGTCGAATTTGGTGGTGGCCATAAAGTTGTCTCCACCGCAGACGACGGTACCTGCCGGCACGCCGGTCCCGATATGGATCGCCGTGAAATAATCCACGTCATCAACCACGCCGGCGGCCACCATCGCGCGGGCGCCGCGGGTACCCTCTTCAGCAGGCTGGAAAATCAGTTTAATGACGCCATTGAGCTGGGCGGCATACTGCTTGAGCACATGCGCCAGCCCCAGCCCGATGGCGGTATGGCCGTCATGGCCGCAGGCGTGCATCATGCCGGCGTTGCAGGAGGCGAAATGATCGCGATGGGGGCGGTGGCTGTCGTCATGCTGTTCGTTGAGATCGAGGGCATCCATATCGACGCGAAAGGCCAGGGTTGGTCCGGGCCGCCCTGTGTCGAGCGTGGCCACCACGCCGGCGAAACCGCCTTCAAACGCCGGCAGCCAGCGCTCCGGCGCGCCCTGTTCGCGGGCGCGTTCGAAAGCCCGGGCCAGGGTCTCCTCGTCCGGCAGCCCCATCCGGCTGTCGGCATCGATGACGTCGCGGCCTAGCGCCAGCTGATAGCCTAGCCCGTCAAGAATATCCGCGACCTTACTGGCGGTGCGAAACTCCAGCCAGCCGGATTCAGCGTGCAGGTGAAAATCACGGCGCCATTGGGTCATGGAGGGCGCCAGCTGGCGGAGGTATTCATCAAGTTGCGGCATAGCTTATCCTGTCATAAGTAAAAAATGTGACGGCGTTCACGATGTGATAGCTTTTGTTTATCACTGACGCGCTACAGGCCTTAACACCCTTAACCTGCCACAGCCTGATGGATTACAGTAGATGTCATTTTCTTCTGTCTGATAAGCAACGGTTATCACTAAAAGCATGGCATTTCAGATTAAATTTCATCAAATTCGCGCCTTCGTCGAAGTAGCCCGGGAAGGCAGTATCCGTGGCGCCAGCCGGGCGCTGGCGGTCTCGCAGCCGGCGCTGACCAAAGCGATTAAAGAGCTGGAGGAGGGGCTTTCCGCCCAGCTGTTCGTCCGCCGCAGCCAGGGGGTGGCGTTAACCGACAATGGCGAAAGTTTTTATCAACATGCGAGCCTGATCCTTGAGGAGCTGCGGGCGGCGCAGGATGAACTGCTGCAGCGCCAGGGGGAACAGGCCGGGCAAATTAATATTGGCCTTGGCGCCAGCGTCGCCCGGTCGCTGATGCCGTCGGTGATCTGCCGCTTTCATCAGCAGCATCCGCAGGTGAAGGTACGGATCATGGAGGGTCAGCTGCTGGCGATGATTAATGAGCTGCGCCAGGGGGAGCTGGATTTCACCATTAATACCTATTACCCCGGGCCGTACGACCATGAGTTCAGCTTTGAGAAACTGTTTGAGAAACCGTTCGCGGTGTTCGCCCGCGCGGGCCATCCGGCGGCGCAGGCCACCTCGCTGGGGGAGTTGATGGATCACCACTGGACCATGCCGACGCCGCGCGGCAGCTACTTCAAGCAGCTGCAGGAATGCTTCGAACAGCTGGGACGGGAGCCAAAGGTGGGGATCGTCTGCGAAACGTTCTCATCCTGCATCAGCCTGGTGGTGAAAAGTGATTTTCTCAGCATCCTGCCGGTGGAGCTGGGCAACGACCCGCTGATGGCCGACAAACTGGTGATGATCCCCATCCGTGAAGTGTTACCCACCGCCACCTATTATCTGATCCAGCGGCGCGATACCCGGCAGACGCCGCTCACGGCGTCGTTAATCACCCTGTTCCGCCGCCAGAGCCGACAATTGTTTCCTTAATCGTCCGTCGCGCTCACTTTGCCAGCGAACGCGGCTAAACGCGTTGAGAGGGGAGCGCGAGGCGGCTATAGTAGCTGGCGACAGCCGCTGGAGGAGAGCCCATGAACCTTGATGACAAATCCCTGTTTCTTGACGCCATGGAAGATGTCCAGCCTCTGAAACGTAATCATGACGTGCACTGGCATCCCGGGCGTAACAGCCGGGCCCCGCAACGCGTCGATACCCTGCAGCTGGATAATTTTCTCACCACCGGCTATCTCGATATCGTGCCGCTCGCCACGCCGCTGGAGTTTAAGCGAGAAGGGCTGCAGAGCGGCGTGCTGGATAAGCTGCGGCGGGGGAAATACAGCCAGCAGGCGAGCCTCTCCCTGCTGCGCCAGCCGGTGGAACAGTGCCGGCAGATGCTCTTCGCCTTTATGGTACAGGCGCAGAAAGAGGGGTTACGCAATGTGCTGATCGTTCACGGCAAAGGCCGCGACGACCAGTCCCACGCCAATATTATCCGCAGCTATCTGGCGCGCTGGCTGGAAGAGCTGCCGGAGGTGCAGGCCTTCTGCGCCGCGCTTCCGCATCATGGAGGCAGCGGCGCCTGCTATGTCGCGCTGCGTAAATCGGCGCAGGCGAAGCAGGAGACCTGGGAGCAGCACGCCAAGCGCAGTCGTTAGCGCAGAAGCAGCGTCAGCTCGCGGGCGGCTTTTTGCAGCTCCGGCAGCACGCGCTCGATCATCTCGCGGGCCGTCATCTGGCCCGCATGCACCCCGACGTTGAGCGCCGCCTGGACCTGCCCCTGAGCGTTAAACAGCGGGACCGCGAGGGAGCGCAGCCCCATCTCCAGCTCCTGATCGTTGAGGGCATACCCCTGCTGATGCACCCGTTTCAGTTCGGCGCGCAGCTTCGCCACCGAATCCACCGTCTGTGGGGTATAGCGGATCATGGTCACCCGGCCCAGCATATCGTTGAGCTTCTCCTCCGGCTGATGGCTCAGCAGCACCCGGCCCATCGAGGTCGCCCACGCCGGAAGGCGACTGCCGATATCCAGGTCGATGGTCATAATCCGCGAGCTGGAGGCGCGGGCGATATACAGGATATCGTCGCCGTCGAGGGTGGCGATGGAGCAGGACTCATTGAGCATTTCGCTTAGATGCCGCAGCACCGGCTGCGCCGAACGCGCCAGCGGCGTCGAGGCCAGCCAGGCGTGGCCCAGCGCCAGGATCCGCGGCCGTAGCTGAAAGTTTTTACCGTCTTCGGCATACACGAACCCCAGCTTGCTCAGGGTATACAGGCAGCGGCGCACCGCGGCGCGCGGGATGCCGGTCTTCTGACTGATCTGTGAGATAGACAGCAGGGGCCGCTGCGGCGTGAACGCCTGAATCACCTCCAGACCCCGCGCCAGGGAGGCCATAAAGTTAGGATCGCCTTTAAACGGATCGCCGTCGCCGGTCAGTAAATCGTCTGGATGCTTGTCCATTTCTGTTCCCCATATTTGCCATCGATCACATTCTTTCGCTAAAGATAACCGATGTTCGATTATCGCACCATATTTCGATTATCGCCCTTGACCGACATCGTTAAGCGGGTCACATTTTGTGCGAACAACGAATAAAAGTGCGATTACCGCACATCACTGGAGCGACCTGATGATTGATAAAAGCGTATCGACGCTGAGCGAGGCCATCGCCGGGATCCACGATGGGGCGACTATTATGATCGGCGGCTTTGGCCCCGCCGGCCAGCCGACCTTTCTGATTGACGCCCTGATTGACCAGGGCGCTCGCGACCTGACCATCATAAATAACAACGCCGGCAACGGGGAAGTGGGTCTCGCCGCGCTGCTCAAGGCGGGCCGGGTGCGCAAAATGATCTGCTCCTTTCCGCGCCAGGTGGATTCGCAGATTTTCGATGATCTCTACCGTCGCGGCAAAGTGGAGCTGGAGCTGGTGCCGCAGGGCAACCTCGCGGCGCGGATCCAGGCGGCCGGCGCCGGGCTGGGGGCGGTGTTTACCCCCACCGGCTACGGCACGCCGCTGGCGGAAGGCAAGGAGACACGGGAAATCGACGGTCGCCACTACGTGCTGGAGTACCCGATCAAAGCCGATTTCGCGCTGATTAAAGCCCACCAGGGCGACCGCTGGGGCAACCTGGTCTATCGCAAGGCGGCGCGCAACTTTGGCCCGATCATGGCGACAGCGGCGAAAACCACCATCGTAGAGGTCTCGCAGCTGGTGGCGCTGGGCGACCTCGATCCGGAAAACATCATCACCCCCGGCATTTTCGTCCAGCGCGTCTTCTCGCTGGAAAACCTGACTGCCGCACAACGCGCCTGAGGAGCCCGACATGCAAAAACTGACCCGTGACGAAATGGCCCAGCGCGTGGCCCGCGATATTCCCGAAGGCGCTTACGTCAACCTCGGCATCGGCCTGCCGACCCGCATCGCCAATTACCTGCCCGCTGACAAAGAGGTGTTCCTGCACAGCGAAAACGGCCTGCTGGGGATGGGGCCGAAACCGCAGCCCGGGGAAGAAGATCCCGAGCTGATCAATGCCGGTAAAGAGTATGTCACCCTCCTGCAGGGGGGCTGCTATTTCCACCACGGCGACTCCTTCGCCATGATGCGCGGCGGTCATCTCGATATCTGCGTGCTGGGGGCCTATCAGGTTTCCGCCAGCGGCGACCTCGCCAACTGGAGCACCGGTGCGCCGGATGCGATCCCGGCCGTTGGCGGGGCGATGGATCTGGCCATCGGCGCCCGCCAGGTGTTTGTGATGATGGACCACCTGACCCGTGACGGCGAGTGCAAGCTGGTGGCGCAGTGCAGCTACCCGCTGACCGGCGTCGGCTGCGTCAGCCGGATCTATACCGACCAGGCGGTGATCGACATCACCGACCGCGGCCCGGTGGTGCGGGAAATCTTTAACGGCCTCTCTTTTGAAGAGCTGCAGCGCATCACTCCGGTGGCGCTGACCTTTCAACAACTGGCGGAAAGCGCGTAAGGAACCTATGATGAATCAGGCATTTATCTGTGATGCGGTGCGTACACCCTTTGGCCGTTTCGGCGGTGCCCTGGCGACGATGCGCGCTGACGACCTGGCGGCGCTGCCGCTGAAAGCGCTGCTGGCGCGGAACCCAGGACTGGATCCCTCGCGCATTGACGATGTGATCTTTGGCTGCGCCAACCAGGCCGGGGAAGACAACCGCAACGTGGCGCGGATGGCGCTGCTGCTGGCCGGCCTGCCGGAGAGCGTGCCCGGGAGCACCATCAACCGCCTGTGCGGTTCCAGCCTTGACGCGATTGGCGTCGCGGCGCGGGCGATTAAAAGCGGGGAGACGCAGCTGATGATCGCCGGCGGGGTGGAGAGCATGTCCCGCGCGCCGTTTGTGATGGGGAAGGCGGAGAGCGCCTTTAGCCGCAGCATGCAGATGGAGGATACCACCATCGGCTGGCGCTTTATTAACCCGCAGATGAAAGCCCTGTACGGCGTGCATTCCATGCCGGAGACGGCGGAAAACGTCGCCGATGAGTTTGCCATCTCCCGTGCCGATCAGGACGCGTTCGCCTTACGCAGTCAGTTGCGCACCGCCGCGGCGCAAGAGGCGGGGCGTTTCGCCGATGAGCTGATCGCCGTCCAGGTGCCGCAGCGCAAAGGCGAGCCGCTGCTGTTTAGCCGCGATGAGCACCCGCGCAGCACCTCGCTGGAGGCGCTGGCTAAACTGCGCGGCGTGGTGCGCGCCGACGGCAGCGTTACCGCCGGTAACGCCTCCGGGGTTAACGACGGCGCCTGCGCGCTGCTGCTGGCCAGCGAGACGGCGCTGTCGGCTAACGATCTTCAGCCGCTGGCCCGGGTGGTCGGCGTGGCGACGGCGGGCGTTGCGCCGCGGATCATGGGCTTTGGCCCGGCGCCGGCGGTGCGCAAGGTGCTGGCGCAGACCGGCCTGACATTAGGCCAGATGGATGTCATTGAGCTGAATGAAGCCTTCGCCGCGCAGGCGCTGGCGGTGACCCGCGATTTGGGCTTACCGGACGATGCCGCCCACGTGAACCCTAACGGCGGGGCGATTGCGCTGGGCCACCCGCTCGGCGCCTCCGGCGGCCGGCTGGCGATGACCGCGGCTTATCAGCTGAAACGGACCGGCGGTCGTTACGCCCTGTGCACCATGTGCATCGGCGTCGGACAGGGGATCGCCCTGATTATTGAACGCGTTTAAGGAGCCAGAATGAGTTTGTTGACCCCGATGCTGCGCAGCAGTCCGCTAACCGACTGGTTCAGCGACGCGCAGCGGGTGCAGGGCATGCTGGATTTTGAAGCGGCGCTGGCGCAAGCGCAGGCCGCCTGCGGGATGGTGCCGCCGGAAGCGGTCGGGCCAATTGTCGCGGCCTGCCGCCACGAGGCCATCGATTTTGCCGCGCTGGGCGAGGCGGCGGTGGGAGCCGGTAATCTGGCCATCCCGCTGGTGAAACAGCTGACGGCGCAGGTAAAAGCGCAAGATCCTGAGGCTGCGCGCTACGTTCACTGGGGCGCTACCAGCCAGGACGCCATCGACACCGGACTGGTGCTCCAGCTGCGCGGGGCGCTGGATGCCGCTGAGACTCTGCTTGAGCAGCTGTTGGCGGCCCTGGCTCTCCAGGCGGATCGTTATCGCGATGCCGTGATGCCGGGCCGGACCTGGATGCAGCACGCGCTGCCGGTGACCTTTGGCCTGAAGCTGGCGGGCACCCTCGACGCGCTCCTGCGCTGGCAGCAGCGGCTGCGCGAGATGCGTCCGCGGCTGCTGGCGCTGCAGTTTGGCGGCGCCGCGGGCACTCTGGACGCGCTAAAAGAGAAAGGGCCGGCGGTTGGCCTGGCGCTGGCGCAGATCCTCGGTCTGTCGCTGCCGGATACTCCGTGGCACAGCCAGCGCGATCGGCTACTGGAGGCGGGCGCCTGGTTCGCCGGCGTCTGCGGCACGCTGGGGAAATTCGCTAACGACTTTTCCCTGCTGATGCAGACCGAAGTGGCTGAGGTGGGCGAGCCGGTGGCGGAAGGCCGCGGCGGTTCGTCGACGATGCCGCATAAGCGCAATCCGGTGGCCTGCGCGGCGATCCTGACCGCCGCCCAGCGTACGCCGGGGCTGATGGCGACGCTCTACGCCAGCCAACTCCAGCAGCATGAGCGGGCGCTGGGCGGCTGGCAGGCGGAGTGGGAGACCCTGCCGGAGCTAATTACCCTGGTGGGCGGGGCGTTGGCGCAAAGCGAGGCGCTGGTGCGCGACATGCAGGTTTTCCCGCAGAAAATGCGCGCCGATCTCGATATCACCCATGGGCTGATTATGGCTGAGGCGGTGACTCTGGCGCTGGCGGAATTCATTGGCAAAGCCGAGGCGCATCATCACATCGAAGCGCTGTGCCGCCAGGCGCTGGACCGTCACTGCCCGCTGGTCGATCTGCTCGCGGCTGACCCACAGGTCAGTCAGTATCTCTCTCGTGAACGCTTAACCACGCTGCTGGACCCGGCAACGGCGACCGGCAGCGCCGAACGCTTTGTGCGCCAGGTGCTGGCGCGTTATCAGGAGCAACGTGATGAATCTTGATTATCAACTCGACGGGCCGGATGGCGCGCCGGTTATCGTCCTCTCCAATTCGCTGGGCACCACCCGGGCGATGTGGCAGCCGCAGATCGAGGCGTTAACCGCCCATTTCCGGGTGCTGCGCTACGACACGCACGGCCACGGTAAAACGACGAAAAATGGCAAAGTGACCCTCGCCCAGCTGGGTGAGGATGTGATTGCGCTGCTCGATCACCTGAATATCGACCGCGCCTGGTTCTGCGGGATCTCGATGGGCGGTTTGACCGGCCTGTGGCTGGGCCGCTTTGCGCCGGAGCGTTTTCATGGTCTGGCGGTCGCCAACACCGCGGCGCGCATTGGCGATCAGGCCAGCTGGCTGTCGCGGGCGCGGGCCGTACGTCAGGAGGGGATGGCGGTGGTGGCCGCCGGAGCGGCAGACCGCTGGTTCACCCACGCGTTTCGCCAGAAGGCGCCGGAGGTGGTCGAGGCGCTTTGTCACCAGCTGACCCATACCGATGCTGAAGGCTATGCCGCCTGCTGTGAGGCGCTGGCCGCCGCCGACCTGCGGGGCGAAGTGGGGCAGATCCCGCTGCCGACGCTAATCATCGCCGGGGAAAGTGACCCTGTCACCACGGTCGGTGACGCTCATTTCCTGCAGCAGCAGATCCCCGCCTCCGAGGTGGTGGTTCTGGCGGCATCGCATCTGTCTAACATTGAGGCGCCGAAAAGCTTTACTTCGGCGCTGCTGAGCTTTTTCCAGGGGGAACGCCATGGATGATAAACAGCGCTATCAGGACGGGATGGCGGTACGGCGCAAAGTATTGGGCGACGCCCACGTCGACCGTACGCTGCAGCATCTGACGCCGTTGAATGATGAGTTTCAGGACTTTATTACCCGCTATGCCTGGGGCGAGACCTGGACGCGTCCGGGGCTCGATCACCATACCCGCAGCATGATCACTATTGCCATGCTGATCGCTCTCAATCGCGAGGCGGAGCTGAAGATGCATCTGCGCGCGTCGTTTAACAACGGGGTGACCCGCGATGAGCTGAAAGAGCTGATCATGCACTCTGCGCTGTACTGCGGGCTGCCGGCGGCCAATGCCACGATGCATCTGGCGCAGCAGGTGTTTGACGACATCGACGCCGCGCAGGGTTGAGTCGTCGTCCGAGTCGGATTGCCCGGCAGTCGTTGTAGGCCGGGTAAGGCGCAGCCGCCACCCGGCGAAATGGCGGGTATGGCGCCGATAGATTGCCCTCCGGCGCAGCGCTTGCCGGGCCTGGGAAGCGAAGATCGCCTGTAGACCCCGTAGGCCGGGTAAGGCGCAGCCGCCACCCGGCGAAATAACGGCACAACCGGAAATGTCCCTGTTCGCACTATGTTTGGCAGGGCTACAACTTCTATGTTAATTCCGGGCAGATTGCGCTCCCGGTTGATCTTCTGCGTTATGTCTCTTATGGCGCAGGGAGCGCACAGGGGGCGGCCAGTCGCCGCCGCCCCCTGTACCCCCGGGCTCCGGCCAGCAAAATCGCCGCTGCGCGGTCCCTTCGACTTATCCCTGCAGGCTGCGGGTCGGGCCGAGGCAGCGTCCCTGCAAAACACGGCCCTCAGCCCGCATCCATGCGGGCTGCCCCGGCCTTCCGGGAACGTCTCAGCGATGTTGAGGCCGCCAGCACCGGCAGTTTCAGTCGCGCAAGTGGGTAAATGAGTGACAGGCCTCACGAACCCCTGGCCGGGTAAGGCGCAGCCGCCACCCGGCGGAAATGCCGCTACGTTAACCCTTATTTCTCAGGCTCCTGCGGCGCGACGGCCGGGGCGGCGTACCAGGCTTCCTGCGGCACCACTACCGCCGCTTTTGGCTGCATCACAAAGTTCGGCGACATAATCTGCACGCCGAATTCGTTAAACACATCAATAATGCTGCTATGCAATGCGTTGCGGCCATCCGGCAGCTTGGTTGTGGGGAGTAAGCGCACCTGCAGCTCATACGAGGTATACCAGTCGAGCAATCCCAGCTTACGCACCACCGGCGCAATTTGCTGATCGACCCCGGAGGTGCGTCTCGCCGCCAGCTCCAGCAGCGCATGGACCTGACGCCACGGCGTATCGTAGCCAATGGTGACGCTGGTGGTGAGGTTGACTCCACCGTCGGCGCTTTCGGCGCTGAGATTAATAATTTTCCCGCCCACCACCACCGCGTTCGGGACGGTAACGATGTAATTTTCGCGGGTGAGAATTTTGGTCGCCAGTACGCCAATCTCGCTGACCTGACCCTCATTATCGGCGAGGCGGATCCAGTCGCCTTTGCGCAGCGCCCGAGAGTAGATCAGCACCAGGCCGCTCATCGCATGGGTCATCACCCCGGTTGACCCGAGGGTCAGCATCAGGCCGAAGAACACGCTAATGCCTTTGAAGGCGAGGGAGTTGGCGCCGGGAAGGAACGGGTAGGCGGCGGAGAGGGCAAACAACCAGATGACCACCGAGATAAGCCGACGGGTGGCGCTAACGGTCTCCGGATGAATGCCGGGAATCTGAATGCGGCCGGCGGCGACCTGGTCGAGAACCACCTTCACCAGGCGAATGATAAGCCAGGTGAGAAGGAAAATAAGCACCACGATCATCAGCCCCGGCAGGGAGGCGACAATCGACAGAGAGAGGTGGCGGATCACCCCCAGCGACCAGTCGCCCAGCGATTCGCTCCACACCCGCGTCCAGGGAAACAGGCTGAAGGCCCAGCTCAGCCAGAGATAACAGGCCAGCATGCCGAGAAGGATGACCAGCACAGCATAGAGTCGAACTTCAATATTGCCGAGATAGCGCCGCCAGTGCTGCGGTATGGCGCTACGTTTTTCGAGGATCCGCAGCAGGAAAAAACGTCGCACCCGCCGCCAGGCGCGGAAGGCGCCGTAGTAAAACAGCGCCAGCAGCAGCGCCCCGGCCAGGGCTTTACCGGCGGAGATGAACAGATAGCGGTTGTTGAACTGCTCCTGGAGGCTGGTGCGCTGGGCTTCCATACGCGCCAGCACCCGCTGGGCTGCCTGGTCGAGGGTTAAATCATCGCCCTCGTCGAGATCCGCCTGGCTCAGCAGCAGCACCGGTTTGCCGTTCATCAGAAACAGTCTGCCTGGCTGACCATAGCGGATAACCGGCACGACCCGCAGCGGCTGGCGAATATCATCTTCGGTGAAGGCGCGCAGGGCGCTACGGGTGCGCAAAACGCGCTCTTCGGGCGTGGTCTGGCCAAAGGTGGCCTGCAACATGACGACAGGTTGGTGGAAAATCGTGACCGTGCGTGCCTGCTCGCGCGCGGTTGGCTGCTGTCGCGGTTCGGCGGCCAGCGCCGGCTGGAGCACCAGCAGCGCCAGCGCCCAGAGGATAACGATGCTCATCCTGTTCATTGAGGCACCTGAGATAAGAATTATTGTTATTTTTCAGCAAAAAACGGAGGGCTTGTAGTTGAGCATAGCCTGGTGCGAAGTGAATTCAAGCTGGGGAAACGCGGACATAAAAAAGCCGTCGCCCAAACGGCGACGGCCTGATATCAGCGTCAGAGGATAGCGTTAGCCGTGCTGTTTACAGCCCGCGCACTGCTTATTCTGGATCTGCTGGAAGAAGTCGTTGCCTTTATCATCGACGAGGATAAACGCCGGAAAATCTTCCACTTCGATTTTCCAGATAGCTTCCATCCCCAGTTCCGGATAGGCCACGCACTCGAGGCTCTTGATACTCTGCTGGGCGAGCACTGCCGCCGGGCCGCCGATGCTTCCAAGGTAGAAGCCGCCGTGTTTATGGCAGGCATCGGTCACCTGCTGGCTGCGGTTGCCTTTCGCCAGCATCACCATGCTCGCGCCGTGGGACTGCAGCAGATCAACGTAAGAGTCCATGCGGCCGGCAGTGGTTGGGCCGAGGGAGCCGGAAGCGTAACCGGCTGGCGTTTTTGCCGGGCCCGCGTAGTAGATCGGGTGATCTTTGACGTACTGCGGCAGCGCCTCGCCGTTGTCGATAAGCTCCTTCAGCTTGGCGTGGGCGATGTCGCGGGCCACGATAATGGTGCCGTTAAGGCTCAGGCGGGTGGAGACCGGATGTGCCGACAGCTGCGCCAGGATCTCGCTCATCGGCTGATTCAGGTTGATGCTTACCACCTCGCCTTCGCCGGCCTGACGCAGATGCTCAGGAATATATTTTCCCGGATTGCTCTCCAGCTTCTCGATCCAGATACCGTCGCGGTTAATTTTGGCTTTGATATTGCGGTCGGCGGAGCAGGAGACACCCATGCCGATCGGACAGGAGGCGCCGTGGCGCGGCAGGCGGATCACCCGGATATCGTGGGCGAAGTATTTCCCGCCGAACTGCGCGCCGAGGCCGAGGTTCTGCGCTTCCTGCAGCAACTCCTGCTCCAGTTGCACGTCGCGGAACGCCTGACCGTGTTCGTTACCTTCGGTCGGCAGACCGTCGTAATAGCGGGTCGAGGCCAGTTTCACGGTCTTCAGCGTCGCTTCCGCCGAGGTGCCGCCGATCACAAACGCGATGTGGTACGGCGGGCAGGCGGCGGTGCCGAGAGTGCGCATCTTCTCAACGAGGTAGTTTTTCAGCTTCGCCGGGGTGATCAGGGCCTTGGTCTCCTGGTACAGATAGGTTTTGTTGGCGGAACCGCCGCCTTTCGCCATGCACAGGAACTTATATTCTTCACCGTCGACGCTGTAGAGATCGATCTGCGCCGGCAGGTTGGTGCCGGTGTTAACCTCTTTATACATATCCAGCGGCGCGTTCTGTGAGTAGCGCAGGTTATCTTCGGTATAGGTGTTGTACACCCCCTGCGCCAGGGCGGCTTCATCGCCGCCGCCGGTCCAGACGCGCTGGCCTTTTTTCCCCATGATAATCGCGGTGCCGGTATCCTGGCAGGTCGGCAGCACGCCCTTGGCGGCAATTTCCGAGTTGCGCAGGAACTGCAGGGCGACATATTTATCGTTATCGCTGGCTTCCGGGTCGAGCAAAATCGAGGCGACCTGTTGCTGATGGGAGACGCGCAGCATAAAGGCGGCGTCGTGGAAGGCCTGCTGAGCGAGCAGGGTCAGCGCCTGCGGCTCTACTTTCAGGACCTGCTGGCCGTCAAATTCGGCGACGGAGACGTGCTCTTTGCTGAGCAGATAGTATTCCGTATCGTCGTGCGCCAGCGGAAACGGATCCTGATAAACAAACGGTTTAGTCGACATAGTCACTTACTCCATAAAGATAAAAACCGCCGGGGTAGTCCCGGCGGTTATGAATCAGAACATCATGGACATCCACGGATAGCCAATCAGCAGCAGGGCGGCCAGGAAGATGGCGCCAAAGATGGTGCCGAGGCGCCAGTAATCTTTGGTCGGCAGGTAGCCGCTGCCGTAGTAGATTGGGCTTGGGCCAGTACCGTACGGGGTGATGATCCCCATCACGCCCAGCGAGGTGACCATCAGCAGGACAAACACTTCCATATTCATTCCCGGGATAGTCGAGGCAATGGTCAGCATGGCCGGCAGCAGCGCGGTGGTGTGCGCGGTGGTGCTGGCAAACAAATAGTGCAGCAGGTAGAACGCCAGCAGCAGGACGATGGTCGCCATCCCCGGGGAGATGCCGCTCATCAGCGCGCCGCCCTCTTTACCCAGCCAGGCGATAAAGCCGGTGGAGGAGAGGCCGTCGGCCAGTGCCACCAGGGTGGCGAACCAGACAAAGGTGTTCCATGCCGCTTTGTTGTTGGTGATATCGCTCCAGGAGAGCACGCCAGTCCACAGCATCAGCACGATAACCAGCAGGGCAGCCAGCGCCGGTTCGATCCAGTCGGCGGCGAAGATCCACATCATCAGCGCGAAGCAGACGAATACCAGCAGCAGAATTTCATTGCGCGACAGTTTGCCCAGTTTTTCCAGTTCACGCGCGGCCCACAGTGGCACTTCGTTATTGACTTTCACTTCCGGCGGGTAGAACCAGTAGGCCAGCAGCGGCATAGCCAGAATCAGCAGGATACCCAGCGGCAGGAAGGCGATGAACCAGGTGCCCCAAGAGATATTGATGCCAACAATGCTTTTGACCAGCGCCAGGGCCAGCAGGTTCGGGGCCAGAGCCGACAGGAACATCGAGCTGGTAATACAGGCGGCGGTGATCGCTACCCACATCAGATAGGAACCGATTTTACGTGCGCTCGGATCGTTTGGCTTTGAACCGTACAGCGGCGGCAGGTTAGCGATAATCGGGTAGATAGTCCCCCCGCTGCGTGCGGTGTTAGATGGCGTAAACGGCGCCAGCAGCAGATCCGCGAAGGTGATGGCGTAGCCGAGCGTCAGGCTGCGACGGCCAAGATATTTCACCAGAATCAGCGCCAGGCGGCGGCCGAACTGCGTTTTATCGTAGCCGGCGGCGAACATGAACGCGCCGAAGATAAGCCACACGGTGGAGTTGCCGAAGCCGCTCACCGCCCACTTAAAGGAGGCGCCAGCCATTTTGAAGCCTGGCGCGGCCATCTGATCCGGGCTGAACAGCAGCCACTGGCTGCACAGGGCAATAACTACCACGCCGGTGATACCGATAACGGCGCCGGGCAGCGGTTCAAAAATCAACCCGACGATCACCCCGACAAAGATAGCGAAGTAGTGCCAGGCGTACGGCGGCAGGCCTTCGGGGACCGGGACGAACAATAACAGCACGGCAACGATAATCGGCAGCGCCATCATCAGGAGAGGTTTTTTATTCGCAGTCGTTGGCTTGACTGCACCGGCAGGCGGTATGGTTGTCTTTTTCTCTTTCATAATGAGTATCTGCAAGTTGTTGAAAATAACGTTTACGCCAGCGTCTTGCTCAGTGGTTTCTTTAATTACAAAAGTTACTTTAGTTTTTATTTTGCGTTTTTGAGTATCGACAGGGCGCTTATTTAACGCGTTTTATGAGGCGTTAAATTAAATTTGTTGGTTATTTATATATTGCGCTTTCAATGGCCGTTGCAATTGATCAAGATCAATAAAAGCCGGTGATTTCACTATTTTTTTATTATCAGTATAACCCTATATGATGAGGTGTTATTTTGGCGAAAATATCGATAGATGTTAAAAGAAAAATGAACAATAAATGCTGAAATTATTTTATGTTTTAGTATCTTTATGATTTTATTGTATTTTTTGTTGTTTCCTTGTCATTGTTTATGTTAACAAAAGTATCCTAATTGTTATCACGCATTTGTATTATGTAAATGCTATTTATTATTTTAATAATACAATAGAGGTAGCGATGTTATTGCTGGGGTTAAATAGTTTTATAACTAACGTAATTGGTTTAGTAATTAAAAAACGCGCTATATTATTGGCATGACAACAGGAATTAAAAAACCAAAACCATTAATGATTCCGTCACCTCATTCTGAGCTTTTAATATTTTAAAATCTGGAGCGTAACTTATGACCAGTAACGAACGTATTTTGCAGCCATTTACTTTACCAAATGGTACCGAGCTGAAAAACCGTTTGCTCATGGCGCCAATGACCACCTGCACCGGTTATTTCGATGGTACTGTCACCAGCGAGCTGGTGGAGTACTACCGCGCGCGCGCCGGAAGCATCGGTACCATTATTGTCGAGTGCTGCTTTATTGATGACTACGGTCTGGCCTTCCCGGGCGCGATCGGCATTGATAATGATGAAAAAATTGCCGGCCTGGCGAAAATCGCTGAGGCGATCAAAGCCGAGGGTTCAAAAGCGATTCTGCAGATTTACCACGGCGGCCGTATGGTCGACCCGCAGCTGATCGGGGGGCGCCAGCCGGTGGCGCCGAGCGCTATTGCCGCGCCGCGTGAGGGCGCCGCCATGCCGCGGGCGCTGAGCGGAGAAGAAGTGGAAGGGATGATCGCCAAGTTTGGCGACGGCGTTCGTCGCGCCATTCTCGCCGGTTTCGACGGGGTCGAAATTCACGGCGCCAACACCTATCTCATTCAGCAGTTCTATTCGCCGAACTCCAACCAGCGCGATGACGAGTGGGGCGGTAGCCGCGACAACCGCGCCCGTTTCCCACTGGCGGTGCTGGATATTACCCACAAAATGGCCCGCCAGTACGCCGACGATGCCTTTATCATCGGCTATCGCTTCTCGCCGGAGGAGATGGAGGTCCCGGGGATCCGCTTTGACGACACCATGTATCTGCTGGAAAAGCTGGCCGCCCGCGGTGTCGATTATCTGCACTTCTCGGTGGGCGCGACCCTGCGTCCGTCTATCGTCGATACCAGCGATCCGACGCCGCTGATCGAGAAATACTGTGCGATGCGCTCTGACACCCTCGCCCAGGTGCCGGTGATGGGCGTCGGCGGGGTGGTGAACGCCGCCGATGCCGAGCAGGGCCTCGATCACGGCTATGACCTGATTGCGGTAGGCCGCGCCTGCATCGCCTATCCGGACTGGGCGTCACGTATCGCAGCCGGCGAAGAGCTGGAGCTGTTTATCGACAGCACCCAGCGTGAAGCGCTGCACATTCCGGAACCGCTATGGCGTTTCTCGCTGGTGGAAGCGATGATCCGCGACATGAGCATGGGCGACGCCAAATTTAAACCGGGGATGTTTGTTGAGACCGTCCACGATGACGCCAATGAGCTGGTGATCAACGTCAGCCTCGAAAATGACCATATTGCCGATATCGAACTGGCGGCGAGCCCGGTCCAGACCGTGGAATTCACCACCA
The DNA here is from genome assembly GCF_018223915.1 of Klebsiella sp. 64. NCBI lineage: Bacteria > Pseudomonadati > Pseudomonadota > Gammaproteobacteria > Enterobacterales > Enterobacteriaceae > Klebsiella > Klebsiella sp. 64. The sequence goes on from NZ_JAGRQZ010000001.1 coordinate 301,280, forward strand.
GCTTCGAAGAGATCCGCGAACGTATTCTCACCGCCAATACCCCGCACGTCGATGCCATTTCCGGGGCCACCAGCCAGAGCGAGGCGGTGAAAAAAGCGGTCGCCAAAGCGATGCTGAAATCGAGTAAAGCGCTGGCGGCGGAAGAGGGCGGCAATGACGTCGCGCCGAAAAGCTATGATGTGGTGGTAGTCGGCAGCGGCGGCGCCGGTCTGGCGGCAGCCATTCAGGCCCACGACGAAGGGGCCAGCGTGCTGATCGTTGAAAAAATGCCAACCATCGGCGGGAACACCATCAAGGCTTCCGCCGGGATGAACGCCGCGGAAACCCGCTTCCAGCGCGTGAAAGGTATCGAAGACAGTAAAGAGCTGTTCTATCAGGAAACCCTGAAGGGCGGCCACAACAAAAACAACCCGCAGCTGCTGCGCCGTTTCGTTGAAAACGCGCCGCAAGCCATTGAGTGGCTGGCGGACCGGGGCATTATGCTCAACGATATTACCACCACCGGTGGGATGAGCATTGACCGTACCCACCGTCCGCGCGACGGGTCAGCGGTCGGCGGCTATCTGATTAGCGGCCTGGTGCGCAACATCACCAAACGCGGTATTGACGTCCTGCTGGATACCTCGGTGGAAGAGATCCTGATGCGCGGGGATGAGGTTAGCGGTGTACGTCTGATCAACGACGAAAAAGAGGTCATTGAAGTACAGACCAAAAGCATCGTAGTGGCCACCGGCGGCTTCAGCGCTAACAGCGCGATGGTCGTGAAGTATCGTCCTGACCTTGAAGGCTTCGTCACCACTAACCACAAAGGGGCTACCGGGAGCGGTATCGCGTTGCTGGAACGCATCGGCGCCGGCACCGTGGACATGGGCGAAATTCAGATTCACCCGACCGTCGAGCAGCAGACCTCGTATCTGATTTCCGAATCGATTCGCGGCGGCGGCGCTATTCTCGTTAACCAGCAGGGGAACCGCTTCTTCAACGAGATGGAGACCCGCGATAAAGTCTCGGCGGCGATTATCGCTCTGCCGGAACACTATGCTTACATCGTCTTCGACGAGCATGTGCGGGCGAAAAACAAAGCTGCCGACGAGTACATCGCCAAAGGCTTCGTCACCAGCGCCAGCTCACCGCGGGAACTGGCGGAGAAACTGGGGATGGATTACCATGCCTTCCTCGCCACCCTCGAGTGCTATAACGGGGCGGTGGAAAAACAGCATGATGAACAGTTTGGCCGGACCACCGCGCTACGCGCGCCGATTAACGAAGGCCCGTTCCACGCCATTCGCATCGCCCCCGGCGTGCACCACACCATGGGCGGCGTGACCATTAATACCGATGGCGAAGTGCTGAATGTGGCGCAGCAGCCGATTCGCGGCGCCTACGCCGCCGGTGAAGTGGTGGGCGGGATCCACGGCGGCAACCGTATCGGCGGTAATGCGGTGGCGGATATCATTATCTTCGGTACCCTCGCGGGCCATCAGGCGGCGAAACGTGCCAGAGGATAACCTGTAACCTTGCTCCTGCCGGGTTGGCGCTTTCACCGCCCGGCTTGCCCCTTCTAAGGAGAGCCCGATGTCCGATAACCGCGTCTATAGCTACTCCGCCGTGTTGATGGGCTCGCCCATCCTGCTCAAACTCTGTTCCCACGATGAGGCGATGGCCTCCCGCGTTTTCCAGCTTATCAAGCGCTACGAAGACCTGCTTACCGTTAACCGCGCCGAGTCGCAGGTGATAGATATCAACCATGCCGCCGGGCGTCATCCGGTCACCGTCAGCCGACCGGTCTTTCAGCTGATCCAGTGCGCCAAAGCCGCCAGCATGGTGCGCGACAGCGCTTTTAACCTCGCCATCGGCCCGCTGGTGAAGCTGTGGCGAATTGGTTTTCACGGGCACAGCGTGCCTGACGCGGCTGATATCAGAGCCCGACTGGCGCTGACCCGCCCACAGGAGGTGATCCTCGATGAGGCAACCTGCAGCGTGTTTCTCCAACAGCCGGGGATGGAGCTGGATCTCGGGGCGATCGCCAAAGGTTATATCGCTGACCGCGTGCGCGATTATCTCCGTCAGCAGCAGGTGGAGAAGGCGCTGATCAACCTCGGCGGCAATGTGCATACCCTCGGCGAATGGGCCATTGGCCTGAAAAAACCATTTGCCGACGCGCAGGCGCTGATCGGTTCCCTGACGGTCAACGGGCAATCGGTAGTCACCTCCGGGACCTACGAGCGCTATTTCGAACAGGATGGCAAACGCTGGCACCATATTCTCGACCCGCGCAGCGGTTATCCGCTGGACAACGAACTCGACAGCGTGACGGTCATTTCCGCGGATTCTTTAGACGGCGACATCTGGACCACGCTGCTGTTCGGCCTCGGCGTGGAGAAGGGCTGCGCAGCGCTGCGTCAGCGGCAGGATATCGACGCGATTTTCGTTACCAAAAATCGCGACATTATTCTCTCATCGCCGCAGCGGCTGCGTTTTGCGCCGCTGGACAGCGGCTATCGGGTTATTGACTGTACTGCTTAAGCAAACTGTACTGTTCGGCGACCAGGCGGTAGCGATAGACCGGCCGCCCGGTAGCGCCGTAGTGGATAGTGGTATAGAGAATATTGATCTGCGCCAGCCAAATCAGATATTTGCGGCAGGAAACGCGGGAGATATTCACCGCCGCCGCCAGCTCATCGGTAGAGAATTCGACATCCGGATGGGCGTCAATCCACTGGCAGAGTGTGCGCAGCGTTTGCGCGGTTAACCCTTTAGGCAGCTTGCGCGCGTCGCTGGCCTCCGGCGCGCCGCCGTGCAGCAGGCGGTCGACATCGGCCTGTTCGTAATAGGGCTGGCCGGTTATCAGCTTGCGCTTCTCCCGCCAGGTGGTGAGCGCCTCTTCAAAGCGCGGAAACTGGAAAGGTTTGATCAGGTAATCGACCACCCCGTAATGCATCGCGGTCTGTACCGTGGCGGCATCCGCCGCCGAGGTAATCATGATAACGTCGATGGCGCGACCCGACTCGCGGATGGTCGGCAGGAGATCGAGCCCGCTGTCCTGCTGCATGTAGACATCCAGCAGCACCAGATCGATCTCCTGCTGCGGATCGTTAATCATCTCCTGGGCCTGACTGAGCGTCGAAGCGCTCCCGCTGCAACGAAAGCCGGGAACCCTTGCCACGTACAGGCGATTCAGTTCGGCCACCATGGCATCATCGTCAACAATTAAAACATTTATCACGCAGGTTTCCTTTTACTATCCCAGGGGAGATGAACAAAAAATTGGGTAAATACGCCGGGTTCCGATTCGACGGCGAGGGTGCCGCCGAGCTCGCGCAACTGCTGGTTAGCAAGAAACAGCCCGACGCCGCGATTCTCGCCTTTGGTGGAGAAGCCTTTGTTAAAGATAGCGTCGATGTTGTTCTCCGGGATCCCCGGCCCATCGTCGCTCACTTCACCGCTTAGCCAGCCGTCCTGGTAGTGCAGCAGCAGGCCGATCTCACCCTCCGCCTGGCCGCTCATGGCGTCCAGCGCGTTCTCAATAAGGTTGCCCAGCACCGTCACCAGCACCGTGACCTGTTTCTCGTTCGGACAATCCGGCACCAGGCTCTCCTCCGCCAGCGTCAGGGTAAAGCCGCACTCTGTGGCGCGCTGAATTTTACTTATCAGGAAGCCGGCCACCACCGGGGATTTAATGCGATGTTGAATGTCGCCGATGTCCGCCTGGTAGCGGTGGGCGGTCTGCAGCACGTATTCCTCGAGTTTGCCGTAGCTTTTCATATTCAGCAGACCGAGGATCACGTGCAGTTTATTCATAAACTCATGGGAGGTGGTGCGCAGGGCATCCACATAGCTCATCATGCCGTCCAGTCGCTGCAGCAATTGGCTGACCTCAGTTTTATCGCGGAAGGTACAGATGGCGCCGACCACCGCACCCTGGCTGCGAATGGGCACTGTATTGCCGATCAGCAGCAGACCATTGCAACCCAGTTCGCGGTCGTACATTGGCTCGCCGCTCTGCAGTACGGTCTGCAGATCGTCGAGCAGGGGGCTGTGAACGAGAGTCTTATCCGGGCCGGAAAAGAGGATCTCTTCCGCCGCGGGGTTGATGAGATTTACCTCGCCATGGGCATCGACCGCCACCACCCCCTCCTTGAGGGCGTGAAGCATGGCCTGACGCTGCTGAAACTGGGTGGATATTTCGTGCGGCTCCAGCCCCAGCAGTACGCGCTTCAGGCCGCGAACCAGGCTCCAGGTGCCCAGCGCGCAGACCAGCGCGCTGAACAGGATGGTCAGCAGCACGTCCCAACGGCTGTTGGCGATCTGTTCGTCCACTTTACTCAGTGAAATGCCGACCACCACCACGCCGATTTGCTGATGCCGTTCGTTGAACACCGGCGTAAACACCCGTAGCGCCGGGGCCAGCACCCCGTGGTTGATGGCGACATTCTCTTTTCCCTGCAGCGTTGGCTGAATATCGTGGCCGATGAACGGTTTGCCGATGATTGAGCTGTCCGGATGCGAATAGCGAATACCCTGCATATCGGTGACGATAGCGTACAACAGGTCGTTGCGGCGGGTAATGGCCTGCGCCAGCGGCTGAATGATCTGCTGCTGCGGGGGCGCCTCCAGTCCGCGCTTCACCTGCGGCATATCGGCCATGGTGCGCGCCACCGCCAGCGCGGTCTCTTTCAGACCGTCGCGGGTGGCGTTGCTGATCTGCATATACCACAAGGCATACACCAGCAGCAGCACGGCGCCGATGACGCTGCCGATCATCAAGGACACGGCGGTGCTCAGCTTTAACGGTAAGGCGCGTTGGCGAACGCGAGGCGGGTGCTCTGAAGCCTTCATGACGACCCCGGGTAGATTCAGTGAAAGATTATTATCGCCGATAGCGCGGCATACATAAAGCCGTGTAATCAAAGCAAAAGGCCGCTTTTGCTACGGCAGACTCCTCCACCGCGCGGTACACTGCGGCTTTTCGCCACAGGCTTAAGGGAGACACTATGGAACTGGCTTCTCTGGTCCGGGATATCCTCCGGCAGCGGCACGTTGAACGTCTGGCGCAGCATCGTGAACAGGATAATGAAGCGGAAGCAGAGTGGGAGATCGCCCGCTGGCGGCATCGCAGCGGGGTGGTGATCCAGCGCCGCTATGAGCTCGAGATCGCGCAGCAGGATAGCGCATCCTGCCCGGAGTGCTGGATTGACTGGCAGGTTATCGACGCCGCCGGCCAGGAGATCAACCCGATGCGCAAACAGTTTTATAACCTTTGCCAGCAATCCTTCTGGCTGGCTATGCAGGTGGGTGGTGAAGATGAGACCTCAGACAGAATTGCTCAGATAACCGACAATCACCCGTAAACGCGCGTTGGGGACGGTAAACTGTGACCCCGACGGCGGTAAAGCGCAGAACATTCCACTTATAGTGGCGGCAGAGGTTAAATAGTCCTGATGAATATAAGGATATGCATCAGGCCGCTGATTTTGCCGAGATGCGCTTTTTCTGTCGTAAATGGAGGTTGTTATGAGCAGTTCGCTAACCGCGTCAATGCAGGCTCGTCGTCACCGGGAGACCACCCACATCGATCGCCTCGCCACCGCCGATATGCTGGCGATGCTGCATCAGGATGATAAGCAGATATCGGAGGCGGTCGGCGCCTGTCTGCCGGATATCGCCCGGCTGATTGATATCGCCACCGCGACGATAAGCCGGGGAGGGCGCCTGGTCATTATTGGCGCCGGCGCTTCGGGCCGGACGGCCATTGAGGCGGTCAGCGACTATTCGCCGGAAGGTAAACACGCGCTGGTGGGGCTGATTGCCGGTGGGCAGACGACGGCGATGGCCGAGCGGGAGACTGAGGCGAATAATTATGACCTGGGCGCCTTTGAGCTGCAGTCGCTGGACTTCAGCAACCGCGATATGCTGCTGGCGCTGACCGTCAGCGGCAAGACGCCATGGGTGTGGGGGGCGATGCGCCACGCCTGGTCGCTGGGCGCCCCGATAGCGGTCATCACCCAGCAGCCGACCAGCGAGGCGGCGCAGCTGGCGGATATCATTATTGCTCCGCAGACCGGGCCGGAGGCGGTGGCGGGGTTAGCCAATCCGAAGGCTCAGTTGGCCCAGAGGCAGATCGTCAATATGCTGACAACCGGACTCGCCATCCGTGACGGTCGGGTGTACAGCAATTTGCGGGTGGACGTGCAGGCTGACAATTCGCACTGGGCGGAGCGGCAGATAGCGATTGTGATGGCGGCCACCGATTGCACGCGCAGTGAAGCAAAGGCTGCCCTGGCCAGCTGTCATCAGCACTGCCGCACCGCGATCCTGATGCTGCTCAGCGGGCTTGACGCCTGGCACGCGCGGGAGCTGCTAACCAAACATCACGATCATCTGCGTCTCGCCCTGCGTGAAGCCCAGCGTAGCGCTGTCACTCCCGCCCAGTAATCCCTTCTCTGCCAGGCGCGCGATGAGCATGCGCGCCTGGACTTTTGTAATTAAAGAAATTCTTATCTTTTATTTTACCCGGCAATAGATATTGAATTTTCGACCTTATTTTTTTTATCCGTCTTCGCTCTGTTTTTAAAATTGATTTTTTAAGTTAAATAACTGTTTGGTTTAAAATGCGAGAGTGTAAATGATATTTTAAAATAAAGTAAAAGTGCGTTAATATGCTGCCTCTTATGACCGTGTGCTACGTGATAATTCTATTATGCCTGCAATGAAAAAAACGATTATTTCCTTAACCGCATTAGCGATGTTCGTCAGCGCGGCGACGCATGCTGAAGCGGATACCTCGAAAAAAACCGACTTCCTGCTGATTGGCGGCGGGATCATGAGCGCCTCGCTCGGCACCTGGCTGCAGGCGCTGCAGCCGGACTGGGATCTGACCATGGTGGAGAAACTGGACGGCGTGGCGCTGGAGTCTTCCAACGGCTGGAATAATGCCGGTACTGGCCACTCGGCGAATATGGAGCTGAACTATACGCCGGAGCGGGCGGACGGGTCGATTGACGTCAGCAAAGCGCTCGATATTAACGAGCAATTTATGATTTCCCGTCAGTTCTGGTCGGCACAGGTGAAACGCGGTATTTTGCACGATCCGCACTCGTTTATTAATTCCACGCCGCATATGAGCTTCGTCTGGGGTGATAATGTGGATTATCTGCAGAAGCGTTATAACGCGCTGCAGCAGACCACCTTATTCCAGGGGATGAAATTCTCCACCGATCACGCGCAAATTAAACAGTGGGCGCCGCTGGTGATGGAAGGCCGCGATCCGCAGCAGAAAGTGGCAGCCACCTGGACGCCGGTGGGTACCGATGTCAACTACGGCGAAATCACTCGCCAGCTGATCGGCAGCCTGAAGAAAAATAACCACTTCACCCTGCAGACCTCCTCTGAGGTAACGGATTTCAAACGTAATGCCGACAATTCCTGGCACGTAACGATTAAGAATGTGCAGAGCGGGGAAGCGCAGACTATTGACGCCAAATACGTCTTTATCGGCGCCGGCGGCGGCGCGTTGAAGCTGCTGCAAAAAACCGGTATTCCGGAAGCGGACAACTATGCCGGCTTCCCGGTGGGCGGCTCGTTCCTGATGACCGAGAACCCGGCGGTCACTGCGCAGCACCTGGAGAAAGTGTATGGCCAAGCTTCAGTCGGCGCGCCGCCGATGTCGGTGCCGCACCTTGACGCTCGTTACCTCGACGGTAAGCGCGTGGTGCTGTTCGGGCCATTCGCCACCTTCTCGACCAAGTTCCTGAAAAATGGTTCGTTCTTCGATCTGCTCAGCACTACCACCACCAATAACGTGCTGCCGATGACCCACGTCGGTCTCGACAACTTCGATCTGGTGAAATACCTGGTTAGCCAGGTGATGCTCAGCGATGATGACCGTTTCGCTGCGCTGAAAGAGTACTACCCGGACGCGCGTAAAGAAGACTGGAAACTGATCCAGGCCGGCCAGCGCGTACAGATCATCAAGAAAGACGCAGAGAAGGGCGGCGTGCTGAAGCTCGGTACCGAAGTGGTGGTCGATCAGCAGAAAACCATTTCCGCGCTGCTCGGCGCTTCGCCGGGGGCTTCCACCGCCGCGCCGATCACCCTGAACGTGCTCAAGCAGATGTTCCCGCAGCAGTTTAACTCGCCGGAGTGGCAGAGCCGCATTCACGCTATTGTGCCGAGCTACGGCCAGAAGCTGAACGGTAACGTGGCGCTGACCCAGCAGGTTTGGGATGACACCGCTGCGACCCTGCAGCTGACGAAACCGCCGGTGATCCAGATGCCAGCGGCTGCGCCTACCGCGACCGCCAAGCCGGCAGAGACGCCGCGCGAGGCCTCGCCGCAGCACGATATGGCGCTGTAAAAGCAAACTCGACAGTGAACAAAAGGGAAGACCATGGTCTTCCCTTTTTTGCGTTATTTACCGGCTGAGGCCGCGCGCTGCCTGCAACTTTGGCGTCATAAAAGATATACTGGTTTGAATTGAAATAAGAAAATTAAACCAGGAGTGTGGAAGGGCCATGCAAGAGGATATTAACCAGGAGATCACCTTCCGCAAGCTGTCGGTCTTTATGATGTTTATGGCGAAGGGCAATATCGCCAGAACCGCCGAAGCGATGAAACTCAGCAGCGTCAGCGTTCACCGCGCGCTGCATACACTGGAAGAGGGGGTGGGCTGCCCGCTGTTTGTCCATAAAGGGCGCAACCTGCTGCCGCTGCAGGCGGCGTGGACGCTGCTTGAATACTGCCAGGATGTGATAAGTCTGATGAACCGCGGGCTCGAGGCGACGCGCAAGGTTGCAGGCGTCGGTCAGGGGCGGTTGCGCATCGGTACCCTCTATTCTCTGACCCTGGAAACCGTTCCGCGCATCATTATGGGGATGAAGCTGCGTCGCCCGGAGCTGGAGCTGGACCTGACGATGGGTTCAAATCAGATGCTGCTGGATATGCTGGAAGACGATGCCCTCGATGCCATCCTGATCGCCACCAACGAAGGGGAGTTCAATAATACCGCTTTCGACGTGGTGCCGCTGTTTGAGGACGATATTTTTCTCGCCGCCCCGGCGACCGAACGGCTGGATGCCTCACGGCTCGCCGATCTGCGCGATTACGCCGACCGCAAGTTTGTTTCGCTGGCGGAGGGGTTCGCCACCTATGCCGGATTCCGGGAAGCATTCCATATCGCCGGCTTCGAGCCGGAGATCGTCACCCGGGTGAATGATATCTTTTCGATGATAAGCCTGGTGCAGGCTGGCGTCGGTTTTGCCCTGCTGCCGGGGCGGATGAAGAAAGTGTATGAGAAGGATGTACAGCTGCTAAAGCTGGCGGAACCCTACCAGATGCGCCAGCTGATCTCTATCGTCTATTCGCACCATCGCGAACGCGATGCCGACCTGCTGGCGCTGGCGGCGGAAGGACGGATGTACGCCCGCAGTATTAATCGCTAAGCCGCTGCGCCAGATGGCGGGCGACGTCCAGGCCGCTGCGCTCCAGCGCAATGGTCTCCCCGCGCCAGCCCGCCTGGCGGGTCAGGCAGGTGAGTACCCCGCCGGGGGGCATCTCAATGGCTAAGCGCGCATCGCGCTCATCGGCGGCGACCATCGCCTCCTGCCAGTGGACCGGGCGCGCCATGTTCATCGCCAGATCGTCGGCGATCCGCTGCGGATCCCATAGCACGCGCGCCGTCGAGCCGCTTAAATAGGCGCACCGTGGGCGCCTTAAGCTGGCGCCGGCAAAAGCTTTCGCCAGCTCAGCGGCGGGTTTATCCAGCAGCGCGCAGTGCGACGGCACGCTGACCGCCAGCCGCTGGGCTTTACTGGCGCCAGCCCGCAGCGCCAGCTGCGCCACCTCGGCCATTGCCTCATCACGGCCCGCAATCACGAACTGCGTTTCGGCGTTCAGGTTGGCGAGATAAACCTCGTGGCCCTGCATCAGCGCCTCAACCCGCGGGCGGGTCAGGCCCATAATCGCCGTCAGTCCGTAACCTTCAGGATACGCCTGTTCCATTAAGTCCCCGCGCAGGGCCACCAGCCGCAACGCGCTGGCGAAATCGAGCGCGCCGGCAATCACCGCGGCCGGAAACGCGCCGATGGACAGGCCGCTGACCATCTGCGGATCCACGCCCTGACGCTGTAGCTCGCGCGCCCAGGCTACCCCGGCGATCAGCAGACAGAGCTGGACCGCACGGGTGTGTTGTAGCGCGTCGGCGCTATCGAGGGTATCGACTTCATCCCCCAGCACGGCGCGCGCCTGGGTGAGGATCGCCTCGCGATCGGGGATCATCGCCAGCATGCCGGGACGCTGGCCGCCCTGACCGGGAAAGGTAAATAAAATCTTCATTATTCCTCCCTGTGCCACGGCGTCGCGGTTAAGCGCGCGCCGCGGGACGTTTTCAGCAGCGCGCGCCCGTCGCGCAGCCATTCATTAAGGGCGAAGGCGCCGTACGGCGTTTCGACCTGGGTATCAGCGCGGCATGGGAGTTGGGCCACCCGGGTTTGCCATTCCAGCAGCGCCTCGCGGTCCAGCGGCTGTGGCGCGCGGATCAGCAGATCCAGATCGCTGGCCGCATGCAGCACCGGGATCTCGGTTGCCAGCGCGTAGCCGGTACTGCCGGTGACGCCCCAGCCCCAGGGCCAGCGGTGTAAGGTGAGGGCGATAGCCCCCTGGACCGGCGGCTGCGAGACAAACGGCGAGCAGAGTAATGCTTCGCGCTCGACAAGCATCTCCGGGGTGACGCTGCGCACGATATTGCGCGCCTGTACCCAGCCGGCGGCGCGCTGCTCGCGCTTCATGCCCCGCACCCCAACCGGGACGCGGGCCTGGTCGTCAACGTCGCGCCTCACCACCACCGGCAGCGCGGCTCGCCACTGCTGAGCCACCCACGGCTCGGCAATATCTTCCAGGGCGCTGGCGCGGTTTAACCAAACTAGATCATGGGGACGCGGCGTTGCTGACATGGTTTACAGTCCTGAAGTCAAAGAGATAAACAGCGGTAGCGACAGGATACACAGAACCGAGCTCAACAGCAGCACGGCTTCAGCATCCGGAGACTGGACGCCGAAGCGGTTGCCGAAGACCACGCCGAAGAAGCCGGCGGCCAGGGCTATCATCAGGATCGCGGTAATGGCAATGGAACCGTGCAACCCAAGTAACATCACCAGACCCCAGGCAATAAACGGCTGCACCAGCAGTTTCACGATGGTTGATGTAGCGATCAGCGCATTGAGCTGCAGTTTACGCGCCGACAGGATCACCCCGGTGAGAAACAGCGCGGCGGCGGTGGCAGCCAGGCCCAGCGGTTTGATCGACGCCAGCAGCAGGTCCGGCATTTTAATGCCGATCGCGGAAAGCACCACCCCAAGCAGCGGGCCCCAGACGATCGGTTTTTTCACCGAACGCCACATCAGCACCGGCAGCATCGCCAGCGTAGAACCGCTGTTTTCACCCGCGGCGCGGGCTTTTTCACGCTCCAGAATCAGCAGGCAGAACGGGGTCATCAGTACCGAGCCGCAGGCGATAGAGACCGCCACCGACAGCGAGGTTGACGCGCCTTCACCCAGCACGCTGCCTAGGATCGGCAGACCTAACGCGGCATAGTTTGGCAGGGCGACGGTGAGGGTCAGCACCGCGGCATCCTGCGGCGTGCGTTTGAACACGCTGGTGGCGAGGAAGTAGATCGCGGCATAGGTGATCCACATCGCGCCGGTCAACACCAGCACCAACGGCGACTGGGCGACGATACCGGCCCACGGCGTTTGTACCGTCGCGCTAAACAGCGTGGCGGGTAAGGCAAAATCCATTACAAAAATATTAAGCAGCGAGACGTTTTTGTTATCTACCATCCCGGCCTTACCGGCCCAGAAGCCCAGCAGCATAATGACGAAAATCGGGGCAAGAGCATGAATAATCACATAAGTCATAAATCACCTGTAAATAAGATAGAGTACTGGCGCGATTGTTATTTTTTCTAAAAGCCGTCCCTACCCGGCGCGGTTATTACGCGCTCCGGGGGACGGCTTCCGGCAGGTTTTCTTCTACTACTTACGTACGAACGTCTTACCAGCTGGCGCGCATGCGATCGCGAACCAGTTGCGAGCTGCGGCGGTTTTCCGCACCCAGGCGGCACTTCAGTGAGGCATCGGTGCGCGCATCAGCGATGGCGTCGCGCAGCGTGTTGCTGACCAACGACAGATCGTGATCGTCAGGGGCATCCGGATTATTAATATCCAGCAGGGCGGAGAGCAGGCCGAGCGTCGCATAGTTGCTGACGTCGTAGGCCATTGGCGGAATGGTAGCCGCCAGTTTCTCCAGCGCCTCTACGGTACGCAGCGTAATGCGCGCCGCCGACGCTTTACCCATCGCGTGGACCAGCACGCCGCTATCGTTAAAGGCGATCAGGCGGTTGGCCTGGTAGCCGTGGGCCAGAAACGCCCCGGACATCGCTTTGCCGACGATCAGGCCAATTACCGGGTGGCCGGCCAAACGGGCTTTGGCATAAGCGCCAGCCGCCCCGGCCAGCGCCTGGTGAATGCCGAAAGCTTCTTCGCGGCGGCCATAGGCCTGGCTTGGCACATCGATCACGGCGACGATCGGCCGTTTGACTGGCTGGTCGGCGTCGGCGGCAATGGTTTCATTAACCACTTTCGCCAGCGTCCAGCCTTCCAGCAGGCCAACTTCGCCGCCGGCGGCGCGCGGGTAGTGGTTGTTAGCATCCGGGACCACGGCGATAAAACGCACGTTTTCGCCATTAATCTGGCCGTCTGCCACCTGGACGGAAGGGCACAGGCCGCTCATCAGCGGCGCGTCGGGCGCCAGTTTGTTCAGCCACAGCGCGGCGCGGTTTGGGAACTGACTCATTATTTATCCTCCCGGGCAAAAAGCTGTTTAATCTGCGCGGTATCCGCCTGCTGGCGGGTGTCGAACTGGCTCAAGCGACGCAGATAATCGTCATAGTTGTCGCTGCGGTGCTGTACCGGTACGCCTTTGGCGATCGCCTCATTCATTGCGGTTTTAACGGCGTTAACGCCATCGTTAACCAGCGCGTCGACCAGTCCGCTGGCGGCGCGAATTTCGCCGCCGGTCATGCTCCAGATAAACGGCCGGTTGCGGGAGTCGTACTCTTCAATGCCGGCTTCCTGCTCGATAACCTGCGGGCCGTTGAGGCCGAGACGGGCTTCACGAGTGACAATGAGATAGCTGCACAGCGCGGCGGCGATAGACATACCGCCAAAGCAGCCGACGGTGCCGGCGATGATGCCGACTACCGGCGTGTAGCGGCGCAGATCGACAATCGCCGCGTGAATATCAGCGATGGCGGCCAGACCGAGGTTGGCCTCCTGCAGACGTACGCCGCCGGTTTCGAGGCACAGCACCGCCTGCGTCGGGATACCGTTGCGGTTATCTTCCGCCGCCAGCTCCAGCGCGGCGGCCATTTTGGCGCCGGACACTTCGCCCATACTGCCTCCCTGGAAGGTGCCCTCGATGGCAATCACCACCGCAGGCTGGCCGTTGATCGTGCCTTTGGCGACCACCATACCGTCATCGGATTGCGGGACGATGCCCTGGGCGCCGAGCCACGGCGACATAATACCGTCAAACGGATCCAGCAGTTCGCGGTAGCTGCCGTCGTCCAGCAGGGCGTGGGCGCGTTCGCGAGCGCGCAGTTCGATAAAGCTGCGATCGTTACGCATGAGCGGCCTCCTCAAAAACCTGTTCAATACGAATACGGGCGACGCCCGGCGTGGCGCCGAAGTCGTGGATAATCAACTGCCCGGCGGGCAGGCCGTTGATCAGGTTCAACCTGTCGAACAGCGCCTGCCAGCGCGCCTGGCTGTTATCCACTGAGGTGGTGATCTGTACGTTGAGCGTGGCGCTCTGTGCGGCGGTATAAAGTACTTCCATATCGCCTGAACCCACGACTCCTGCCAGCGCTCGGCCGCTCAGGGCGCGGCTGGCAGGAAATGACAATGTAATCTGTTCCATAACATCCTCTGAATGCGTTAGCCGGCAACTCTGTCGAGAAACAGGGTGGCGGCAAGGAGATCGGCGGCGCCTCCCGGCGAGGCGTTTAGCGCCAGCATGATTGCGTCCAGGCGGGCCAGGGCGGCGCGCCCGGCGAAACTGGCGCAACCGCCAGCCGCCAGCACCTCACAAGCGCCTTGCTGCATGGCCTGCAGCCCGGCCATACCGGCGCGCGACAGCACGCAGGTATCGCTCAGCGAGGTCATGATGGCCATCAGCGCATCAAGCTGCGCCTGCGGCTCACTGGCGCCTCGCGCCCGGCTGTGCTGCAGTTGCGGCAGCGCCAGGCGGGTGATATGCGGGAAACCACACTGCGCTTCCTCGCGGGCGCCTGGCACCTGCCAGCGGCGGCTGGCGCGAAGCCCTTTACTAAAGCTTTTCGGCGCGAAGCCGTCGGGCAGGCGGGCGAGGGCGGCGGCGGCGTCGGCGATCGCCTGTGACTGACCCTCTCCACCCAACATCGCCACCGCGCTGACCAGCAGGCCTAGCGCCCAGATAGCGCCGCGGTGGGTGTTAACCCCACCCGTCGCCAGCATCATCTGCGCTTCGCCTTCGCGGCCAAGGCGGCCGACGGTTTCGCGCAGGGCGATGTCCGCCGGGCGACGCCAGCTTTGCTCGGCCAGCGCGTGAAAGGTCGGCTGCAGGCTGCGGGCGGAGCGCTCCATCAGCGCCAGATTCAGGTCCTGATGCGCGCCGTTGCCGCGGCTATCCACCAGACCCGGTTTCGGGCTCAGGCGGGCTTCGTCAATCAGACAGGCGCTGGCGGTATGCGCCAGCCAGCTGACGCGGCTTTCTGCGTGCAGGGGGGAGAGATTTTTCATTACCAGCTCCGGAATTTTGCCGGTGGGTTGTACAGTCCGTCGGACCACTCCACCAGGTCGGCGACGCTGCCGGCGGCCAGCAGGGAGCGGGTGGCATCGCTGCGGCGAATCCCGAGATCTTCCGGGTAGACCACTTTGCCGCTCTGGCGCAGCGCGGCGACGCGTTTGGCGTCCACACCAAGGCCGATATCGGTGATCCCGGCCACCGCGGCGACCATCGCCCGGCGCTCTTCAAGGCTCTCCGCACGGTACAGGTAGGCGATACCCTCTTCGGTCAGGACGTGGGTGACGTCATCACCATAAATCATTACCGGCGCCAGCGGCATGCCGGAGGTTTTCGCCACCTCAACTGCATCCAGCGTCTCAACGAAGGTTGGTTTCACGCCGGCCTGGAAGGTTTCGACCATCTGCACCACCAGCTTTTTACCGCGTTGCATCGGGTCCGGCTCGGTGATCATATTGAGCCATGCCGGGGTGGCGTGGCGGCGACCGTGCGGGTCGTGGCCCATGTTCGGCGCGCCGCCGAAGCCGGAAAGACGGCCGCGGGTGACGGTCGAGGAGTTAGCCAGACCATCCACCTGCAGGGTTGAACCAATGAACATATCTACCGCGTACTGGCCCGCCAGCTGGCAGAAGGCGCGGTTAGAGCGCATCGAGCCATCCGGGCCGGTAAAGAAGATATCCGGGCGGGCGCGGATGTACTCTTCCATCCCCAGTTCGCCGCCGAAGCAGTGCACGCTCTCCACCCAGCCGCTCTCGATGGCCGGGATTAAGGTTGGATGCGGATTCAGGGTCCAGTGTTTACAGATTTTGCCTTTCAGGCCGAGCTGCTCGCCATAGGTCGGCAACAGCAACTCGATGGCGGCGGTATTAAAGCCGATACCGTGGTTAAGCGACTGCACCTGATGTTCCGCATAGATGCCCTTGATCGCCATCATCGCCATCAGTATGTGTTCTTGCTTAATCAGGCGCGGATCGCGGGTGAAGAGCGGTTCGATAAAGAACGGCTTGTCGGCAACCACCACGTAATCGATCCACGAGCCGGGGATATCGACGCGCGGCAGATCGCATTCGTCGTCCACCAGTTCGTTGACCTGGGCTATCACAATGCCGTCGTGGAAGGCGGCGGCTTCCACCAGCGCCGGGGTATCTTCGGTACTCGGTCCGGTATACAGGTTGCCTTTGCGGTCAGCTTTATAGCCGGCAATCAGCGCGACGTTTGGCGACAGATCGACGTACAGGCGCGAGTAGAGTTCGATATAGGTGTGGATGGCGCCGATTTCGAGCAGGCCATCTTCCAGTAGTTGCGAAATGCGCAGGCTCTGGGTGCCGGAGAAAGAGAAATCCAGCTTGCGGGCAATACCTTTTTCAAACAGGTCCAGATGCTCGCTGCGCCCGACGCTGGGCATAATCATATGCAGGTCGTGGATTTTTTGCGGATTAACTTCCGCCAGCATGCGCGAGAGGAAATCGGCCTGTTTCTGGTTGTTGCCTTCCAGCACAACCCGGTCGCCGGGGGCGAGCAGGTTTTCCAGTACGCTGACCAACTGGTCAGTCGGGATGACCTTACCTGGCATGTTCGCCTCGGCCAGCCGCCGCTGTTTTTCCGTTCGGCGACGGTTCCAGACCCGCCCCGTCGTTTGTTCGGCATTCATTAATAACCTCCTGATTCGACAAATCGTTTTGTTTGTCCTGGTGGAGATTAGTGTGCGACGCGAGGCTATGAGCATCAATTAAGCGCGGTGGCCGATCGTTAGCATCAGAGTAACGATTCCGCCGCAACGTTTGTGATGCGGATCAATAATACATAAGGCGTAGTGGTCTACGGAGAGAGTGTAGGGCAGGGAGCAGGCCGGCGAAGCGCCGGCCTGCGGAAGGACTACTGTTTACTGACATCGCTTAATAAGAAAGCGATACTCTGCCCGCCGCTGGTCTGCTCGAGGGCAATTTTGACGATAATCGTCAACGGCACCGAGAGCAGCATGCCAACCGGACCCAGCAACCATCCCCAGAAGATTAAGGACAGGAATACCACCAGCGTCGAGAGGCCCAGCCCGCGCCCCATGATACGAGGTTCGAGAATATTGCCGAATACCAGGTTGACGATCAGGTAGCCGGCCAGCACTACCAGCGCCTCGTACAGACCACCGAACACCAGCACCTGCAGGATCGGCGGAATGGCCGCCAGCACGGAACCGATATTGGGAATATAGTTCAGCGCGAAGGCCAGTAGCCCCCACATAAAGGCGAAGCGCACATCCAGCAGCACCAGCATGCCCCAGACCACCAGGCCGGTGATCAGGCTTATCGCAGTTTTCAGCACCAGATAATGCGATACGCTGTCGATGGCCCGCTGGATGGCGCCCATGCCTTCTACTGGTCTGGACATTAACTGCTGCAGCTTAGCGGGAAGCTGCGGCACCTCCAGCAGCATAAACACCACCGTCAGCAGCAGCAGAAAAATGGAGGACATGGCGTTCGACAGCTGAGTGAGCAGGCTGGTGACCAGGGTCATTACGGCGTTAGGGTCGATGTACTTATTGAGCTCGACCACCGAAACGGTGAATCCCATACGCTGCAGCCAGGGCGCGATGGTTTGCATCGGCTCATAGAGATAGTTGCGATACTGCGGCAGGGTGCGTGCCAGCTCGTTGAGCGAGGTCCCCAGCGAGGCCAGCAGCACAATGGCTAACATAACAATCAGGCCAATCAGTAGCGAGATCGCCAGCACGCGCGGTACCCGGCAGCGGACCAGTAGTTGGACCAGAGGATTGATGATCACCGCCAGAAAAAGCGCCAGGATAAACGGGACGATTATGTCCGCCGCAAAGCGAATGCCGGTAAGGATGATCACCAGCATGCCCAACATGATGACCATCTTTAATCCGTTAAGTGTAATAATGGGTTTAGCCATAGGATCCCGACCTCAAACTTCCTTGCCTATTAACAGGTTGCGTTACATTAGCATAATGACGCTTTTTTGCAGAACAAACGCATTGAAGAAAAACCGCGGCGTAAAGAATTGCAAAGTCTTTGAATTAAATGTAGCACTATGCTACAAATCTACCTGTGTTTAACTACTGAGGACAATTTTCATCCGCACCGGACGAGAAGCAACACCGCGGATAATTGTAATTTTATGGACAATCAGTTCAGGATGTATATTTTAAATCACCCCGCAGTATCCCTCACTTTTTCCCGTTTTGCCGGCGAACAGCACTGGCATTCGGCGCTATAGTCACCTTCTTTCTGCCTGAGCTGGCGCCAAGCGCACAGCGATATCTACGTCAGAAATTTTCCTGTTTACGTCTCGCGTAAACGGTAATGGATTATATTCTCAAGCAGGAGAAGGGATCATGTTTTATTGGATTTTATTAGCTTTAGCAATTATTGCTGAAATTACCGGCACCTTGTCTATGAAATGGGCAAGCGTGAGCGGCGGGCACACCGGCTTTATTTTAATGCTGGCCATGATTGCCCTGTCATATATTTTTCTTGCCTTTGCGGTTAAAAAGATTGCCCTCGGTGTGGCCTATGCGTTGTGGGAAGGGATCGGTATTTTACTGATTACCCTGTTCAGCGTGCTGCTGTTTGATGAGAGTCTGTCCCTGCTGAAAATAGCCGGCTTGACCACCCTGGTGATAGGGATCGTCTTAATTAAGTCAGGCACCCAGAAAAAAGCGTCTTCCAAGCAGGAGGTGGCCCATGCAGCAGTTTGAGTGGATCCATGCCGCCTGGCTGGCAATCGCCATTGTGCTGGAAATTATTGCCAACGTCTTTTTGAAGTTTTCCGACGGCTTCCGCCGCAAGATCTACGGCATTCTGTCCCTGGCGGCAGTATTGGGCGCGTTCAGCGCCCTGTCGCAGGCGGTTAAAGGGATCGATCTCTCGGTTGCCTATGCACTGTGGGGCGGCTTCGTTATCGCGGCGACCATCGCCGCCGGCTGGGTGCTGTTTGGTCAGCGTCTGAATAACAAAGGCTGGGCGGGGGTTATCCTGCTGGTAGCCGGCATGGTGTTAATTAAACTCGCCTGACGTCTCGCCGCCTGCAAAGCCAGGCGGCAAACGGAAGCTTCCTTCACGCCTTGCCCCGCTGTAATTGTGTCAGGTGACGCTGAGGGCTGCGCAGGTTCACTGCTTTTGGCTGGCGGAAAATCATTTCCGCCAGGACGATGTCAATAATGATATTCTTCACCGGCCTCGGTCCATTACTCACCGGCAAGCGCCTCCAGCTTATCGCGAAAGCCAGTCACCGCAATGGCGCGATTGTCCGCCCGCCAGCGATCCTGCGGGCCGGGGGCCGAACTCTGCACGGCGATCACCTGCCAGCCGTCCTCCGTTTTCAGCAGCAGCGGCGAGCCGCTGTCGCCAGGCAGGGTGTCGCACTGATGCGACAGTACGCTGGTTTGCGCCCACCCTGTCACGATGCAATCCTGGTGGCTGTAAAGATTATCGAGATGATCTTCAGGATAGCCAGACTGGGTAACTTTACGGTCCGCCGCCTTCAGCGCGGCGGTGAGATCGGCCTTGCTGCCCGGAAAGAGCGGGATCGGCGTAATGCCAGACGGAGCATAGCGCAGCACGATCAGACCAAAATCGGACGGCGCCGCAGCGGAAGGGACAATCCAGCCGTCGCCATCGGCTTTCAGGCGTCTGCCTAAGCTGGGATCAACTCGCCCGTCAATGCCGTGGATCTCATAGACCCAGTTGCCCTTGCGGGAAATAAAGCGCAGGGCGACCGCTTTGTCCGGCTTGCCGCGCGGGGGCGTTAACAGACAGTGGCCCGCGGTCAGCGCCAGATGCGGAGAGATGAGCGTCGCCGTACACAGATTGCCGCTGGCGGTTTCCAACTGGCCAATCGCGTCCCACGGACTCTCCTCGGGGCGGTTCACCGCTTTACGGTCATCGTGACCGAAAAACAACGTCTTAATATCTTTGGCGCTCAGTCCGCTATCATCGGCATGTGCGCCCAGAGGTAACAGATAAAATGAACACAGTAATAACAGAACGTCTCTACGCATATCACTCTCTGGGGAGGCTATGATGTCTATTGACAGTAGCAGGAGATTTAAGTTTTTGAAAGTAAACAATAATTCTAAACAGGCCAAACCGTATACCACATCAGCGCGCGGTGGGGTCTGGCGCTGGTAAAACCTCCTGATTTCAAGCGGTTAATACCAGTGTTCTGCTTGTGCTATTTCCGCAGAAAGTGGCGTCTTGCGCAACAAAATTCATGTATCAGAACGTACTGAATTCGGTTAATAATGCAGCAATTCATCCGTGGGATTATTCCTGGTTTGTCAGCATAATGCCCAAAAATAATACTTTTACCCACCAGATCTTCACCGGAATTCGCACTTCTTTACGCCTCTCGTAATTATTTTCAATGCGAAACATTTTCTCACCGAAAACGTTGTTACCGTCGCCCTGCCGTTGAGTAAATAGAGAGGTAGTACCGGCGATGATAGCCTGAACTCTATTTCCCCTGCGTTCGGAGGGCTTATGTCTAAAAAAGGTATTCGCGCACTGGTTTATGTTTCCCTGGTCTCAGTCGCTATCTGGGGCGCGACCGGCTATCTGGTGATGGAAGCCGTGCGTGCATTGTGATGGGCGCGCCACCCGGCAAGGGCCAGGCGTGCGACATATTACGACTAACATGTCTGGCGTCTTCTGGCGCCGGACATTTTTTTGCGCCGCAGAGAGTCACAGGATAATGGGAAGCGGGGAGCGGGTCAGCGATAGCCGCACGGTATTCATTTTAATGAAAAGCTGGTAGAAGCAGCAAAATGCGAACGCGGGATAAATAATTAAGAGAGGAAAAAACGGGTTGCAACCACTGCGCATATAATTAGCAGGATCAGGATGAGCTCAAAACGATAGCGCCGCAGCATAGTGCTCTCCAGAAAAAACGGCGCTGAAACAGCGCCGATTATTAAGAAGGTTGGTTCACCGGGAGGAATTATGCTGCCGGCTGTGCAGTCGGTTTAGCGGCCTGGTGTTTAGTGGTTTTGTGGTGTTTTTTCGCTGCCTGCGCTTTCTGGGCTGCCGGTTTAGCCGCAGCTTTGTGATGCTTTTTCGCCGCCTGAGCTTTCTGCGGAGCAGCTGGTTTAGCTGCTACTTTTTTGTGTTTTTTAGCGGCCTGGGCTTTCTGAGCAGCGGCTGGTTTAGCTTCTGCTTTTTTGTGTTTTTTGGCAGCCTGAGCTTTCTGCTCTGCGGCCGGTTTTGCCGCGGCTTTGTGGTGTTTTTTGTGATGGGTGGTCTTGGCAGCCGTGCTGTGGGTGGCAGCCGGTGCCTGAGTGGTGCTTACTGCGTCAGCAGCGAAAGCGGCGGAAGAGAGACCCATAGCAGCGGCAACGACCAGAGCTAATACTTTTTTCATTCTGATATCCTCGAAAAGTTTTCTTAATTTCAACCCCACTGCGGGGCCGGTGAAATCACTATATGCTTGTCTTTTCGAGCTTTCCGTGAGTGTTTGGTATCGGCGTGTAACCGAATGTACAAGGCGGGAACGACAGGACGCGCCGGGTAGCCCGGCGCGTATGATTACAGGTAGCGAGTGGTCAGGTGCTCGCGGAAGTAGCGGCTATTAAGATCCTCACCGGTGGCCTGCTGAATCAACTGCGAGGTGGTGAAGCGGCTGCCATGCTGCCAGATATTCTGCCGCAGCCAGTCGAACAGGGCGCTGAAATCGCCTTCCTCAATATCGCGATCTAATGTCGGCAGCGCGCGGCGGGCCGCGGCCATCAACTGCGCGGCATACATCGCGCCCAGGGTATAGGAAGGGAAATAGCCGAATCCGCCGTCGGTCCAGTGAATATCCTGCATGCAACCATCCCGATAGTTGCCGGTGGTCGACAGCCCCAGCCAGTGCTGCATTTTCTCGTCCC
The DNA here is from genome assembly GCF_018223915.1 of Klebsiella sp. 64. Lineage (NCBI taxonomy): Bacteria > Pseudomonadati > Pseudomonadota > Gammaproteobacteria > Enterobacterales > Enterobacteriaceae > Klebsiella > Klebsiella sp. 64. Next base: position 323,001 of record NZ_JAGRQZ010000001.1, read on the forward strand.
ACAGCGACGGGATATCATCTACCTCAATCTCGCCGTCGATCAGCGCACGTTCAATTTCATAACGCAGGATGACATGCGCCGGGTAGCTCACCTCATCGGCATCGACGCGAATAAAGCCGGGTTTCACCTGCTGATTCCAGGCGACAAAATTGTCCTGGCTAAAGGCCGGCCGATCGCCAAACCGCTCGCGCACCGCCGGTAACAGGCGATTAAGAAAACGCTCGCTGCGTCCCAGCTGCATTTCAAAAAACAGGCTCTGCGACTCGTGGATAGCGGTGGAGCGGGCGAGTCCTACGGGCTGGTCGACCCACGGGCGAGGTAGATTCTGCTCGTAGCGGGCGTGGCCGGTTTCGTGGATCACGCCGAACAGAGCGCTGAGCAGGTCGTTTTCGTTGTAGCGGGTGGTGATGCGCACATCCTGGGGTACGCCGCCGCAGAACGGGTGGGCGCTGATGTCGAGGCGCCCGCCGTCGAAGTCAAAGCCAAGGATACGCATCGCCTGCAGGCCCAGCTCCCGTTGTTCAGCAATGGGGAAAGGCCCCTGCGGGGCGATTAGCGTCTGCTTCGCCTGCTTCTCCACCGCCTGGCTAAGCAGGGAAGGTAGCCACGATTTGAGATCGGCGAACAGGCTGTCCAGCCGCGCGCTGGTCATATCCGGTTCGAAAATATCCAGCAGCGCGTCGTAGCGTGAGCCGCCCCTGGCATCGGCGCGGATCTGCGCTTCCTGACGGCTCAGTCTGACCACCTCGCGTAGGTTGTCGGCAAAGCCCGTCCAGTCATTGGCGGGACGCTGGCTGCGCCAGGCATGCTCACAGCGGCTGCCGGCCAGCGATTTTGCTTCCACCAGGCTCTCCGGCAGCAGCGCCGCCTGATCGTACTGACGCTGCATTTCCCGCAGGTTGGCCTGTTCAACATCATTAAGATCCTGCTGGCGGGCTTCCTGTAACCATTGTCCCACTTTTTTATCGGTCAGGATCTGATGCTGCAGCACGCCGAGCTCGGCCAGCGCTTCGCTGCGGGCGACGCTCCCGCCCGGGGGCATCATCGCGAACATATCCCAGCCGGCGATGGCGGCGAGATGCGAAAAGCGCGACAGGCGCTGAAAGGTACGGGTAAGCTGCTGATAAGGCGTATTTTCAGTCATAGTGGCGTTCGGTCCGTGACAGGTGAATAAAGAGATTATCGCTTTGCCTCTACACTATCCTGATACGCCCGGCGGGTCGAGCGTTGCGCACAGGGGAAGGGAAAGACACATGGCGGGAGAATAAGCTCACCTCTGTGATCGGTGTGACAGAAAACGGTAACATAACGGTACTAAACTGTGATCGATTACACAGGTCTGGAGGTTCGGGGGTGGTTTATGAATCCGTTCACCTGGCTGTTTATTGCACTGCTGTCCGTTGATGCCGTCAGAGAGCTGATGGGCTTGTCTTCCATAATGGGCATGTGGTGAAACGTGGCCCGCAGGCCACGTCACACGCGACTATTTCAGTCGCTGATGTAAGCAGGTGCCGGTCAACAGCGCGGCAAGGAGCAGCAGCGCGATAAACCCACCGACGCCGTTCCAGCCGTAGTGATGCCAGAATACCCCGCCTAACGTCCCGGCAAGACTTGAACCCAAATAATAGCTGAACAAATACAGCGATGATGCCTGACCGCGGGCGCGGCGGGCGCGTGGGCCAATCCAGCTGCTGGCGACGGAATGCGCGGCGAAGAAGCCAGCGGAAAACAGCAGCATGCCGATGAAAATAAACCACAGGGAAGAAAAGAGCGTCAGCAGCAGGCCGCAGAGCATCACCGCTGTAAAGCCAAGCATCACCGGCCCGCGGCCAAAGCGTACGGTCATGGCCCCTGCCTTCGGTGAACTCCAGGTCCCGGTGAGATAAGCTACCGACAGCAGGCCTACCACCGCCTGGCTTAACGACCACGGCGACATCATCAGCCGGTAGCCAATATAGTTAAACAGGGTGACAAAAGCGCCCATCAGCAGAAAACCTTCGACGAACAGCAGCGGCAGGCCACGGTCGCGCCAGTGCAGACGGAAGTTAATCAGCAGCGTTTTCGGTCGCAGCGAGGTCGGGCGGAAATGGCGCGACTCGGGCAGGATACGCCAGAACATAATCGCCGCGGCCAGCGCAAAGCCGCTGATCGCCGCCAGTGCCACGCGCCAGCCGAAGAAATCGGTAAAGACCCCGGTCAGCAAGCGGCCGCTCATGCCGCCGATGGAGTTGCCGCTGATATAGAGTCCCATCGAAAAGGCGACGAAACTGGGGTGGATCTCCTCGCTCAGATAGGTCATGCCGACCGCCGCTACGCCGCTCAGTGACAGGCCGATGAGCGCGCGCATAATCAGGATGCCGTGCCAGCTGGTCATCATAGTCGACAACAGTGAACAGCAGGCGGCCAGCAGCAGGGCGGTGACCATCACCGGCTTGCGGCCTATAGCGTCCGACAGCGGGCCGGTAAACAGCAAGCCCACCGCCAACATCGCCGTGGAAATTGAAAGCGAAATACTGCTGCTGGCCGGCGACACGCCAAACTCGTTCGACAGCACCGGCAGGATCGGCTGCACACAGTAGAGCAGGGCAAAGGTGGCCAGACCGGCGGAGAACAGCGCGAGAGTGACGCGCATAAACTGCGGGGTGCCACGTTTAATAAACGGATCCGGGCGGGATGCACCAGCGACGCTGACCTCGCCCGCCGGCACGGTGTCAACGGTTGTAGTACGACTCACAGAGAATTCCTTGCGTAGAAGTTGTTGCTTACCAACAGAGTGTTGTGACCATTCAGCTCACATTTTTAGGGTATGAAAATGTAAATATTCTGTCTAATATATTAATAATCTCAAATAAGACGTTTTAAATATGAATATCGAGTTGCGTCATTTGCGCTACTTTGTCGCCGTCGCCGAGGAGCTACATTTTGGCCGCGCCGCGGCGCGACTGAACATCTCTCAACCACCGCTAAGTCAGCAGATTCAGATCCTTGAGCAGCAGACCGGCGCTCGCCTGTTTGCCCGTACCAACCGCAGCGTCAGCCTGACGGCGGCCGGAAAGCAGTTTCTCGCCGATAGCCGACAAATCCTCGCCCAGGTGGATGAGGCGGCTGCTCGCGCCGCCCGTCTACACCATGGCGAAACGGGTGAGCTGCGCATCGGCTTTACCTCCTCGGCCCCTTTTATTAAGGCCGTCTCCGATACGCTATCGATGTTTCGCCAACGCCTTCCGGATGTGCATATTCTCACCCGCGAGACTAACACCCGCGAACAGATAGTGCCCCTGAGCGAGGGGGCTCTGGATTTGGGGCTGCTGCGCAATACTCAACTGCCGGACACCCTGGCGTGGGAGCGGGTTCTGCGCGAGCCGCTGTTGGCGATGGTCCCGGCGAATCACCCGCTGGCCCGCCAGCCCTCGGTCAGCCTGGCGGCGCTGGCGCGCGAGCCCTTCGTCTTTTTCGACCCGCACGTCGGCACTGGCCTGTACGACGACATCCTCGGCTTGCTGCGCCGCTACGGCCACACGCCGAAGATTGCCCAGGAGGTGGGGGAGGCAATGACGATTATTGGTCTGGTGGCCGCCGGACTGGGGGTATCGATCCTCCCGGCCTCCTTTCAGCGCGTCCAGCTCAGTGAAATGCGCTGGCTGCCGATCGACGAACAGGATGCGGTATCGGAGATGTGGCTGGTGTGGTCTAAACACCATGAGCAAGGGGCACTGGCAAAACGCTTTCGTGAGGCGCTGCTCTCCTGGAAAAGCGAGCATAATTGAGGCGAAAAGGGGCTGGAAATGTGCGGTAAATCACAAGGCTAAGTAAAAATTTGACGTTCACCGTCGAAGTGCTTCACCATAGCCGAAAGTTTATTTCGAAGCGCGAAAATAAGGGAGTCAATGGTGGTAGCGGATAGTCAACCAGGCCATATCGATCAAATAAAGCAGACCAATGCGGGCGCCGTGTATCGCCTGATTGATCAGCTCGGCCCGGTATCGCGTATCGACCTTTCCCGATTTGCGCAACTGGCGCCGGCCAGCATCACCAAAATCGTCCGCGAAATGCTGGAAGCGCATCTGGTTCAGGAGACCGAGATCCAGGAGCCCGGCAGCCGCGGCCGCCCGGCGGTGGGGCTGATGGTGGAGACCGAGGCATGGCACTATCTGGCGGTGCGCATCAGCCGCGGTGAGATCCATCTTTCGCTGCGTGATTTAAGCAGTCAGCTGGTGGTGGAGGATCAGCTGGAGCTGGCGCTTACCGACAGCACGCCGTTTCTGACGCGCGTTATCGACCATATTGATCGCTTCTTTATTCGCCATCAAAAGAAGCTGGAACGCCTTACCTCCATCGCCATGACGATGCCCGGTATTATCGATACCGAAAATGGCATTATTCATCGCATGCCGTTTTATGAGGATGTTAAAGATGTCCCGCTCGGCGAAGCGCTGGCCAATCATACCGGGGTGCCAGTCTATATTCAGCATGACATCAGCGCTTGGACTATGGCGGAATCTTTGTTTGGCGCCTCGCGCGGCGCCCGGGACGTCATTCAGGTGGTCATCGATCATAACGTCGGCGCCGGGGTGATCACCGATGGGCGCCTGCTGCACGCCGGCAGCAGCAGCCTGGTGGAGATTGGCCATACCCAGGTCGATCCCTACGGCAAACGCTGTTACTGCGGCAACCATGGTTGCCTGGAGACAATTGCCAGCGTAGAAAGCGTGCTGGAGCTGGCGCAGATGCGCATGGCGCAGTCGATGAGCTCGCTGCTGCACCAGCGTCCGCTGAGCGTGGAGTGGCTTTGTCAGGCGGCGCTGCAGGGCGATTTGTTAGCCCGGGACATCATCAGCGGCGTGGGTAATCACGTTGGGCGGATTCTGGCGATCATGGTCAATCTGTTTAATCCGCAGAAAATTCTGATTGGCTCGCCGTTCAATCTGGCGGCAGAAATTCTTTTTCCGGCAATTTCCAGCTGTATTCGGCAACAATCTCTCCCAGCCTATAGCCGGCATATTACCGTTGAAAGTACTCAGTTCTCCAACCGCGGAACGATGGCTGGCGCGGCGCTGGTCAAAGATGCGCTCTATAACGGATCCTTACTCATACGACTGTTACAGGGTTAACATTTTTTCATAGTCACACCAAAAATTGCGCTATCTCAAGCTGACCTCAGACGGCTTCACGTAGACTTTGCCCACCGTTGATTATTTCTCTCCCGTATATTTCATCGACAAAACTGTGGGGTTAGTGATGTTTAAGCGTTTCTTTATTACAGGTACAGACACCTCTGTCGGGAAGACAGTGGTTTCCCGTGCGCTGTTGCAGGCACTTGCTGCCAGAGGCAAAAGCGTGGCCGGGTATAAGCCTGTGGCGAAGGGCAGCAAAGAGACGCCGGACGGTTTACGTAACAAAGATGCGCTGGTGTTGCAGAGCGTCTCCACGCTGGCGTTACCTTATGAGGCTGTCAACCCCATCGCCTTAAGCGAAGACGAGAGCAGCGTGGCGCATAGCTGCCCGATCAACTACGGTCTGCTGTCCGATGGTTTGCAGCGTCTGGCCGCGCAGGTCGAACACGTGGTGGTTGAAGGCACCGGCGGCTGGCGCAGCCTGATGAACGACCTGCGGCCGCTTTCCGAGTGGGTGGTTCAGGAGCAGCTCCCTGTGCTGATGGTGGTGGGGATCCAGGAGGGGTGCATCAACCATGCGCTACTGACAGCCCAGGCGATCGCCAATGACGGTTTACCGCTGATTGGCTGGGTGGCCAATCGGATCAACCCTGGTCTGGCGCACTACGCCGAAATCATCGATGTCCTCAGCAAAAAGCTGCCGGCGCCGCTGATCGGCGAGCTGCCTTATCTGCCGCGCGCCGAACAGCGTGAGCTGAGCCGCTACGTCGACTTAGACATGCTCGGCAACGTGATGGCGATAGATCGAATCCCGGCGTAACGTCCGCGACAGCACAGACGACACGACGCAGGTTATCAGCAGACCGGGCAGCAGCGTATACTGCCCGGTCATCTCGCAAATCATCAGGGTTGACATGATCGGCGCATGGGTCGTGGCGGCCAGAAACGCCGCCATGCCGGTCAGACCCATCATGATGGCCATTTCTTCACTTCCCGGCAGCCACAGCCTGCTGAAGCAGGCAAACAGCATGCCCATCGCCAGGCCGACAAACAGCGTCGGGGTAAAGACCCCGCCTGGCGCGCCGGAGCCGCTGCTGGCCAGCACCGCCAGCAGTTTGCAGATAAATACGCCCACCAGCAGCGCACCGGACGGCGGCAGCAGCAAATAGCTTTGCACTACGCTGTAGCCGTTGCCCCATACTGCCGGGGTGATGAGCGATAAGCCGCCGACAATCAGCCCGCCCAGCGCCAGCTGCCACGGAGGCGCCAGCTTCAGTTTAACGAACCCGCGGTGGCTGTAGTCCATCAGCCAGATAAACAGCGGCCCGCACAGCCCGGCCAGCAGGCCAGTCGCCAGCATTAAGCCATAGTGCAGGGCGCTGAGGTTCTGCTGTAACACGACGTGATACAGCGGCGCGGCGCCGCCATTAAGAAACTGCGTCAACAGCAGGGCGATCACCGCCGAGATCACCACCGGCCCAAGCGAGGCCAGCATCAGCGTGCCAAAGAGAATTTCAGCAATAAACAGGCTGCCGGCCAGCGGGGCATGATAGGCGCTGGCCATCCCGGCAGCCGCGCCGCAGGCGACCCATAGCTTCCACTCTCTCTGCGGCGTGAAGCGACGGGCAAACAGCGAGGCCGCCAGCGCGGCCAGCAGGATCATGGCGCCTTCCCGGCCAATCGCGCTGCCGGTCACCACGACCAGCAATGACGCCAGTGATTTCACCAGGCTTGCCGGCGTATCGAAACAGCCGTCGCCGGTCTCCAGGGCTTCCATATAATCGGTGGCGGCATGCGGACGCGCGACGCTGCGTCGTTGCCAGAGCCAGAGTAAGGTTCCCGCCGTCAGGCCGCCCAGCGCGGGGGTAACCAGCCGACGCCACGCCGGCAGCGACTGTGCGGCGTTGACCAGGCTCCCGCTGTCATTACTGAGCAACAGCGTTTCCAGCACCACCATAGCGTGGCGAAACAGCGCCACCGCCAGGGCGGCGAGAAGGCCAATCAGGGTGGCGATCAGCAGGCGGCGAAACATCACCTGCACATCAGGATAGGGATGAAGACGATGCATTAGTCACGGCGAGGTTCGGAAAACATTGGCTTATTGTGATAGGGAATAACCTTAGATGCAAAAGCGATAAGTGCGGGTGAAAGGCTGGGAAGCGGCAAAATAAAACCGCGCCGGATACCGGCGCGGCGAAGGGTTAACGATAGAGCGGTTTTTGCGCCACGGCGATCGGCAGATTCTCCTGCCACTGCGCCAGAGTCGCCTGCGCCAGCTGACCCAGCGCCTGATAGAAGGGGTGGGCGGCATGGTCGACAAAGACGCTCAGGAAACGCCCGGACTACGGCAGCAGGTGCCAGGCCAGCAGTTGAGCGAACAACGCATCCTGCTCCGTTTCGCACAACCATGCCGCCAGGAGTAGCACGGTGCCGAAATGATCTTCCGGTTCGTTGCCATCGGCCTCCAGCGCGATACCGTTCTCGCGCATCCACTGGCGCAGAGCCAGCGTGGAATCGCCAAACAGCACAGACTCTTTATCCAGCCAGACAGAGCCCCAGGGCGGCGCCGGCAGGGCCCATGGCCCGATAAACAGGCGCTGCCAGGCTTCCGGCAACGTTTCTTCAGCCGATGCGGCAAACCCTGACGCCATCGGGGCTGCGACCGGGAAGGGCCACTGCTGTTGCCAGCTCCCGTCCTGGAAGGCGGCGACCAGCGGCGCAATTTCCGCGCTATTCGGCGCATAAGAGAACAGCGCGCCCAGGGTGCGGGCGCTTAACGCGACGGCGTCGCGATTTGGGATCGGCATCATCACTTATTCCTTTCTGCGGCGCGCGCCTGCGCGCCGTCTCATTAACCGGCAACCGCCAGACCGACGGTCATATGCAGACCATAAAACAGGCCGCGGCCAATACATTCGGCGATCAAGACCAGCAGCAGGCCGATCAGCAGCCCCGTAGCGCGCGGCGGCTGGCGGCGGATCAGCGGACATAGCCAGCAGCCGAGGCCCAGCGCCAGCAGTACCAGGCGTAGCGCCTGGAGTTTGCCATAATCTGGCAGCAGGGTGGCCGCCTGCTGAACCGAGCTGTGAAGGGTACTGAGCCCGGCGCTTTGCATAATGATAACTGCGGCGCTGATGACCAGCGCGGCCACGCTCAGTCCGGCAAAAAACCAGCCGTTAAAGTTGACTTTCGCCAGCCGCAGCAGCAGGGCGGCAAACAGCGGCCCGCTGAGGAGCACCGTCAGAAAGAACGCGCTGGTGGTGTAGCCATTGTACCATGTTGGCACGGTATTGATTTGATAAACCCGGGTCATTGCGAGGACAAACAGCAGCCCTAACAGCATGGCGATCGCCAGCCAGACTTTACCCAGCGTCGCCGGCATTTTTTCCAGCACCGCCAGCAGCCACCAGAATCCGCCCACGGCGAAGAACAGAGCGCCGCTGGCGATTTCGTTGCTCAGCGCCGAGGCGCCGATGTGGTTCAGCGAGTTAAACGCGCGCAGCGGTGAACCGAGATGCATCACCGAAGCAAGAAAACCAATGCCCATCAACAGCCAGATAAAAAACATATTGCGCACCAGCCGCCGCCGGGCTTCCCGTTGGTCCCCCAGCGCCAGCCAGCCAAGACCGCTGACGATGGTCGCGCCGACCACGCACTGACCCAGCACCGTAAACAGCACCAGCGGCCATTCATGCCATCCGTTTCCCATCTCACACCTCCTTCGGGTTCGCCAGGTAACCGGTGGTATCGCCACACGGCCGGGCATTGGCGTTAGGTTTGATAACGATACTCGGCCGGGTAAAGTGCGCCGACGGCAGCGGCGCTACCGCGGCCAGCTGGCCGTGCTTAGCGCGCAGTTCGGCAATTGGCCCGAAATCCAACGCCCGCAGCGGGCAGGACTCGACGCAGATCGGCTTTTTCCCCTCGGCGACGCGCTCGTGACAGCCATCGCATTTGGTCATATGGCCTTTGTCGGCGTTATACTGCGGGGCGCCGTACGGGCAGGCCATATGGCAGTAGCGGCAGCCAATGCATACCTCTTCGTTGACCACCACAAAACCGTCTTCGCGCTTATGCATCGCGCCGCTCGGACAGACCTTGGTGCAGGCCGGATCTTCGCAGTGGTTACAGGCGATGGAGAGGTAATAGGCAAACACGTTCTGCTGCCAGACGCCGTTGTCCTCCTGCCAGTCGCCGCCGGCATACTCATAGATCCGGCGGAAGCTGACCTCCGGAGTCAGGTTCTTGTAGTCCTTACAGGCCAGCTCGCAGGTTTTGCATCCGGTACAGCGAGCGGAGTCGATAAAGAATCCATATTGCGTGCTCATGGTTTACTCCTTAAACCTTCTCGATATCGACCAGGTTGGTATGCTGTGGATTCCCCTTCGCCAGCGGCGACGGGCGGTGGGTGGTCAGGGTATTCATGCAGGCGCCATGGTCGATCCGATCTCCGGTCATATTGGCGTCGTGCCAGGCGCCCTGGCCCATCGCCGAGACCCCCGGCATGATGCGTGGCGTCACTTTCGCCGGAAGACGGACTTCGCCGCGCTGATTAAAAACGCGCACCATATCGCCGTTTTTAATCCCGCGTTTTTCCGCGTCAAGCGGATTGATCCATACTTCCTGGCGACAGGCCGCTTGTAATACATCAACGTTGCCGTAGCTGGAATGGGTGCGCGCTTTATAGTGGAAACCAAACAGCTGCAGCGGATACTGGCTGCGCAGCGGATCGTCCCAGCCTTCAAATGTGGAGGCGTAGACCGGCAGCGGGCTGATAACTTCGTCTTTCTCCAGCTGCCAGCGGGCGGCAATCTCTGCGAGTCGGCTGGAGTAGATTTCAATTTTGCCGGACGGGGTTTTGAGCGGATGCGCTTCAGGATCGCGCCGGAAGTCGCGATAGGCGACGAAGTGGCCGTTCGGGTCTTTGCGCTTGTAGATGCCCATTCGCTTCAGATCCTCGTAGGCCGGCAGCGCCGGATCTTTCGCCACCATTTTGGCGTACAGATACTGCAGCCACTGTTCCTGGGTACGTCCCTCGGTAAAACGTTGATGCACGTCGTCGCCGAGTCGTTTCGCCACTTCGCTTAGGATCCAGTAAATCGGTTTGCGTTCGAACTTCGCTGAGGTGGCGGGCTGAATAAAAATCAGATAGCCCATATTGCCGGCGTAATCGTTAGGAATGATATCCTCCTGCTCAACGGTCATCAGGTCGGGCAGCAGCAGGTCGGCGTATTTCGCCGACGAGGTCATAAAGTTGTCGATAACCACAATGGTTTCGCACTTGCTTTCATCCTGCAGAATTTCGTGGGTCTTATTGATGTCGGAGTGCTGGTTGATGATGGTGTTGCCCGCGTAGTTCCACAGGAACTTGATCGGCACATCCAGCTTCTCTTTTCCGCGTACGCCATCGCGGCTGGCGGTCATCTCTGGACCGCGCGCGATGGCGTCGGTCCAGGTAAAGCAGGAGATGGCGGTCTTCACCGGGTTTTCCAGCACCGGCAGGCGCTCAATGGTGATGGTGTAGGTTGATTCGCGGGCGCCGCTATTGCCGCCGTTGATGCCGACGTTGCCGGTTAAGATCGGCAGCATGGCGATCGCCCGGGCGGTGAGTTCGCCGTTGGCCTGGCGCTGGGGCCCCCAGCCCTGGCAAATGTAGGCCGGCTTGCTCATGCCGATTTCGCGCGCCAGCTTAATGATGCGATCGGTGGGGATACCGGTAATACGCGAGGCCCACTGCGGCGTTTTAGCGATCCCGTCGTCGCCCTCGCCGAGGATATAGGCTTTGTAATGACCATTCGCCGGCGCCCCGGCCGGGAGCGTTTTCTCGTCGTAGCCAACGCAGTATTGATCAAGGAAAGGCTGGTCCACCAGATCTTCGTTAATCAACACCCAGGCGATACCGGCGACCAGCGCGGCGTCGGTGCCGGGGCGAATGGGGATCCACTCATCTTCCCGACCGGCGGCGGTATCGGTGTAGCTCGGATCGATGACGATCATTCGCGCGTTAGAGCGCTCGCGGGCCTGCTCCAGATACCAGGTAATGCCGCCGCCGCTCATCCGGGTCTCCGCCGGATTGTTGCCGAACATCACTACCAGCTTGCTGTTTTCAATATCCGAGGTGCTGTTGCCGTCGTTACTGCCGTAGGTGTAGGGCATGGCGCAGGCAATCTGCGCAGTACTGTAGGTACCGTACTGGTTAAGCGAGCCGCCGTAGCAGTTCATTAAACGCGCTACCGGCGACGCGGAAGGCGACGAACGGGTGATGTTGCCGCCGACGATCCCTGAAGAGTAGTTAATGTATACGGCTTCGTTGCCATACTGCGCTACCACGCTCTTCAGGCGGTCGGCGAGGGTATCCAGCGCCTCCTGCCAGCTGATGCGGACAAATTTGCCTTCTCCGCGCTTGCCGACGCGCTTCATGGGATAGTTAAGGCGATCCGGATGATTGATGCGCCGGCGAATCGAACGCCCGCGCAGGCAGGCGCGGACCTGATGGTCGCCGTAGCGGTCATCGCCGGTGTTATCCGTTTCGACGTAAACCACTTCATCATCACGCACGTGCAGCCGCAGGGCGCAGCGGCTGCCGCAGTTAACCGAGCAGGCGCCCCAGACAATGCGGGTTGTGTCGCCTGTAGCCTGTTGTACCGCCGCCGCGGCGCGGCGCAGCGTAAAGGGCAGGGTCAGCCCGCCGGCGGCCAGCGCCAGGGAGCCGAGGGCTGTGGATTTGAGTAGCGCGCGTCGGCTGACGCCGCCGGGAGATTCCTGATTCGACATTGCTCACTCCATGATCGTTATGTTGTACGGAGAAGGGCCGCTGTGCCATTAACAGACGCAGGGGTGAGCGATAATACGTTATGGGTAGCCAGTAGACCTTATCCCTGGTCAATGCAGGGATAAGATCTTTCATTTGAAACCGAAGAGGGCTTACTGAGCGTCGTTTTCGGCGGGACTGTCGCTGTTACGCGTATAGGTGATTTTGAAGGTGTCGTTGGCGCAATGACCGACCACCTGAACCCCGGGCTGGTCTGCCTGATCGTTTGGCACAATGGCCAGGCTGAAGGCGGTTTCCGGTACGCCATTGTTGATGATCTTCTGCTGGATGTCGCTTTTGACCCGTTCACAGGAGTCGGGAGCCGCCAGTACGGCCGTGGAGCACAGCAGTAGCGCAGCGCCGGTGCAGAGGGATAGTTTCATCTTACGCTCCTTATCGATGTTATCCAGATTTAAGCATAGCAGAACTGGTGTAAACAATTGTATTTGCTAATATGATCGGATGTACACAAAAGGAATCGTCTGTGAAAAGATTGTATTGGCTGATCCCGGCAGCGCTGCTGCTGACGGCATGCGACCGTAAAAGCGCCCCGGACGCCTTCACCCCGGAGATGGCGAGTTTTTCCAATGAGTTTGAGTTTGATCCCCTGCGCGGGCCGGTGAAAGATTTTAGCCAGACGCTGCTGGATGAACACGATGTGGTGGTCAAGAAGGTGAGCGCTCAGCTCTCCAGGGAAGGGTGTTTCGATCTGCTGACCCTGGAAGATGTGGAGAACAAAACCGGCGCCACGCTGCTGCTGGACGCCAACTATTACGTCGACGGGCGCACCCACGAGAAGCGGCTGCGCCTGCAGGGCAAGTGTCAGCTGGCGGAGATGCCTGCCGCCGGGGTGAGTTGGGAGACGGATGATAACGGTTTTATTATCAGCGCACGCGGCAAAGAGACCACCGCCACCTACCGCTATGACAGCGATGGCTATCCGCTGGGAAAAACCACCACCGCCAAAGAGGAGCGATTTACCGTCGCCTCAACGCCGTCAAAGGATCCGCGTAAGAAATTGGACTATACCGCCATCAGCACCTTCAACGATCGCACGCTGGGCACGGTGCGTCAGACCTGCGACTACGACGATCACGACAATCCGCTGAGCTGTGAGCTGCAGGTGATCGATGAAAGCGTCCAGCCGCCGCTGACCCGCCACTACACCATTAAAAACCGTATCGATTATTACTGAGCCGTCGGCTTCAGCAGGGACGGCCCGGGCGTTTTGTGCTCGGCCAGATACTGGTGCTGGAACAGGCACATGCGGATGGTGTTGCGGTACTCGCCGTTAATGAAAAACTCATGGATCAGTTCACCCTCGACCATAAAGCCGAGCTTGCGGTAAATATGGATCGCTTTTTCATTCTCTTTATCAACGATTAAATACAGCTTATACAGATTGAGCACGGTAAAGCCATAGTCCATCGCCAGGCGTGCGGCGCGGGTGGCGAGACCTTTTCCCTGGAAGTCGGGGGAGATGATGATCTGAAACTCGGCCCGGCGGTGCACATGGTTGATTTCAACCAGCTCCACCAGTCCGGCTTTATCGCCATTGCATTCGATGACAAAGCGGCGCTCGCTTTGATCGTGAATATGTTTGTCGTACAGATCGGAGAGCTCAACGAAGGCCTCGTACGGCTCTTCAAACCAGTAGCGCATGACGCTGGCGTTGTTATCGAGCTGGTGGACGAAGCGCAAATCTTCGCGCTCAAGCGGGCGGAGTTTGACGTGTAGCGCGTCGGTCATGGAGATTCCTGTGGTCAAAACGGAAAAGGGATTACAGAAAGGCGGCGCCCGCAGGCGCCAGCGTGGTCAGGGAGCGGCTCAGGGATTGATCGCGCGGCCGGTGCGACGGTCAAGACAGCGCAGGGTGTTTGGCTCCCAATAGGCATTGACGTTGGCGCTCTTCTGGCAGTTATCCTGCGCGTCGAAAGCGACATCGGCTTTATCCCACTCTTTTTCCGCCCGTTTGTTCACCTTCTGGCGCAGGCTGCGGGTGTCGTTCCATTGCTCTTTTTCCATCGACGCCTGCTGACGGCTCTGCGCGCTGTCGCCAGATTCAATCACCAGCCGGTCGGTGGCGGCATAGGAGCTGGAGGTGTAGACCACAGCGCTTAACGCCAGAATGGCGGTCAGGCACCAGCGTTTGTTCAGTGTCATGTTCATCACGATTTCCTTTAAGTGATGGGTTAACCCTCAGGTTCAGTTTACTACAGCTCTTTTGTTGGGCATAGCCGGCAAAACAGCGTGGGGCAGAGGCCATTATCGCGTAGAATGGTTCAACGCTTTGTCTCTTTTACGAATCTTTTAATGCTCAAAACAACGCTGCTGTTCTTTGCTACCGCTCTGTGTGAAATCGTCGGCTGTTATCTACCGTGGCTATGGCTCAAGCGCGGGGCAACGCCGCTGCTGCTGATCCCCACCGCCCTGGCGCTGGCGCTATTCGTCTGGCTCCTGACGCTCCATCCGGCCGCCAGCGGCCGGGTATATGCCGCCTACGGTGGGGTGTACGTTTGTACCGCATTGCTCTGGCTGCGGGTCGTTGATGGGGTCAAATTAACCCATTATGACTGGGCGGGCGCGGCAATCGCCCTGTGCGGCATGCTAATCATCGTGGCGGGGTGGGGACGGGCCTAAGCCCGTCATGTGTGATCCCTGCCGCTTTTTTCAACCCTAATTCTTGTATGGTAGTCGACCTGTTGCCTTACTTATCAGACATCCTATTTCATATGACTCTGTAAGGAACAACGATGGCTATCGAGACTCTTGCCGCCCGGACCGGGGCGACGCCGTTACGCATCCGTCGGGTGCAGAAGATCACCCTGACGCTGCTGTTTATCGCCGGTATCGTCAACTTTCTTGACCGCTCTTCGCTGAGCGTCGCCGGGGAGGCGATACGCGCCGACCTGGGCCTTAGCGCCACCGAGTTTGGGGTGCTGCTCTCCGCCTTTTCGCTCTCCTACGGCTTCGCGCAACTGCCCTCCGGTATTTTGTTGGATCGCCTGGGACCACGGATTGTGCTGGGCGCCGGGCTGATTTTCTGGTCCGCGATGCAGGCCCTGACCGGGATGGTCAATTCGTTCTCGCATTTTATTCTGCTGCGCATTGGCCTCGGGATCGGCGAAGCGCCGTTTATGCCAGCCGGCGTGAAATCGATCAACGACTGGTATGCGCAAAGAGAGCGCGGCACGGCGGTGGGAATATTCAACTCCTCGACGGTGCTGGGCCAGGCTATCGCCCCGCCGGCCCTGGTCATCATGCAGTTGGCCTGGGGTTGGCGAACGATGTTTGTGGTGATTGGTTTAGCCGGGATCGTGGTCGGCCTGTGCTGGTATGTGGGCTACCGTAACCGTCGGCTGTTTACCCTGCAGGAGGAGGAGCAGCAGTATCTGGCCAGTGAGGAGGCGGCCCGCCCGGCGCTGAAGTTTAGCGAATGGCTGGCTCTGTTTAAACGGCGGACTACCTGGGGGATGATCCTCGGCTTTTCCGGTGTGAACTACACCGGCTGGCTGTATATCGCCTGGTTGCCCGGCTATTTGCAGGCGCAGCAGGGGTTAAGCCTGGCCCGTACCGGCTGGGTGGCGGCGATCCCGTTTCTTGCCGCGGCGGTGGGGATGTGGGTCAACGGCCTGGTGGTCGATGCCCTGGCGCGCAGAGGCTACGATCAGGCGAAAACCCGCAAAACGGCGATTGTTATCGGTCTGGTGCTGTCGGCGCTGGGCACCTTGCTGGTGGTGCAATCGTCCACGCCAGCCCAGGCGGTGGCTTTTATCTCCATGGCGCTGTTTTGCGTTCATTTTGCCGGGACGTCCGCCTGGGGGCTGGTGCAGGTAATGGTGGCGGAGCATAAAGTGGCTTCGGTGGCGGCGATCCAGAACTTCGGCAGCTTTGTGTTTGCCTCCTTCGCGCCGATCGTGACCGGCTGGGTAGTGGATACGACTCACTCTTTCAATCTGGCGCTGGTGATCGCCGCCGGGGTGACCTTTGCCGGGGCGCTGTGCTATTTCTTTATCGTCAAAACTCGCATCGATTAACAACGCTCGGCGATTCGTCAACAGCAGGCCCGCAGGGACGCGCGGCCGCCATGTTCTTCTCCTCCCGTTACCTGCGCTATCCTGTCACTGCGGCGATTGCAGCCACGTGCCCCGTGCTTTATCAGGCGAGATCTTCTTGTATGGTAGTTGACAGAAATCAAAGATGTTATACCAATTGCGTGAGATGGTTGAGGCACAAAGGCATTCTCCTCGAGAGTTCTCCCCGAGAATGGTTGATGGGCTACATAACAACGAGAGTCATCATGGAAAACACCCTCTTAACCGCTAACGCCACGCTGCCGACCTACGATCGCAGCGCACTGATCCCCCGTATCGTTCATCTTGGTTTTGGCGCGTTTCATCGCGCTCATCAGGCTGTGTATGCCGATATACTGGCCAGCGAGCACGGCAGCGACTGGGGCTACACCGAAGTTAATCTGATTGGCGGCGAGCAGCAGATCGCCGATCTCCAGCAGCAGGATCTGCTGTATACCGTCGCCGAAATGTCCGCCGACGCCTGGACCGCGCGCGTGGTTGGTGTGGTGAAGCAGGCGCTGCACGCCGGGGTTGATGGTCTCGAAGCGGTGCTGGCGGCGATGTGTCAGCCACAGGTGGCCATTGTCTCCCTGACGATTACTGAGAAAGGCTATTGCCATTCGCCAGCCAGCGGCGAACTGCAGCTCGATCACCCGCTGATCGCCGCCGATCTGCATAACCCGCACCAGCCAAAATCGGCGGCGGGGGTAGTGGTGGAGGCCTTATCTCGCCGCCGGGCGGCCGGCCTGCCTGCTTTTACCGTGATGTCCTGCGATAACATGCCGGAAAATGGTCACGTGATGCGCAACGTCGTCTGCGCCTACGCCCGGGCTTTAGACGAGGATCTTGCCGCATGGATAGAGCAGAATGTCACCTTTCCGTCGACGATGGTGGACCGGATTGTCCCGGCGGTGACTGCCGAAACCCTCGATAAAATTACCCAGCTGACCGGGGTGCGCGACCCGGCCGGGGTGGCCTGCGAACCTTTCCGTCAGTGGGTGATTGAGGATAACTTTGTTGCCGGACGTCCGCAGTGGGAGAAAGCGGGAGCGGAACTGGTCGCCGACGTGGTGCCTTTCGAAGAGATGAAGCTGAGAATGCTCAACGGTAGCCATTCGTTCCTCGCTTATCTCGGCTATCTGGCCGGTTATCAGCATATCAACGACTGTATGCAGGACGATAACTACCGTCGCGCGGCGCTGTCGTTGATGCTGGACGAACAGGCACCAACGCTGAAGGTGCAGGGGGTGGATCTGTCACGCTATGCCAGTTTGCTGATTGACCGTTACTGCAATCCGGCACTGAAGCACCGCACCTGGCAGATAGCCATGGACGGCAGCCAGAAGTTGCCCCAGCGCATGCTGGACTCCATACGCTGGCATCTGGTGCATCAGCGTGATTTTACACTGCTGGCGCTGGGCGTGGCAGGGTGGATGCGTTACGTTGGCGGCGTTGACGATGCGGGCCAGTCAATCGAGATATGCGACCCGTTGTTGCCGGTTATCCAGCAAGCGGTGGCTGCCAGCGCCGATGGCGAAGCGCGAGTCAAAGCGCTGCTGGGTATTGAGGCTATTTTCGGCGTCGAACTGCCGCAGGAGTCACGCTTTGTCACGGCGGTGACCCGCGCCTACTTAGCGCTGCAGCGGCAGGGGGCTAAAGCTACCGTCGCCGCGTGGGCCGCCGCGCAATAATCTTTTTCCGGTGTCGGTCCCGGGGTCGACACCGGCTCTTCAGTTATTTCTACGATACTCCGCTGATGTCTATTTTTTGCTAGCGATCGGTTTTAGCAGACGCAGAATATGATCGAACGCAATGTCTATACATAACTCTATATTTCCCTGATTTACTGAAGATAATTAGCTGTTATTTTTCCGAACAATGACTGGTATTTCACCGCAATAATGGCATAGTTAAGTTAATGAAAAAGAACTTTCTCTGCAAAAGGAGTACGGGCCATGTATAAAAAAATTTTATTGCCTGTTGATGTCTTTGAAATGGATTTAAGCGATAAAGCGGTGCGTCACGCGTAATTTCTCGCTTCGGCCGAAAATGGCGAGATCACCTTGCTCAACGTTCTGCCGAACAGCAGCCGTTCGCTATTGCGCGGTTTTACGGCGGATATTCGTAAGTTTGAAGCCTATATGGAAGAAGAGTCGGAGAAAAAAATGCGCGAGGTGGCGCGACTGTTCGCCATCCCCATGACGCGGATCCATACCCGCGTAGTCTTTGGCAACGTGCGTGACGAAATTCTGGCTATCAGTAACAACGAAGAGTTCGATGTCATTGTGATTGGTTCCCGCAAACCAGGGATCTCCACCCATCTGCTGGGCTCCAACGCCGAGTCAATTCTGCGCTACGCCAAAACGCCGGTATTGGTCGTTAGATAATCCCTTCAATGACGACGGCTGCGTCGGCCATGCCGGCAGCCGTCTGACTCTTATTCTTCACTAAACCAGTCGCGGTTCTCCTGGCGAATCAGCAGTACGGATTCGCTGATTTCATGCAAATGGATACTCATGGCTTTTTCTACCGCCTCGGCATCGCGTTTTTCCAGCGCGGTGAAAATCTCATGATGCTGGCGCAGAAGCATCTCCGGAGAGGTGACATGGTCCAGACTCATATAGCGGACGCGATCGATGGCGGCTTTAATATTTTCCACTGTCTCCCAGGCCAGCTGACAGTCGGCGATAATCGACAGCTTCTGGTGAAATTCATCATCGAGCAGGAAAAAGTCGTTTAACTGCTGCCGATCAACAGCAATACGCTGCTGGTGAAGATTCTGTTCCAGCTGATAAAGTTGCTCTTCGTTAATCATGCCGGCGGCACGGCGAACCACCGCGCACTCAATCGCCTGGCGGACGAAGCAACCATTACGCACCTGCGACAATGAGATTTTATTGACGTAGCTACCGCGCTGGGGACGAATCTGGATAAGTCCGTTTTCCGCCAGCTTAATGAAGGCTTCGCGCACCGGCTGACGAGACACCGCAAAACGCACGGAGACTTCTTTCTCCGACAGCGGTGTACCAGGCGGGATCAGGCAGTGAACGATATCCCGGCGGAGGATGCGATAAATTTGCTGATTGACGGGTTGCGTCGGATTCAGTTGCGATTCTGCGGCCATTGATGGTTACTTTTTAGGGGGTTATGCGCACTATTTTACGCGTTTTTTGCGTTTCCGCCCATACCCGGCCCGCAGGCCGGGTGGCTGACGGTTAGCCCTGACGGTGAACGCTGAGTCCGGCAAAGCTCTGACTCACCGGCATCATCTCCAGGGTGTTGATGTTGACATGTTTCGGCAGGGTGGCGACCCACCAGACCGCCTCGGTCACATCTTCCGGGGTTAGCGCTTGGGTATTTTCGTAAGCTTTTTCGGCTTTAGCGTCATCGCCCTTAAAGCGGACGTTAGAAAACTCGGTGCCGCCCACCAGACCCGGCTCGATGTCGGTCACGCGCACCGCGGTGCCGTGCAGGTCGGTACGAAGATTGAGGCTAAACTGACGGACAAAGGCTTTGGTCGCCCCATAGACGTTTCCGCCGGCGTAAGGCCAGCTGCCTGCCGTAGAGCCGATATTGATGATATGGCCGCGATTGCGCTCCACCATCCCCGGCAGCACGGCGCGGGTCATGTACACCAGCCCTTTATTATTGGTGTCGATCATATCTTCCCAGTCTTCCACACTGGCGCGGTGCGCCGGCTCCAGACCAAGCGCCAGGCCGGCGTTGTTCACCAGCACATCGATAGCCTGCCACTCGGCGGGCAGGTCAGCAATCAGCGTCTCAATGGCGGCGCGGTTGCGGACGTCAAGTTGCGCGATATAAAGGTTATCGCCCAGCTCGTCTTTCAGCGTCTTCAGGCGCTCTTCACGACGACCGGTGGCAATCACTTTATGACCGTTAGCGATAAAACGGCGAGTAATACTTTCACCAAAACCGGCGGTGGCGCCGGTGACCATGATAATCATCTTACTGTTCCTCAACGCTTTTTGTGTTTTCATACCATAGCACGCACAGGCGGCGACCGGTAACGGAAATCATTGCGACCCCTTAAGGAGAGGCCTAATCTTACAGCATTAGCCTGTACAGGAGAGAAAGATGTCCGAACGAAACCCCTTTTTTAGCGTCAGTACGTTGCCTTACCAGGCGCCGCCGTTCGATGTGATTGACGACAGCCACTATCGCCCGGCGTTTGATGAGGGCGTCCGGCAGCAGCGGGCCGAAATTCGCGCTATTATCGACAATCCGCAGCCGGCCAGTTTCGCCAACACGCTCGAGGCGCTGGAGCAGAGTGGTCAGCTGCTGGCGCGGGTGACGCGGGTCTTTTTCGCCATGGCTGGCGCCCATACCAATCCTTATATTCAATCACTGGATGAACAATTTTCCGCCGAACTCGCCGAGCTGGGGAATGACATCTGGCTTAATGCGGCCTTGTTTCAGCGCGTGAACAGCGTCTACGAGCAGCGCGACGCGCTGGCGCTGGACAGCGAGTCCTATCGTCTCCTGACCCTGACGTGGCAACGTTTTGTTCACGCCGGGGCGACGCTGGCTCCCGAGCAGCAGGCGGCGCTGCGCACACTGAACACCGAAGCGGCTACGCTGCAAAGTCAGTTCCAGCAGCGACTGCTGGGAGCGGCAAAAAGCGGCGGCCTGGTGGTTGATTACCGGCATCAACTGGCTGGCCTGAGCGATGAGGAGATAGCGGCGGCGGCTGACGCAGCGCGTGAAAGAGGGCTTAGCGACCGCTGGTTGCTGACGCTGACCAATACCACCCAGCAGCCGCAGCTGCTTGCGCTGCGCGACCGGCAAACGCGGGAGAATCTCTTCGCCGCCGGCTGGACCCGCAATCAGCAGGGCGATGAGCATGATACGCGTGACCTGGTACTGCGGCTGGCGGCGATCCGCGCGCAGCAGGCTGAGCTGTTGGGCGCCGCTGATTACGCCAGCTGGGCGCTGACCGATCAAATGGCGGCTTCCCCGGCGGAGGCATTGGGCTTTATGCGCCGGATAGCGCCGGCGGCGCGGGCGCGGGCGGAACGAGAGCTGGCGGACATCCAGCAGGTGATCGACAACGAAGGCGGGGGTTTTCGCGCGACGGCATGGGACTGGCTTTACTACAGCGAGCAGGTGCGGCGGGCTGCCTATGCCATTGATGACGCGCAGCTCAAACCCTATTTTGCCCTCGAGCGGGTGCTGCACGACGGCGTCTTCTGGACGGCAACGCAACTCTTTGGGCTGCGCTTTGTTGAGCGCTTCGATATACCGGTCTATCACCCGGATGTGCGGGTCTGGGAGATCTTCGATCACAACGGCGAAGGGATGGCGCTGTTTTACGGTGACTACTACGCTCGTGACTCAAAGAGCGGCGGCGCATGGATGGATGTGTTTGTCGAACAGTCGACTCTGCGCGCGCAGCGCCCGGTTATCTACAATGTCTGCAACTACGTCCGTCCGCAGGCAGGGCAGAGCGCGCTGCTGTCGTGGGATGAGGTGATCACCCTGTTTCATGAGTTCGGCCATACCCTGCATGGGCTGTTCGCCAGCCAGCGCTACGCCAGTCTCTCGGGGACCAATACGCCGCGCGATTTTGTCGAATTTCCTTCGCAGATCTTCGAACACTGGGCCAGCCAGCCGCAGGTGTTTGCCCACTACGCGAAGCACTACCAGTCCGGGGAGCCGATGCCGCAAGCGCTACGCGACAATATGTTGCGTGCGGCAACCTTCAATAAAGGGTACGACATGAGCGAGCTATTGGCTGCTGCGTTACTCGATATGCGGTGGCATAGCCTGTCGACCTCGGCATTACCGGAGGAGGTGGACGCGTTTGAGCAGCTGGTGCTTCGGGAAGAGAACCTGGATCTGGCGGCGGTCCCCCCGCGCTATCGCAGCAGCTATTTCTCCCATATCTTCGGCGGCGGCTATGCGGCAGGCTATTACGCCTATCTGTGGACCCAGATGCTGGCCGACGACGGCTATCAATGGTTCGTGGAGCAGGGCGGTTTGACCCGTGAGAACGGTCAGCGTTTCCGTGAGGCGATTTTATCACGCGGGAACAGCACTGATTTAGCTGAACTTTATCGCCAGTGGCGCGGGCACGATCCGCAGATTGAGCCGATGCTGAAAAATCGCGGGTTGAGTGCGTAGGGCAATTTTAGTCTGACAAGATAACCGGGCGCGCTGCCCGGTTTTTTGTCTGATCTAGTCGTAACCTTATATTTCTTTTACCTCACGCTGCCTAAATCTTTATCGCTCTCTCTCCCTTTAAGCATTAGCGTGGCTTCTTCGATACGAATGAAGCGCCCGGAATCATCTATTTCAGCGAACATATAAACTTCCATGTCCACCTCTTCTCCGCTGCGCCTGGTGCACAGAACGCGATGCCTTGTGGCATAAAGATTCCCGTTACGAAGTTCGTCATGTAACTCAATTTTAGCGAAGGCGATAATTTCCCGGAGTCTACGCGCATGCTGAGCAAAGCCATCTAATCCTTCCCACTTGTTATCAGTACGCTGCCGAAAACCGGGACTAAAATAGCGACTGAGTATCCGATCCAGTGGTATCTGTTGGTGGTTGATAATGTCATCCAATACCCTAGTAATAGTAATCATTTTGATGGTTAGTCCTCTGTGAAAGTGATGAATACTTTACAATCGACTAACTGGCTTCAGTACGGTATAAAAGACATTAAACACCTCAAACACGCCAATATGCACGATCCATTGATTCCATTCGAACCGGTGTTTTCACCCCAGGGACCCACTTTACTCGTCGCGGTACGTCAGTCTGAGGTAATACGGGAGACTCCACGCCACCATCACAGCTGTGGGCAGTTAATCGGTGCCATACGTGGGCTACTTACGGTCGATGGCGGTGATTGTCGCTGGGTGGTACCGGCAACACATGCCGTCTGGATACCGCCAGGTGTTCCGCACGGCCTGCGCTCGCACGGTCCATATTCAGGATGGAGTGTTTATGTTTCTGCCAAAGCCTGTGGCGAGCTACCTGATAAGCCATCTGTTCTCTCAATGACAAATCTGCTGCGTGAAGCGATAACGCGAGCGGCTGCATGGCAAGGTGTAGAGCTTACTGCGTCCCAAAAACGTTTAGCTGGCGTTATTCTTGATGAAATTGGTTCCCTTCCCAGGGTTAATCTTGGGCTCCCAATGCCGCAAGATAGCCGATTGCTCAGAATCGCGCAGGCGCTGTCAGCAAACCCGGACGACGGGCGCAGGTTGGAAGAATGGGCAGCCTGGGCCGGCATGTCATCACGCACGCTCACGCGACGATTCCGAGCCGAAACGGGTTTTAGCTTCAATGAATGGCGACAGCGGATACGCTTACTCAGGGCTCTTGAGCTTCTGGCTGCCGGCAAGCCAGTGACGGCGATAGCGCTGGATCTGGGATATGACAATGTGAGTGCCTTCATAGCCTTGTTCCGTCGGATGTTCGGCACTACTCCAGGGCGGTATAAAATTTAATTATCTCTTCGCTGAATATGATGCGTTATCCGCCGCTTTGATTACGTTTGTCATGGGCTGAGAGGGGCAAGTAATTCGGGCCCCTGATTTTTCACATTGCCGACCGCCAGCGTTACCGGGTGCCAGGTAAAATCGTCGGCGGAAACGGCTCCGTCGCTGGCAATCTCCGCCGCTTCCGCGCCGGTGACATCCTGCCTCATCCATTCGCGGGCGGCTTCAGGCGTCAGGACCAACGGCCGACGGTCATGAATATCGACAAGACCGCGATCGGCGGCGGCCGTCAGGATCAAGAATCCTTCGGCATGGTCCCCACGTTCGAACGGAGTCCGACCAATCGCGGCCATAAAAATTGGCTGGTCATCCTTACGCTGGATAAAGTATGGCTGCTTTTTATTTCCTTCCTTTTTCCACTCAAACCAGCCGTCGGCGAAGCAGATCGCCCGTCCGTGCTCCCACAGCGGCTTGAACATCCTGCTGGAGGCTGCAGTCTCAACCCGGGCATTAATCAGCGGCGGTTTATCCCACCATCCTGGCGCATAGCCCCAGTAAACGGCATCGAGATGGAGTTGCTCATCGCGTTCATTGAGGAGTAAAACTTTTGTCCCGGGCGCGACGTTATAGCGCCCGATAGGCGCCGGGTCCCAGGCAATATCTCGTTCGGCCGCTTCCACGAGATGCGCCAGGTATTCCTCCCGGCTTTGCGCTTGCGCAAAACGTCCGCACATAGCCACCTCCAGCGTGATGTCTGACTAACAGTATAGAACAGCTGCAAAACGGTGTTTTCACCTGCCCAAATACCACGCTCCTTCCACGTCAGTAGACCATTATTTCAGGCCGTCATCTTGCCTGACGTCGCGACAGTACACGCTGGGCGTTAGGCCTGGCATTGTCCGTTTATGCTTCATCGTTATTACCCTAACGCCTGTCTGATAAAGGAAATCGTTTTTACTCTTTTTATTATCTTTCAGAATTATCGCACGGAGTTTTACCTTTGTCTGAAATGGTTGTCGCTGGGTTGTATTTGAAAACATCCACCCCTTATTATTTAAAAAATCATCTTTATCTTTTAAAAGGTTGTTATGAGTAACTTACTATTATTAGTCCTGGCGGTGGTGTTATTGTTTACATCTTTGTTTTTTGGCCTGTCCTATGTTAGAGAAAGAAGAAAAATGAAGATGCGCTTTAATAAATTCCGACGTTAACCGATCCTTCCTGCGGAAAGCGCAAGAGCAACAGATGAGAATCTCGTTAACTCTTGTTTGGTAGCTATTTGGAATTTTTTCATAATATTGATTTTGTGAGAGAAGACCGTCTTATGGCTGATGCCCAGTTCTTGCGCTATCTGCTGATTGTTCATTCCCGTTCTGATCGCATCGATAATATAAAGTTGTGATTTGGTCAAGGTTAACCGAGGGCATTTGACACAGCGTCTGCTGTCTTTTTCCAGCCCACCGCAACTAGATGTTGTCGACTCCGTCAGACGTTTTGCAATCTGATTTTTTACGCGGCGCAAGTCGCTGTTCATGCTGATAAAAGTGGCATCGCGTAGACAAAGTGGTAACTGTTCAACCTGCAAAGCGCTGTCGGTGGCGACGAAAATAAAAATAGACGTGTGCGGAGGAAGTTTTTTGAAAAACGGGTGGCATAGATAATGTTCACCAGCGGCCATTTCTGTGAACAGCATATCAATCGGACCTAATATATCTGTGGAACAGTCCACAACGGAATACGGTTCACGGATGTGTTCTTCTTTCGCGATCTCGCTAAGCAGTTCGCAAATTCCGCGATTAAGAAATATGTTTTCAGTGTTAATTAAAATATCAGGCATAGTCATGGCGATCGTGAAAGTTGTCATGCATTTAAAGTGGAGAACATTAAATGCGTATGCCTTTAGGATATTTCTAATAATCAACAAATGCAATAAGTCTAATTTTGGACTTTGAGCTGGCGAGTAAAATTAATGGTATATTAATCAATGGCTTATTTTTTAGCGTTGCGCGGGCATGACCGCTAATTTGGCACAAACTGCTTAAATTGCTTATATTGCATGCGTTAATTCTGGTCTCAAATATATTAATCAGAGTTACTTATTCACTGTATGAATTGCTTTTTCAAAAATACCTTTTGCAGGCGCGGGTCCTTGAGGAGATTGCGCTTGAGCGAAACCTGGGGTGGTCATTGATAAAAAGGGGCGGGGTAGACCCGCCGCTGCGGAGGGTGAACAGCAACGGCGTACAACAGAATCAGTTATCAGGATTGTTGGAAATGCTTTTCCACACCATTCCCAGGCCGATCAACATCGACGCGAAGAGGGCGAACAGGGTGGTTGAGATAAAAATGCTGGTCATGGCGGTGCCTCAGAAAGTGCGTATGCAGATCATTAGGCACGGTGTCGGATGAAAGGTTCCTTACCCGGCCGGGTATATTTTCACCAGCGGCGTCCGGTTGACGGCAACAAGGCGAATGCCACGTCGAAGCGCCGCTGTTGGCAAGGGGACCCTGACAGGCAGCCGGGTTGCTAACCGCGCTGTTCAAGGGGAGAATACACGACGGCAAAGGGGGAGCGATTCGGACGTTGACATCCCCTTAAACAAGTTATATATACATGTCGCTTCTGTTTATTGAATGTTAAACAGCATCAGTTATGGGACTCAGAAGCGCCACAGCCCCCGCCGTCGGGCGGGGGTAACTTCGCCACCGGCATGCTTATTTTTAACTGAGGCTGGCGAAGAAAAAATTTTTATTTCGGGTCTTGAAAAACGCGCCTTAGATATTATTTTATATAGCGGACAAGCAATGCTTGCCTTTATGTTGAGCTTTTGAATGGATATTCAGGAGGTTAATTATGGCACTCAAAACCTTGTCAGCACTCCCGGTATTTGCTGATTCTCTTTTTGCCGATCGCTTTAATCGTATTGACCGTCTTTTCAGCCAGTTAACGGGCGATACGCCGGTGGGCACTTTACCGGCTTATGATTTACAGAAAGTCGACGACAGCAATTTCCTGCTCAGCGTCAGCGTGCCTGGCTGGAAAGATGATGAGCTGGAAATAGAAACCGTAGGGGGGAATCTGCATATTTCCGGGAAACGCCAGGAAACCGATGCCTCGACAGACAGCGGTGAACGCTGGATTTATAAAGGTATCCGCCGCGCTAATTTCCAGCTCAGTTTCTCTCTTCCTGAACACGCCCAAATTAATCAGGCGCAGCTGGATAGCGGCATCTTAAAAATAGCCATCCACCAGGAGATCCCGGAGAGCGAAAAACCGCGTAAAATTGCGATCGAGAATCAGGGGCGCGTGATAGAACATAAAGTTTGATTCACCGTTGTTCCGAGGATGTTACCTTAAAGGCCCGCCCTGCGGGCCTTTATCCTTTCTCCCTGAAAATATAAATGGCCCCCCGACGACAAAGAAATCGATATGCTATTCTGTTAACAGACGCAGTGAGTCTGCTATTTCTTTCAATTTCGGCGAGGAGGAAGAATGACTGACGAGATCGATAGCGACGCAAACAATACGCATGAACTAACCGCTGAAGTGGCTCGGGCGCTGATCGCGCGCGGTTGGCGACTGACCACGGCGGAGTCCTGCACCGGAGGGAATCTGGCGGCAGCGCTCTGTGCCCAGGCGGATACCGCGGCATTTTATGATACCGGCGTAGTGACCTTCAGCGATGAAGCCAAGCGCAACGTGCTGCAGGTTCGCGCGGAAACCCTGGCGGTACACAGCGCCGTCAGCGAAGCCTGCGTTCAGGAGATGTCCTCTGGTATTCTGGCGCTCGCCGGGGCTGATATCGCCATCGCCGTCAGCGGCTACGCCGGACCGGAGGGCGGGGAAGATGGTACCCCCGCCGGCACGGTATGGTTTGCCTGGAATTTTCGCGGCCAGACTGAAACCAAACGGATGTGCTTTGCCGGCGACTGTGAGACCGTGGTGGCGAAAGCGGTACGATATGCCCTGGCGGCGCTGAGCGAAAAGCTTGCCCACTGGCAGTGACGATGCCCGGGGGCGCGGCCTTACAGGTCCATTGCCTGGCGCGCTACCGGCCAGCAGATCTCGCCGATGCCGTTAAGGCAGGGTCGGGAAAAGAGAAAGCCCTGAAACAGGCGTATGCCCACCGACTGCAGCCAGCACCACTCCTCCAGGGTTTCGACACCTTCAGCCACCACCGTAATGCCAAGATCCTCGCAGCAGCGGACGACCGAGGCGACAATCGCCTGTTTGGTGCCGCTAATATGGATATCGCGCACCAGTTCCGCATCCACTTTGATTTTATCAGGCTGAAAACGGGTCAGTAACGACAGGCCGGAATAACCTGCGCCAAAGTCGTCGATGGCCAGCTTCATGCCCGCGACGCGCAGGGCTTTGAGCACCTTGCGGAACTGGTCGAAGCAGGTGATCACTTCTGTCTCGGTGACCTCGATCAGTACCTGATCCGGTCTGAGGCCGGCCGCCAGCAGGCTGTCCATCAGCCAGCCTACGGCGTCAGGGTGGTGATACAGCGATCCGGGCAACAGGTTAATCGCCAGCTGATGTTTCCCGAGCGGCAGCTGGCCGGCGAGAGCGAATGCATACGCTTTGCTTTCAAGATCAAAACGGTAGCGATCCTCCGCCGCAATGGCGGCAAACATTTCCACGGGAGAGCCGCCGGTTGGGCTGCGGATCAGAGCCTCAAAGGAAGAAACTCGCTTTTTAGCCGGCTCGACAATAGCCTGCAGAGCAAACTGGCAAGGTTGACCGGGCAGGTGCTGCGGCGCGGCCGTACCTGACGCGGGCATCATCATCCAGCGAGAGGGCTGCAGCGGCTCGGGCAGGCAATAGCGGCCGCCGTCGGCAATGAAGGCGCTAAGCAGCCGGAACATCCGGTCGTTGACCGGTTCGGTGACCCCAAACGTGCTAAAGCGCAGAATTTCCTCCAGCGCGCCATCGGTTTCAAACAGCCGGAGATCCAGTATGCGCATTCCGGTGCCGTGAAAACGTCGGTAGGCTGAGTAATCGCGCATCAGCTCCACTACGTCGCGATGACGCGGGTCGCTTTGGATTTCGCTGAACAGCGACTCAAGTGCCTCCTCAGTCCCTTCCAGGACCTGGAAAAACTGCAGGCCGTTAAACAGCAGAATGCCGGTGATGCCAAGGGGCAAATTTTTACTGCTGGCGCGATGGACTAAAGCGTCGAGATCGACGGGCGGGCGGTCAGGATGAACCTGGCTGCGGTAAATCAGGGTGGTTAGCATAGTTGTTACGATCGCTCCCGCGGCATAAGAACATCCGCGCTCAGCATGCAAGATGAGTATGACCTGACCCTAAAGGAGGGCGAGGCTGATATGTACAAACATTCAACCAACCGTGATGTCCGCTACGCGGAACGCGAGCTTCACTTTGTGATTCCCTTCACTGTACAGGGAATTACACATTTGGCTATCTTTTTCTCATCCTCAATGCAAAAAGACGCTAACAGGCCTCTCATTCCCTCCTCAGACACTGGCGCTGCGTCTTATTTTACCTGTTAATATTCGCTACCAGGAATTATCCTACCATTCTATTTCCCACTCTCAAAAATGAGGCGCTGGTCTTGCCTGAATATAATCGAGTGAATATTATCACTCTAAATTAAATCCTTTTGTAAGGTTTGATATGAGCGACTTCTTTATTATTTTGTGTCTGATTTTATGTCCCATCATTTCTTTTATGGAGTGGCTTTTCCTATATTCAGGAAAGGCGCAAGAGACGGTATGTTTTCCGTTCCAGAAGATGATTGTTTGACAGAATAAAATGACGAGTTGTATCAGCGTTTGGCGAGCAGTTGCACAAGGTTGTTAAACTGCTGACGGCTATTCAAATTAAATTTACTCATAATATTCTTTTTATGTGAATGAATCGTTTTGGGACTAATATTTAGCGCAGCGGCGACTTCATGCGGGCTCAGGCCAATACTGAACGCGTAAATGACTTTGGTTTGCGCGTCGCTGACCGACCTGCAGGCGCAATTAATGCAACGCCGCAGACGATTGAACGGCGGGTCTTGCCGCGGTAGCAGCGGACGTTCAATGGCGTTAGCTATCTCATCTTTCAGCCGCTGAACGCGAGCGTGAGGCGGCATAAATACCGCATGCTGCAGACAATTCGGTAAACCCTCATCTACGGTAGCGTGTTCATTGTCCGGGAAAATAAAAAGCGTATATTGTTCCGGGGCATGCTGAAAAAGATCCTGGCACAAGTACCACTCCCCCGCGACCATTTCCGTGAATATCACATCAGCTTGCGCCATCGATCCTGCATCCCATTGTTGAGAAAACTGATAGTGTGGCCGCCCGGCGGCCTTCATCGCTTCATCAACCAGTTCAGCAATAGCGACTCGCAAATAGTGATTTTTTATATTGAACAAAAAATTAGTCATATAACTTCCCTGTGGGCATTAAAAAACATATCTGGATAAATTAAAGAATATAATGATGATGCAGGTACTATTTTTAGCCGTGGTAATCTAAGGGATGTTTTCCATTAATGCAATATCTGGTGGGGAAAGTGAGATAACGGTATATTGATATGCGAAAGTTCCTAATAAACAAAACCTTAAGCATATATTTGTAACTATTTAAAGCCGTTTGCTGTTTTTTTATTTTTGCGATGCATAAAAAGCTTAGTGATAGCCGCGCTCTGTTGTTAAAATTAGCGGAGGACAAGAATACAGGATGTATGCCGTACTTATGAAGCAGATGCTCTATTTGAAAAAGCTGGCGTGGCTGGAGGATAATATCTATTGTAACCCGGCGATCGATGACCTGGCGCTGTATATGGGCTATTCACGTCGGTTTGTGTACGACGTGTTTTACCAGTATGGCCAGTTACCCATCGGGCAGTATATTCGTCTGCGGCGGTTGACCATCGCAGCGGTCAGTCTGCGCTTAACACGGCAACCGATCGCCGCTATTGCCTGGCAGTTAAGCTATGACTCGCCGCAGACCTTTTCCCGGGAGTTTAAGAAGCGCTTTTCGCTCTCGCCACGTGAATACCGTTGCGCGGCGCACTGGGACACGGCAAAGCTGTTGAAAAAGTTTCACCCGGACGGAGAGAGCCTACCTCTGGCTCGTTTTTTTTCTCTGCCGGAACAGGTCTATTACGGCTATCCGATGAAGTATGAACTGCGCCTGTCGGATTTGGTGTTGCAAAGCACCGCTAAGACGAGCATCAGACAAAAGGTTGACCGTTTTTTCACCGCTGGCGGAGGCTCGCTTTCCGTACTTTCCGACTACGCCGCGGCGAGTAAAAATGAGCTTAACGTCGAGGTTAACGCTTTTGTCGGCTGTCATGAGGCGGGAAAGCTGCCCCCCGCGCTGGCCATGAAAAGCTCGCTGACAACCCGGTCAGGGCTTTATGTCGGGGTTGAATTCTACGGCAGCTGGTCACGTTATGCTCGTTTATCCAGCGATCTGTATATGGAGCTGCTGCCATCCCTGGGGGTAAGTCGTCGGGACGGCTATGACATTGAATGTTTTATAACCCGCCATGCGGAAGGCGAAGAGGCAGGGGACAGGCGCTATCGCGTACGCTATTTTATCCCGGTGACGCTGTCGGCAGCGGGTCTGCGGTCTGACAGCGGTAGTGGGTCAGGGCCTGCGCCGGGGCGAAGTTAAGGTGGCCGGAGCCACCCAGGTTAACATCAAAGCGCAAACCACAGCAGCCAGGTGATGAGAAAGCCCGTCACCCCCATGATGGTTGTCAAGACGGTCCAGGTTTTGAGTCCATCCGGCACCGAGAGTCCGAGATAGCGCGTGACGACCCAGAATCCGGCGTCGTTGACGTGCGACAGCCCGAGCGAGCCGAAGCAGGTCGCCAGCGTCACCAGCACCAGTTGCAGCGGCTCCAGACCGACAACCGCCTGCGACAGCAGACCGGAGGTGGTGAGGATCGCCACGGTGGCCGAACCCTGCGAGGCTCTGAGCACCAGCGATAGCAGAAAAGCGGCGGGCATCAGCGGCAGATGTATTGTCTCCAGCGCCTCGGCTAAGGCATTACCGATGCCGGAAGCGACCAGTACGCCGCCAAAGGCGCCGCCGGCGCCGGCGACGAGGATCACGTCCGCCGACGAGGGGATCGCGCTGCCGGTGACTTCGCCCAGCTTTTTCAGGCTCATCCGCCGACGGATGCCCAGCGTCCAGCTGGCCAGGCCCAGGGAGATCAGCAGGGCGACCGGAGGGGTACCAATGACGGTCATCAGCTGGCGAACCGCGCTTTCCGGCAGCAGAAGCGCCTGACACAGCGTCCCGGAAACAATCAGCATGATGGGCACCACGATCAGCCCACCGATAACCAGCGCATTCGGCGGCGGCAGACGGGTCTGCTGCGCGTTAACCGAGAGATCCGGTACTTCCGCCGTTTGTTGCTGCTCCAGCACGTTAATCGACAGATGATAATGGCGCCGATTGATAAACCGGGCGACAAAATAGCCCACGATACCGACGACCACCGACACCCCAATCCCCGCCAGCATCAGCCAACCGACATCGCTATGCAGAATGCCTGCCGCAGCCGCTGCGCCAGGATGGGTGGGCAGCGCCACGTGGACGGTTAACATCACGCCGGCCATCGGCAGGCCAAACTTCAGCGGCGACACGTGGGCGACTTTGCTGAAGCCGTAGATTAACGGAATGATGATGATAAAGCCGACTTCAAAAAAGACCGGGGTGCCGAGAATAAAAGCCACGATGGTTAAGGCGGCAATGGTTCGTTTTGCACCCAGTACGCCGGTCAACGTTTTCGCCAGCGATTCGGCGCCGCCGGACATTTCAATCAGCACCCCCAGCATTGAGCCCAGAATAATAATGCTGGCGATGTGGCCAAGCAGGCCGCCCATGCCTTTTTCAATGGTGGTTATAATTTTATCTGCCGGAATGCCGGTGGCGAATGCCACCAGCAGACTGACGATCAGGAGCGCCACAAAAGGATGTGCTTTCGCTTTGATCACTAACAGGAGCAACAGCACTACGCTGGCTAACGCAATAAGTAACAGCGCCGATGTCGACATAGGTTTGCCTCGGGTATTAACAGGTGTACAGAGAGTTATTTTTTTAGAAAACGGCGTTTATTTTTTCCGGTAGGGCGAGAACCACCCCAGCCCGGAAAGCGTGTCTGTCCGGGGGATATATTCGCAGCCGATCCAGCCGTCATAACCGGTTTTATCCAGTAGCGCATAGAGCCACGGATAGTTTATTTCGCCCTCATCCGGTTCATGACGGTCGGGCAGGGAGGCAATCTGAATATGGCGATACTGGCCGGCATATTCGGTAATAAGATGGCTTAAATTGCCGTCCACCTTCTGCGCGTGAAACAGATCTAACTGCACCGCCAGGTTCGGCCTGTCGACCCGTTTCACCATCGCCAGCGTCTGATATTGACTGTGGTAGAGATAGCCCGGTTTGGTCTGCGGATTCAGCGCTTCGATGAGTATCCGCTTGTCGTGGCGGGCAAAGCACTCCGCGGCGTAGCGCAGATTATCGATAAGCACGGCCTCGCAGGCTGCGCGATCCGCTCCCGGCGGCACCACGCCGGCCATGATATGCACCTGCGGGCAACCGAGCTGGCAGGCATACTCCAGCGCCAGCTCAATATCGCGTCGGGCCTCCGCGCTTCTCCCGGGGATGGCGGCGAGCCCCCATTCTCCGGCGTTGACGTCGCCGGGTGGGGTATTGAACAGCACCAGCTGCAGCTGGTTCTCCTGCAGGCGCTGTCTGATTTCCCCGGCGGCATACTCATAGGGAAACAGAAACTCAACGGCTTCAAATCCCGCCCGGGCAGCGGCGGCAAAGCGTTCCATGAACGGCAGTTCGGTAAACAGCATGGATAAATTTGCAGCGAATTTTGGCATGGTTTTATCTCAGTTCTTTCACTTCGTCAGCGGTCAGGTAGCGGATCTCGCGGTTGCCGAGGGTAAATATCAGCCGTGCGGTCTCTTCCAGTTCCTCGGTATTGTTGGTGGCTTCGCGCAGCGATGAGCCAGTAACCACCGGTCCGTGGTTGGCCAGTAAAAAGGCGTTATAGCGGGGCGCCAGCCCGGCCAGCGCCTGGGCAATACGGTCATCGCCCGGCCGGTAGTAGGGAACCACCGGGACGTCGCCGACGCGCATCACCACATAGGGGGTAAAGGGGCGGATACAGTTGTGCGGATCGAGCCCCTGCAGGCAGGAGAGCGCGGTCAGATAGTGGCTGTGCAAGTGGACGATCGCCTTGCAGGCCGGGTTGTGCAAATAGACCGCCCGGTGAAAAGTGACCTCTTTCGACGGTTTGTCGCCGGAGATCCATTCCCCTTGCAGCGTCACCACCGACAACCGCTGAGCCTGCAGTTCGCCGAGGCAGGCGCCGGTCGGCGTCGCCAGCAGGTTGCCGTCCGGCAGCAGCAGCGACAGATTGCCAGCGGAGCCGGTGGCATAGCCGCGGCTAAACAACGAGGCGCCAATCTGCACCATTTCCTCTCGCAGTTGTTGCTCAGTCATGACGAAACTCCTGCTGGGCACGGGCAAAGAACTGGATATCGCCGAAGTTACCTGACTTCAGCGCCAGGGAGAGCGGCTGGCGGGTGTCACGCACCCAGGGCACGCCAGGGGAGATGGTCGGCCCAATATGGAACGCCTCAACCCCCAGGGTCTGCGCCACAATGCTCGACGTTTCCCCTCCGGCCACAATAAAGCGGGTAAATCCTTTCGCCTTCAGGGCGGCGGCAAGAGCGGCAAACAGCTGTTCCACCCGTTCGCTGCTGGCCTTGTCGCCATACTGCGCCTGGATCCGCTGCAGCGTTTGCGGCTCGGTGGTGGCATAGATCATCGGCGCCAGCGGCGCATCGCGCTGCGCGTCCACCCAGTCAGTCAGCGTCCTGACGTAGCTCTCCAGATCGGTAAAGCAGGCGCTTAAGTCGACGGCGCGGGCGGGGGCCTGTTGACGATAGGCCGCCACCTGGCTGT
Organism: Klebsiella sp. 64; assembly: GCF_018223915.1. Lineage (NCBI taxonomy): Bacteria > Pseudomonadati > Pseudomonadota > Gammaproteobacteria > Enterobacterales > Enterobacteriaceae > Klebsiella > Klebsiella sp. 64. The sequence continues at coordinate 357,430 of NZ_JAGRQZ010000001.1, forward strand.
TGGTCATCACCGAGCAGGAGCCCGAGAGCACCACCGCCGGGCCGGCCAGCGGCATGCCGGCCTGAGCGCTTTCCCCCCTGGCGCCATGGCGCTGCGCCCAGTCGCGGGCGAGGCCGATGGCGAGGCCGGAACCGCCGGAGACCAGCTTCATCTCCCGCAGCGCCACGCCCTGGGTGAGCAGATCCTGTTCGCTGAGGGCGTCGAGCACCACATAGCGCACCGCCGGATCGTTGACTGCCGCCAGCGCGGCGGCGACCGCCTCCGGCCCCCGGGCGACAATCGGCCAGGCAATCAGAGCGGCTTTTCCGCGCCCCTGGCGCTCAATTAAGCGGCCCAGGTGCGCATCCTCCATCGGCGTCACCGGATGGTGGCGCATCCCGGACTCATTCAGCAGTTGCTCGCCGACGAACAGGTATCCCTGATAGACCGTGCGGCCGTTAACCGGCAGCGCCGGGGAAATCACCGTCCGCGTCTCACCCAGCTCGGCCAGCAGGGCATCCAGCACCGGGCCAATGTTACCCTGCGCGGTGCTGTCGAAAGTGGAACAGTACTTGAAATAAAACTGCTGACAGCCCTGGGCCTGCAGCCAGCGCAGGGCCGCCAGCGACTGGCTGACGGCCATTTCCGCCGGGCAGGAGCGGGTTTTCAGGCTGATGACCACCGCCTCGCTGGTCAGCGGAAGATCGCGGGTCGGCACGCCATTCAGTTGCACCGTCGGCATGCCGTTGCGCACGAGGAAGCTGGCAATATCCGTGGCGCCGGTGAAGTCATCGGCAATGACACCAAGCTGCATGTTGTCTCTCCTCACTGTTTATGGCCCGGCAGGGTGATGCCGTTGAAAATCTTGATCACCGCGCTGTCATCTTCCCGACCGAATCCGGCATTACTGGCGGAGGTGAACATATTCAGCGCGGTGGTAGCGAGCGGCAGCGGGAAGGTCAGCGCCCGGGCAGTGTCATTCACCAGCCCGAGATCTTTGACAAAAATATCGACAGCGGATTTTGGCGAGTAATCGCCATCCAGGACGTGCTGCATGCGATTCTCAAACATCCAGGAATTACCCGCCGCGTGGGTGACCACGTCATACATCGTCTCCAGTGGGATCCCGGCGCGGGCGGCAAGCGCCATCGCTTCGGCGGCAACGGCGATGTGCACCCCGGCCAGCAGCTGATGGATAATTTTTACCGTCGAGCCAAGACCAATGTCGCTCCCGATGCGGTAGACTTTGCCGGCCACGGCCTCCAGCACCGGCGCGAGGCGGGCAAAGGCGGCATCGCTCCCGGAGGCCATCACCGTCATGTCGCCGGCGGCCGCTTTCACGGCGCCGCCCGATACCGGCGCGTCGAGCATCAATAGCTGGTACTCCGCCAGCGCCTCGGCAATGGCCTGAGCATCGGCGGAGGCGATGGTGGACGACACCATCACGACGGTGCCCGGCTTCAGATGGGCGGCGAGGCCGCTCTCGCCGAACAGGATCCCCCGCACCTGGGCGGCATTGACCACCAGCAGCACAACTGCATCCAGTTCCGCGGCGAACGGCACCGCGCTGGGGCCCGCGCCTTTGGCGCCCGCCGCCAGCAGTGCGCGACAGTTGTCGGGATTGATGTCAACGCCCCAGGTGTTCAGGCCCGCCTGCAGGCAGGCGCGGGCGGCGCCCATGCCCATTGAACCCAGTCCAATCACGCAGACGTTAGTGTGTGCAGCCATGCTGGTCTCCTTGTGAACATTAGTTAATTAATGTGATTTAATGATAGAATAAAGCGTTATCATGTGAATTTATGTGAGAGTTATCACGAATAACCCACATGAATATAAAAAATTCACAGGCGGAAAGAGGCTGCACAGCGGCGATTCTTGCCCTAAAATAGCGTAAAAAACAGCGGCAAAGCGCGATAACAACACCGGGTGTCGCCAGGGCCGTAGCCTGGGTGGTGACGCCTGGTGTGAAAAAATGGTAAGGGGAGAGCGGTGATTCCAATAGAACGACATCAGCGTATTTTAGCCCTGGTGGAGCAGCGTGGGGCGGTAAGCATTAACGAGCTGACGGAGATCCTCGGCGTGTCCCATATGACCATCCGTCGGGACGTCAGTAAACTGGAGGAGCAGGGGCTGCTGGTCAGCGTCTCGGGCGGCGTACGCGCCGTCAGCCGGCTGGCCGCGGAACCCAGTCATCTGGTGAAAAGCACGCTGCAGAGTGAGGAGAAACAGGCGATCGGCGCGCTGGCGGCGAGTCATATCGCCAAAAACAGTTGCATCTATCTGGATGCCGGGACTACCACCCTGGCGCTGGCGCGGGCGATCCTCGACCGGAACGATCTCCAGGTGGTCACCAATGATTTTGAGATAACCCAGCTGCTGATCGATGCCAGTCAGTGCGGCGTGATCCACACCGGCGGCACTCTGTGCCGGGAGAACCGCTCCTGCGTGGGCGAATCGGCGGCGCGTACGTTACGCCACCTGGCTATCGATACGGCCTTTATCTCCGCCAGCGGCTGGGACAGTCGCGGGATATTCACCCCTGATGAGAACAAGGTTACCGTCAAGGAGACCGTCAGCCAGGTCAGCGCGAGAAGCATCCTGCTGTGCGACAGTTCGAAATACAATCAGGTGGCCACGTTCATGGCGTTACCTTTGACCCGGTTCACCACCATCATTACCGACCGGCATCTCTCCGATGCCGCCGCCAGTCATATCGCCCGGCACGCCTGCGAGGTGCTACGAGCCGGATAACGCGCGCGGCCACCGCCGGGTTAGCGTTGCCAGTGCTCGATCAGCGCCGCGCCGATCCCGGCGATTTGCTGATTTCGCTCGGCCATGCTCGCCGGCGTATCCCGCAGATAAATCACCACGATGCGCTCTGCTTTGTTATTCGGGCCAAGCAGGGCGACAATCCCGCGCGCACCCCGTTCGCCAGCTCCGGTCTTATCGGCGATAAACCAGCCCGCCGGCAGCACGGAGCGGATCAACGGTCCGGCGACCCGATCGTCCACCATCCACTGCAGCAGCTGCCGTTGCGAACGGGCGCTCAGACGCTGGCTGGTCAGCAGCTTGCGCAGGGTCGCGGCCATGCTGGCCGGGGTAGTGGTGTCGCGGGCGTCGCCGGGAAGCGCCTCATTCAGTTCCGTTTCCCAGCGGTCAAGGCGGGTGACGTTGTCGCCGATCTGGCGCAAAAAGGCAGTCAATCCTGCGGGGCCGCCGACGGTGGCCAGCAGCAGATTGGCGGCGCTGTTATCGCTCATGGTAATGGCGGCGGCGCAGAGTTCGCCGACCGTCATGCCGTCGGCAAGGTGTTTTTCGCTGACCGGCGAGTAGTCCACCAGATCCTGCTGGCGATAGTGGATCTTTCGCTCCAGCTGTTCGTCACCGGCATCCACCCGCGCCAGCACTGCGCCGCAGAGCACTACTTTAAAGGTGCTCATCATGGGAAAGCGTTCATCGGCGCGCCAGGCGGTCAGGGTGCGGCCGCTGGCCAGATCCATTTCTATCATGCCTACGCGGCCCGACAGCTGGCTTTCGCTTAGTTTAATTTGCTCAAGCGGCTGCGGGCTGGCGTGTACCGCCAGCGGCAGGGTGGCTAACAGGGAGATAATACACAGGCGAATATAACGCATAACCACAATACATCCTTGAGTGAGGGCCGATAAAGGCGAGTAAAGAAGCGACAAATAAGAATAACCCGGCGTTTTGCTGATTCACAATTCCTCTTTTTTCCTTCATCATTTGTCATCTTTTATTTCGAATAATCAATATCTAGCCCTGCCTAAGCACGCTATTTTTTGACTCAAGGCCGTGATGAACTATAAGAAAGTACTAAATACCGCACTCTGTCGGGCGTCGCTGTTTGCCGATCACCACGCCCGCCGGTCCCTGCGGTTCGCCAACGCTATATGCCATCCCGGGAGGAACTGGTGCACCCGATAATTAAGGTCATGCTGGTGGGCGGTAAGGCGGACGGGCTGTTGGTCAGCGTCGCCGATGACGCGACCGAGGTCTCGGTGACGCCTGCGCAGTACGGTGCGCTATCCGGGCAACCGTTGAGCTACCGAATTGTTAGCCAAACCATTGACGATGAACGCTATTTTTTTGGCGTTTTCAGCGACGCCCATCAGGATAGCGATAAGCTGAAGCGGGTCGCCCTGACCCGTGGAATGAAAAAAATGTTCTGTTAAACCCTGCCCGAAAGGGGGCGTAAGAGGGTATGCCGGGCGCCGCTGTGCTACTGTGGCAGCCTTCTATTTCCAGGGCCGGACGCATAATGATTCAGTACATTCGTATTCAAAATTTTCGCTCAGTGAAGGATATCGCGCTGGAGCTCGGGCCGCTGAACATTGTCTTCGGCCCTAACGGCTGCGGTAAATCCAATATTTATAACGCCATCCACCTGCTGACCGCTGCCGCTGAGGGCAGGCTTTCGGGGTTTATCAGCGAAGAGGGCGGTCTGGAGAATATGATGTGGTCCGGGGAGCGTTCGCCCCTCGATCGTCACCCCCGCCGGCTGCAAATCGCCTGCCGGACCGACAGCTTCGATTATGAGCTGCAGATAGGCTTCCCTGAAAAATTGCCCTATCCGACGCAATTCATGCTCGATCCTATCGTTAAAGAAGAGAATATCTGGCTGGCCGGCTACTCCCGCCGGCCTTCCTCCCGCGTACTGCAGCGCAAGAATCAGGCGGCGTTTCTCGTCGATGTCACCGGGGAGAAAAGTACTTTCACCGAGAGTATTTATGAAAATGAGTCGGTGTTCGGTCAGCTTGGCGAGCCGCACCGTTTCCCCGAAGTATCGCGAGTGCGGGAGACCTTGCGCCGTTGGCGGTTTTATCATGAATTCGCGATTGGCCGTCATTCGCCGCTGCGTCAGCCGGCCGTGGGTTACCGTTCGCCAGTCCTCGACAGCGATGGCCAGAATCTCGCCGCCGCCTTTCAGACCATTGTCGAGATCGGCGCGGAGGAGATTTTGCATGAAATCCTTGCCGACGCCTTTCCCGGCTGCCAGTTTTATTGTGAAAACGAGCACTCGCGTTTCGCTCTGAAAATGCGTCGCGAAGGGATCCGCCGCCCGCTGCTGGCGGCGGAGATGTCCGACGGTACGCTGCGCTTTTTGTGCCTCGCCGTCGCGCTGCTCAGTCCACGCCCGCCGGCGTTTCTGGCGATCAATGAACCGGAGAACAGCCTGCATCGCGACATGTTGCCCGCGCTGGCCCGGCTGATTATCGAGGCCTCGCGCTACAGCCAGATCTGGCTGACCAGCCACTCGGCGGAGCTGGCGGAGCTTATCGCCGCCGGGGCGCCTTGTCAGCGCTATGCGCTGGAGAATCGCGGCGGGGAGACGCGGATTGTCGAGTGAAGCCCGTCATCCCTGACGGGGGCGCTGGAGTCAGGCGGGGCTCTGCGTCTCTGCGGTCGGCAGCAGACGGTTGCCGCCGCGTAGGGTGACGAACGAGAGCAGGGTGAAGCTCAGGGTCATGCAGCCGAGGATCAGATAGGCCTGATGGAAGCCGACGGTGTCGTACATCCGGCCCACCCAGGCGGAAAGCACCACCCCGGACAACTGTTTTGACAGATTAAAACCGATCAGGAACAGGGTGGCCGAGAGGCGCGGGTTAAAGGCGGAAGAGATATATTTAAAAGTTCCCACCAGCAGGAAGGGGATCTCAAACATATGCAGCATCTTGAGGATCACCACCTCGACTGCCGATGAGGCGAAGGACGACCCGAGAATACGCACCGACATGATCATCCCCGCGGTCAGCAGGGCGTTTTTGGCGCCGATGCGGTTAACGATGGCCGGCGCGCAGAACATGATCAGCGCGTTGAGCAACTCGCCGCCGGTGGTGACGAAGCCAAACACTTCGGTACCGCGCTGCGGACTGGCGAAAAAGCTTTTGAAAAAGTTGGCGAACTGCTGGTCAAACACGTCGTAGACGCTGGCGACACCCACCACATAGACGATAAAGCCCCAGAAGCGCGGCATACGCAGCAGCTCTGCCGCCGTACGCAGCGAAAAGGCCTGGCGATTGGCGCCCAGCGCCTCGATAACCTGGGCGCTGTTGCTGCTTTCCGGCCGCGACAGCCAGAGCAGCAGACCGAGCACCAGCGCAAAGCCGGAGGCGATCCAGAAGGTGATATTGGGATCGATGCCGAACAGCACGCCGGTTATCGAGGCGCATAGCGCCCAGCCGACGCAGCCTGCGACCCGCACTTTGCCATATTCAAAGCGGTTGGCCCGGCTGACGCGTTCGATATAAGCTTCCACCGCCCCGGAGCCGCTGGAGAAGACAATCCCCAGGTAGATCCCGCCTACCAGCGAACCAGCGATAATATTCATCTGCAGCAGCGGAGAGAAAACGAAAATAAAGAATGGCGCGAACAGAATTAACAGTACCGTAATGGTCCACAGCAGATGTTTGCGCAGGCCGAGCTTATCCGACATCAGGCCGAACACCGGCTGAAAAATAATGGCGAATAACGCGATAGACGAGAAAACGATCCCGGTTTCCGTTTTAGTTAAGTGGTTAACGTCCGCCAGCCACACCGGAAAAAACGGGAAGTAGGCCGACATAATGAAATAGTAAAAGAAAAAGAACAGCAGGAAATAGACGAAATTATGCCGTTCTCGTGGCGCCAGTTCTGAGAATTTCATCACCATGATCCCTTGTTATTCTGTTTGTGGGGTGGGGGCTGTCGCCCCCACGGATTAAAAGCAACGCAATGAGACCTCGTACTGCCAGCGCGTTTGGCTCAGGAGCCACTGCGGCAGCACGCTGGGGGTCCAGGAGTCATCGCCTCCCACCCCCATATGCAGGCCGTCGAGGGTGATCCACACGCCGTCTTCGGCCTGCATCTTGTGCCAGTGGTCGGTCTCCATCAGCTGACGGGTGCTCCATGGCTGAACGGAGAAGTGGAAATGACCGCTGATGTGCCAGCGCCCCCAGTCCAGCGCCTGGGTATCACAGCGCAGGCCGTTTTCCGTCGGGAAGATATAGGGGGTGGTCATCGCCGCCAGCGGCTGCTCCCAGCGGGCGAAGCAGGCGCTGCTCCGCCGGTCGGGGTAGTTCTCATGCGGCCCCAGACCCAGCCAGCTCACCGGCGCCTGCTGATCCGCCACCTGGAAGTGCAGCCCGACCCGCGGCAGCGGCGGCAGGGTTTCCGCCCGTTCGCCGTCCACCGCCAACCGCAGGGTTCCGTCAGCAGTGAAGTGCATGCGCCAGTGGCTGACAATCACTACCTCTTCGCCGCGCAGGTAGTGCCAGCGGCAGTCGACGAGGGTTTCATTTGCCAGGCGCTGCGCATCGCACTGGACGCAGTGCGCCTCAAGATCGTACAGGCCGGCGCTTTTCCAGCGCTCCACCCAGGCGTTGGGGTCGATACGCTCTACTTCGCTGACCCCGATGTCGTTGTCGAGCGGCGCGCGAATAAACTGGTCACGCAGGGGGGTCAACAGCTGCTCCTGACCGCCAATCGACCAGCGGCTCAGCAGACCCGTCCGGCGATCGATGGTCCAGCATTGCGAACCGGCGCGGATCTGCCAGACCTCATCGCTGACGATAAGATCCGGAGCGCCGGCAGACACGGTGGGCGCCGGCAGCGCCAGCGGGGCGGGCAGGGGAAACTGTTGCCAGGCGACGCGGTGCTCCGCTTCTGACCAGGCGGTCGCCTGGGGCTGGGTCACCTCCAGCGTCAGCCACACCGCGCGGGCGCCTTCAGGCAGGATCAGGCTATCGAGCAGCGTTATCTCGTCGCTGCCCTCAGGGGGCAGCGCCAGGGTCAGGTCGCCGTGATACAGGGGTTCACCGGCCGCCTGCACCTGCCAGCGCAGCACTTCGTTATCGGTTGGGCGGAACAGGTATTCGCTGATGATGCGCACCCGCAGCGGCGAGGTCGACAGCAGCGTGAACTGAAAATACTGCTGGGCGTGCTTTGCCTCCACCAGCGACGGATGCGGCGTGCGATCGGGAAACACCAGACCGTTCATACAGAACTGGCGATCGTTAGGCTTATCACCAAAGTCGCCGCCATAGGCCCAGCCGACGCTGCCGTCGGCAAAGGTTTTGCGGATCGCCTGGTCGGCCCAGTCCCAGATAAACCCGCCCTGCAGCCGCGGATACTCGCGAAAGGCCTGCCAGTAATCGGCGAAGTTGCCGAGGCTGTTGCCCATCGCGTGGGCGTACTCGCAAAGGATCAGCGGCCGCTGCTCACCGGGCAGGCTGATCCATTTTTTGATCCCCCATTTGGGGACCGCCGGGATCGGCTGGTCGCGTTCGATGCGGGCGTACATCGGACAGATAATATCGGTGGCGGTGGTATCCGCGCCGCCGCCCTCGTACTGCACCGGACGGCTCGGATCGTTGCGTTTCAGCCAGTGGTACAGCGCTTCGTGGTTGCCGCCGCCGCCGGACTCGTTGCCCAGCGACCAGATGATAATGCACGGATGGTTGCGGTTGCTCTGTACCATCCGGGTGACGCGGGCGCTGAAGGCTGGTAGCCACGCCGGATCGTCGGACAGCCGATTCATCGGCACCATCCCGTGGGTTTCAATATTGGCTTCATCGACCACGTACAGACCGTAGCGGTTGCAGAGTTCATACCAGCGCGGCGCGTTGGGATAGTGCGAGCAGCGCACGGCGTTAAAGTTGTTCTGCTTCATCAACAGAATGTCCTGCACCATATCCGCCTCGGTGACCACCTGCCCGCGCAAATGATGATGCTCATGGCGGTTAACGCCGCGGATCAGCAGCGGTTTACCGTTGAGACGCAGCAGGCCATCGGCAATCTCGATGCGGCGAAAACCGATGTCCCACGCTTCGGCCTCCAGCAGTTCGTCGCCGCGCCACAGGGTGACCACGGCGCGATAACAGTTCGGGGTTTCCGCGCTCCAGTGCGCCGGCGTCGCCACCGCCAGGGAGAAATCGACCCGTTCCGCGTAGTGGCCGCGCTCATCCACCGTCGGGGTACCTAACGGCTGCCGCCCGGCGGCGATCTGCTCCTCGCCGCGCCACAGGCTAACCCCGACGCTGAGCCCGGCAAGCGCCGCCTCAGTCGCTTCGATGGTCGCCTGGACCTGCAGAGTGCCGTCGCGATAGAGGGCGTCAAGGGCTGGCGTCAACTGCACGTCGCATAGCCGTTGCTGCGGCTTATTCAGCAGCCATACCGAGCGGAAAATGCCGCTCATCCGCCACATATCCTGGTCTTCCAGCCAGCTGCCGGCGCTCCAGCGCATGACCATCACGCACAGGCGGTTGTCGCCCGGACGCAGGAAGGGGCTGAGATCGAACGCCGCCGGCAGGCGACTGTCCTGCGAATAGCCGACCCACACGCCATTGCACCACAGATGAAACGCCGAGTTGACGCCATCGAAAATAATCTGCGTTTGCCCGTTCTCGCGCCATGTGTCCTCAACCGTAAAGTGCAGGGAGTAGCAGCCGGTCGGGTTATCCTCCGGCACCCGCGGTGGGGTGGTGTCGATGGGATAGCGGACGTTGGTGTAGATCGGCGCGTCATAGCCCTCCATCTGCCAGTTGGAAGGCACAGGCGTGCCGCGGCAGTCCGGTAGATCCTGCGTCAACCACTGCGCATCGACGGCAAACGGGCTACGGGCGTAAGAGAACTGCCACTCGCCGTCCAGTTGACGGCGGCGGGATGAAGGTAGGTTATCGCGGGCGGCAAGCTCATCGCGCCAGCTGGCGAAAACGGGATGCGCTGGCAGGCGGTTAAGGTGGGTAATGGTCTGGTTCTGCCAGTCTTCACGGGCGAGGACGGCGTGAAAGTCAGGAGTGTGGCTGCGGCCGGTATCGCTAATTTGCATATTAAACCCCGGTAAGTCATAAATTGTCGTTCGCTAAACAGGATGATTAACGTTATCGGGTAATTTGTTTTGTCCAGCAATCTCGGGGGAATCGAAATTAACAGACGATCACGAAAGCGGGGGCGAAGCGCTGTTTTTTGTCGCGCGTTAAACATAAAATGTTAGCGCACGACATTGTTATTGCTGAGGAGAAAAGATGCCGCGTCGTACCGCAACCCTGGAGGATGTCGCCCGCGCCGCGGGCGTGTCCCAGCAGACGGTCTCCCGGGTGCTGAACCGTCCTGAGGTGGTGTCAGCCCGCACCCGCGAGCAGGTGATCCGCGCGATGCAGGCGCTGCACTATGTGCCTAACCGCTCAGCGCAGCTGCTTGCCGGCAAAGCGGCGCCCTCCATCGGGCTGATTACCGCCTCGCTGACGCTGCACGCCCCCTCGCAGATCGCCGCCGCGATAAAGAGCCATGCCAGCCTGCATCAGCTGGAAGTGGCGATAGCGATGCCGGCGCAGGCTGATTTTGTCGCGCTGCAGGCCCGGCTGGACGAGCTGCGCGCTCAGCATATTCGCGGGGTGATCGTCAGTCTGCCGCTGGAGAGCGCCACTGCCGAGCGGCTGGTGCAAGACAATCCGGATATGGCCTGCCTGTTTCTCGATGTCTCCCCGGAGGCCGATGTCTGCTGCGTGCGCTTCGACCACCGCGACGGCTGCGGGGCCTGCGTGCGCCACCTGTGGGAGCTGGGGCATCGCGAATTTGGTCTGCTGGCGGGACCGGAAAGTTCGGTTTCCGCCCGTCTTCGTCTCGCCAGCTGGCGCGAGGCGTTGCACAGTCTGAATATTGCCCGCTCTACTACGGTGTTTGGCGACTGGAGCGCCGCCAGCGGTTGGCAGAAAACTTTCGAGCTCCTCCACCTGCAGCCGCGGATCAGCGCCATAGTGGTGGCAAACGATCAGATGGCGCTCGGCGTGCTCAGCGCGCTGGCCCAGCTCAATCGCAGCGGCAGCCAGGCGGTATCGGTGACCGGCTACGATGACACCGCCGACAGCCTTTACTTCCAGCCGCCGCTCACCACGGTGGCGCAGGACTTCGATCTGTTGGGCAAAAGGGCGGTGGAGCGGCTGATTGCCCTGATGGCGGCCCCGCAGCTGCGGATCCGCGAGCTGCTGCCGACCCGGCTCATCGTGCGCCAGTCGGCCTGGCCTGTCGCCGCCGCGGAGGACCGGCAGCAGACCCTGGCGCAGCTGAAAGCGCTGGTGGAGAAGCTTTAGCTGCTGGTCGTTGAGGCTTTATTGAAGTTGAGCATGCTAACTTCGGCAGCAAACGTAGAGAGGTAAAGCTTATCTGTCTGCGAAAAATGCAAAACACAATCTATCCATGCAAGCATTGATTTACCGCCAGTCATATGGCGGTTTTTTTTTGCCCCTTCCACCCTGTACCGACTGCTTCAGTCCGGCTTTCCATCTGGCATATCCTGCCGCGGCATGCTAGATCTTGCTTCCGGGAGACGACGGGAGACAAGGTCATGATGGTGATTGAGGGTAAAGAGGCGATCGCGCGGGTGGACTGGCAGCGAGTGCGAACGATCATCGCCGAGGCCGGGCTGAATGAGCGTGATGTTCAGCAACTGGAGCAGGCGTTCCGCCAGAGTACCTTCTGCTGGTTTGGCTATGAGAACGGTCAGCTGATTGCCGTGGCGCGAGCCATCAGCGACTGCACCTGGAGCAGCTATCTGGCGGATGTGGCGATCGTCCCCACTCGTCAGGGACAGGGCTACGGGCAACAGCTGATGCTGGCCATCCGGGAGCAACTCCTGCCCTTTGGCAAAATATTTATCTATGCGGTGGCCGATAAAATTACGTTTTATCAGCGCTTTGGCTTTGCCATGTTGACTACCGGCATGGTCTGCGCCAGCGAGGAAGGCATGCAGAAAATGCAGGAGCAGGGCTATATCCGTCAGCCCTGAAAGCTGACGCTTAGAAACGCCTGGCTTAAACGGGTAAACCAGGCGCAGGCTGTCAGAGGGGGCGTTCGAGCACGAAAAGATACGCTTCCCGCGACCAGAACAGGGCGGTACGGCGGCGCTCCACCGACATGGTTTTCACTTCCCATCCCTCACGGGTATAGCTGCTGAGAAACTGGCTCATTTTGTCAGGGTCGGCCTTGGCTTCGCCAAAAAACAGACTGCCCAGCAGCCCCTCTTTATAGATCACTACCCGACACTCTTTCTTCATCATCGACCCTCCTGGCGACCGGTTTACTGTGGCCGTCTATTGTCCGTGGCTGCGACGATTTTGCAATCGGAGAAGGCGTAAACTGTTTACGGTACTGCAGCGGGCTGAGCGCGAAGTGCTGGCGAAAATGGTGGCGCAGGGTGCCGGCGCTGGCAAACCCGCAGCGCTCAGCGATCTGATCGATGCCCATCGTGCTCTCCGTCAGGTGCTGGCGGGCGCGCAGCAGTCGTTCCTCCAGCAGCCAGCGGGCGGGCGTTTTACCGGTGGCCTCCTCAAAGCGGCGCAAAAAGGTGCGCGTCCCCATGCCGGCGCGCTGGGCGAGGGAAGCGACGGTATGGCTGGCGGCAAGATGCTGGTGCAGATAGTCAAACAGCTGACCGAGGCGCAGGCTCTCCCGGCTGCGGGCTACCGGGCGCAGGACCTGCTGCGCCTGACCGCCGTCGCGATGGGGAGAGACGACCAGGCGGCGGGCGACGACGTTGGCGGCTTCGCTGCCGAAATCTTCACGCACCAGATGCAGACAAAGGTCGATCCCCGCCGCGCTGCCGGCGGAAGTCATCAGCAAAGCATCGCCCACGTAAAGGACGTCCTCCACCACCTGGATCTGCGGAAAACGGGACTGCAGCGCCGCGGTGTAGCGCCAGTGGGTTGTCGCCTGGCGGCCATTGAGCAGCCCGGCGGCGGCGAGAACGAACACCCCGGAACAGATAGAAATAATCCGACATCCGCGGGCGTGGGCGGAAGCCAGCGCGGCGCACAGCGCCTCGGGGACCGGGGCGTCGACGCCGCGCCAGCCGGGGACCACGATCGTATCCGCCTGGGCGAGAAGTTCAGGACCGCCGTCGGTCATCAGGCGGATGCCGCCGGTAGCGCACAGCGGCCCTTCATCGACGGCGGCGACGGCGAACTGGTACCAGTTGTCGCCCATTTCCGGGCGCGGCAGGCCGAAGATCTCCACGGCTACGCCAAACTCAAAGGTGCACAGGCCATCGTAGGCGAGGGCGATCACCTGATGACGTGACGGTGTCACAGAAGGGGTTGTCAGAATGTTAGCGTTTTCTGTCATGGTTGCCGGCAGATCAGGGTGATGGGCGTCAGTAAAGTAGTGTTATCACAGACAAGGAGAAGACGCCATGAGTGTAGTAACCCAATTTACCCCCGCCACCTCCGCTGAGGCTATCCGCTGGTTCAGCCATAAGCTGCATCTTGAGACCGACTGCGCCGATGTGCACAGCGCCCAGCGTGCCGGCGAGGTCGACTTCGTCCTGCTGCACGTGGTCGGCAGTGAGGAAGCCTTCGCCAGACGTCACCTGCCAGGCGCGCAGCATCTCCCGCACAGCCAGATCACCGCCGAGCGAATGGCCGCCTGGCCGGCGGATACCCTCTTTGTGGTCTACTGCGCCGGGCCGCACTGCAACGGCGCTGACGTTGCCGCGCTGAAGCTGGCTGAGCTCGGGCGGCCGGTGAAAATGATGCTCGGCGGACTCACCGGCTGGGAAGATGAGGGCTATGCGTTTGTTTCCGGTAAATGAAATTTTTTCATGTACCATGAAATATTCTCGTTTGCGGCCCACCACTCTGCATGCCAGTATCTGGACATATAGCCATCCAGAAGTCTAAAAATTCAAATAATGAACTATCACGGTGGGCAACTAACGCGCCCACCGCTAAGGAGACAGCATGCAACGTCAACAGGCCCCGTTCCGCGCAGACATCGTCGGCAGTTTTTTGCGCCCGGACAGCATTAAACAGGCGCGTCAGCAGCTGGCTGAGGGGATTATCGACGCCGCTCAGCTACGCGAGATTGAGAATAACGCGATCCGTCATCTGGTTCAGCAGCAATGCGACTGCGGCCTGCATGTGGTCACCGACGGTGAGTTTCGTCGCGCATGGTGGCATTTCGATTTCTTCGATGGCCTGCAGGGCGTTGAACGTTACGATGCCGAGCAGGGGATCCAGTTCAACGGCGTGCAGACCAAAGCGCACGGCGTTCGCGTCACCGGCAAGCTGGCGTTTGGCGACCACCCGATGCTGGAGGATTTCCGCTATCTGAAAAGCATCAGCGGCGACGCGCAGCCGAAGATGACCATTCCCAGCCCGAGCGTGCTGCACTTCCGCTGCGGGCGGAAAGATATCGATGCCACGGTCTACCCGGATCTTAGCGACTACTTCGACGATTTGGCCACCACCTGGCGCGACGCCATCCGCGCGTTTTATGACGCCGGCTGCCGCTATCTGCAGCTGGACGATACCGTGTGGGCCTATCTGTGCTCCGATGCCCAGCGCCAGCAGGTACGCGAGCGCGGCGAGGATCCGGATGCGCTGGCGCGTATTTATGCCCGGGTGCTGAACCAGGCGCTGGAGGGTAAGCCGGCCGATCTGACGGTGGGCCTGCACGTCTGCCGGGGTAACTTCCGTTCAACCTGGATCTCGGAAGGCGGTTACGAGCCGGTTGCCGAGGTGCTGTTTGGCGGCGTTAATGTCGATGCCTTCTTCCTGGAGTACGACAACGACCGCTCCGGGGATTTCGCGCCGCTGCGCTTTATTCGTCCCGGCCACCAGCAGGTGGTCCTCGGGCTGATCACCACCAAAAACGGCGAGCTGGAGAATCCGCAAGGGGTAAAAGCGCGTCTCGCCGAGGCCGCGCAGTACGTGCCGCTCGAGCAGATCTGCCTCAGCCCGCAGTGCGGTTTCGCCTCCACTGAAGAGGGGAATGCCCTCAGCGAAGACCAGCAATGGCAAAAGGTCCGTCTGGTGACCTCCATCGCCGCCGACGTCTGGTAATTGCTTTCTTAGCGCAGCGTTGCACCGTGATGAGGCAACGCTGCCATCCTCTTCGCCACTATCGCCCACCTGCGCCGCATCCTGCTGTTTTCACAACCTGGCACCTTTTTTGCCTTATCACCTCTGGTTAGCTGTTAATTCTTTATTTTTTGCGCTACTCAGGAGTGAATCATGCAACGTAGAACGTTATTAAAAGCTTTTGCACTCTCCGCCTCTGTTATGGCTATGGGTCTCTCCTTTCAGGCCTATGCCGCCGACACCATCAAAGTCGGGATCATGCATTCGCTCTCCGGGACGATGGCGATTTCCGAAACGCCGCTGAAAGACGTCGCGCTGATGGCCATCGACGACATCAACGCCAAAGGCGGGGTGCTGGGCAAGAAACTGGAGCCGGTGGTGGTCGACCCGGCCTCCAACTGGCCGCTGTTTGCCGAGAAGGCGCGCCAGCTGCTGGCCCAGGATAAAGTGGCGGTGGTGTTTGGCTGCTGGACGTCGGTCTCGCGTAAATCGGTCCTGCCGGTGTTTGAGGAACTGAACGGCCTGCTGTTCTACCCGGTGCAGTACGAAGGGGAAGAGATGTCCCCCAACGTCTTCTATACCGGCGCGGCGCCTAACCAGCAGGCTATCCCGGCAGTGGAATACCTGCTGAGCGAGGACGGCGGCGGCGCTAAACGTTTCTTTCTGCTGGGGACGGACTACGTCTATCCGCGCACCACCAACAAGATCCTCCGCGCCTTTCTGCATGCCAAAGGGATCCAGGACAAAGATATCGAGGAGGTCTACACCCCGTTCGGCTACAGCGATTACCAGACCATCGTCGCCAATATCAAAAAATTCGCCGCCGGTGGCAAAACGGCAGTGGTCTCCACCATCAATGGCGATTCCAACGTACCGTTCTACAAAGAGCTGGCTAACCAGGGTCTGAAAGCGACCGATGTACCGGTGGTGGCCTTCTCGGTGGGGGAAGAGGAGCTGCGCGGCATCGATACCAAACCGCTGGTCGGCAACCTCGCGGCATGGAACTACTTTGAATCCGTCGATAATCCGACCAACAAAGCCTTCGTCGCCGATTATCGCGCGTATGCCAAAGCGCACAAGCTGCCGAATGCCGATACGGTGGTGACCAACGATCCGATGGAAGCGACCTGGGTGGGCCTGCATATGTGGGCGCAGGCGGTGACCAAAGCGGGCACCACCGATGTTAACAAAGTACGCGAGGCGATGGCCGGGCAGACCTTCAAAGCGCCGTCCGGATTTACCCTGACCATGGATGCCACCAACCACCATCTGCATAAGCCGGTGATGATCGGTGAAATTGAAGGCAACGGCCAGTTCAACGTGGTCTGGCAGACCGATGAGCCCGTCCGCGCGCAGCCGTGGAGCCCGTGGATCCCCGGTAATGATAAGAAACCTGACCATCCGGTGAAAACCGTCAGCCAGTAAGCGCCACGGCCGACGGGGCGGGAGCGTCGCGCCCGTCGGCCGCTGACCAGAGGAGAACGACATGAACGCATTGCGTCTCATGAGTGTGTTGGCGCTACTGCTGACCTTGCTGCCATGGCGGGCGCAGGCCGCGGAGGCGGACGACTTCGTTGCCGCCAGTCGCAGCCAGCAGGCGCAGCTGTTGACCCAGTGGGCGGCAGCGCCGCAGGCGGATCGTCTGCCGCTGCTGCGGGCGTTGACCACCGAGAGCCTGGTGATGGACGACGGAAAACATGCTTTCCGCACCCGACTGGGCGGATTACAGCCATTGGGCGCTGTCGCCGCGCCGCAGGGCGAAACCCGGCCGGTCCGTCTGACCAACCGGCTGCGCAATCTGGCTGCCGGCGCGCTGGCCAGCCACCTTATTTTAAGTGACAACGTCACGGAGAGAGCTTCCGCCGCACGAACGCTACAGCGGGAAGCGACTCCGGCCATGGCCGCGCTGCTGCAACAGCGGCTGCAGGCGGAAACCGATGATAATGTGCGGGGTCTGCTGGAGGTGGCGCTGGCGCGCCTGCAGCTCACTCAGCCTGAGGCCAGCGCGCGGCTGGCCGCCGTGACGCTGCTCGGCCATTCCGCGGATCCGGAAACCCAGGCGCTGCTGATCCCCTTTACCGATGCCCAGCATGAGCCGGATGCGGCGGTGCGCGAGGCGGCCAGCGATAGCCTGCAAAAGATCAAACATCGTCTGCTGCTCGGCGATCTGCTGGGCCAGGCCTTTATGGGGCTGTCGCTGGGCTCGGTGCTGCTGCTGGCCGCGCTGGGGCTGGCGATCACCTATGGCCTGCTGGGGGTGATTAACATGGCCCATGGCGAGATGTTAATGATCGGCGCCTACAGCTGCTGGCTGGTACAGCAGGCGCTGGCGCAGCTCGCGCCGCGATGGCTGGCCTTTTATCCGCTGGTCGCGCTGCCGGTGGCGTTTCTGGTGACCGCCGGGATCGGCATGGCGCTGGAGCGCACCATTATTCGTCATCTGTATGGTCGGCCGCTGGAAACGCTGCTCGCCACCTGGGGGATCAGCCTGATGCTTATCCAGCTGGTGAGGATGTTGTTTGGCGCGCAGAACGTGGAGGTGGCAAACCCGGCCTGGCTCTCCGGCGGCGTGCAGGTCCTGCCGAACCTGATCCTGCCGTGGAACCGGCTGGCGGTACTGGCGTTCGTCCTGCTGGTGCTGTGCTTTACCTGGCTCATCCTGAACCGCACCCGTCTGGGGATGAACGTCCGCGCCGTGACGCAGAACCGGGCGATGGCCGCCTGCTGCGGCGTGCCTACCGGGCGGGTGGATATGCTGGCCTTTGGCCTCGGCTCCGGTATTGCCGGGCTGGGCGGCGTGGCGCTGTCGCAGCTTGGCAACGTCGGGCCTGAACTGGGTCAGGGATACATCATCGACTCGTTTCTGGTGGTGGTGCTGGGCGGCGTCGGCCAGCTGGCCGGCAGCGTGGCGGCGGCCTTTGGGCTGGGCATTTTCAACAAAATTCTCGAACCGCAAATGGGCGCGGTGCTGGGCAAGATCCTGATCCTGGTGATGATTATTCTGTTTATTCAGAAACGACCGCAGGGTCTGTTCGCGCTGAAAGGGAGGGTTATCGACTAATGAGCCAACCAATCACCTTAACGCTGGCGCAGCGCGCGCCGCGGCCTCTGCGCTGGCTGGGGATCCTGCTGGTGCTGGGGCTGCTGAGTATGCCATTCCTGGCGCTGCTGCCGGCCTCCCATCCGCTGGCGGTGCCGAGCTGGCTGCTGACGCTGAGCGGCAAAATCCTCTGCTACGCCATTGTGGCGGTGGCGCTGGATCTGGTCTGGGGCTATGCGGGCATGCTGTCGCTGGGGCACGGGATCTTCTTTGCCCTCGGCGGGTACGCCATGGGGATGTACCTGATGCGCCAGGCGGCGGGCGACGGTCTGCCGGCGTTTATGTCTTTTCTCTCCTGGAGCGAGCTGCCCTGGTTCTGGTGGGGCACGCAGCATTTCGCCTGGGCGATGGCGCTGGTGGTGCTGGTTCCCGGTCTGCTGGCCCTGGTTTTCGGCTGGTTTGCCTTTCGCTCGAAGATCAAAGGGGTCTATTTCTCGATCATGACCCAGGCCCTGACCTATGCCGGTATGCTGCTGTTCTTTCGCAACGAGACCGGGTTTGGCGGGAATAACGGCTTCACCGGTTTTACCACGCTGCTGGGCTTTCCTGTCACCGCCACCGGCACCCGCGCCAGCCTGTTTATGGCCACGGTTTTGCTGCTGTTGCTGACCCTGTGGCTGGGCTCGGCGCTGGCGCAGAGTAAGTTTGGCCGGATCCTCACCGCGGTGCGTGACGCCGAAAACCGGCTGATGTTCTGCGGGTACGACCCGCGCGGCTTCAAGCTGCTGGTGTGGACGCTGTCGGCGGTGCTCTGCGGTCTGGCGGGGGCGTTATATGTCCCGCAGGTGGGGATCATCAACCCCAGCGAAATGTCGCCGACCAACTCCATCGAGGCCGCCATCTGGGTGGCGCTCGGCGGGCGCGGCACCCTGATTGGCCCGGTGCTTGGCGCCGGATTGGTCAACGGTGCGAAAAGCATTTTCACCGTGGCGATGCCAGAGTACTGGCAGCTGTTTCTCGGCCTCATCTTCATCATTGTGACCCTGTTTTTACCCCGCGGGGTGATGGGCCTGCTGCGTCGAGGAGACCGCTAATGCAACCGGATGAAGGACTATTTACCCGCCAGCTGCCCGGCGATCGCTTTCGCGAACAAACCGATCCGGTGCTGCAGCTGGAGAACATCAACGTCAGCTTTGACGGTTTCCGGGCGCTGACGGATCTGTCGCTGGCGATAGGCGTCGGCGAACTGCGCTGTGTGATCGGCCCCAACGGGGCGGGCAAGACCACCCTGATGGACGTGATCACCGGCAAGACCCGGCCGCAAAGCGGCAAAGCGCTCTATGACCAGTCGGTGGATCTGACCACTCTTGACCCGGTGGCCATCGCCCGCCAGGGCATCGGGCGCAAGTTTCAGAAGCCGACGGTCTTCGAAGCGCTGACGGTGGCGGAAAATCTCGCCCTGGCGATGAAGGGGGATAAATCGGTGTGGGCCAGCCTGCGCGCCCGGATAAGCAGCGAACAGGACGATCGGCTGAATGAGGTGCTGCGCCTGTTGCGTCTTGACGGCGAGCGCTACCGCCAGGCCGGTCTGTTGTCCCATGGTCAGAAACAGTTTCTTGAGATCGGCATGCTGCTGGTGCAGGAGCCGCATCTGCTGCTGCTTGATGAGCCGGCGGCCGGCATGACCGATGCGGAAACGGAGTATACGGCGGAGCTGTTTCGTACCCTGGCTGGACAGCACTCCCTGATGGTGGTGGAGCACGACATGGGATTTGTCGAGACCATCGCCGACCGGGTGACGGTCCTGCATCAGGGCCAGGTGCTGGCGGAGGGATCGCTGCGGGAGGTACAGGCCAATGAGCAGGTCATTGAAGTTTATCTGGGACGTTAAGGAGCGCCAATGTTACAGGTGAGTCAGCTACATCAATACTACGGCGGCAGCCATATTTTACGCGGGGTGGATTTTTCCGCCCGCCAGGGCGAAGTCACCTGCCTGCTGGGGCGCAATGGCGTCGGTAAGACCACGCTGCTGAAATGCCTGATGGGGCTGATCCCGGCGCGCAGCGGTGAGGTACGCTGGCAGGATCAGAACATCACCCATCGCAAACCGCACCAGCGGGTGCAGGCCGGGGTCGCCTACGTCCCCCAGGGGCGCGAGATATTTCCGCGCCTGACGGTGGAAGAAAACCTGCTGATGGGGCTGTCGCGCTTTCCCGCCCGCGAAGCGCAGCAGGTGCCGGAGGAGATCTACCAGCTTTTCCCGGTGCTCAGGACCATGAAGCAGCGGCGAGGCGGTGACTTATCCGGCGGCCAGCAGCAGCAGCTGGCGATTGGCCGCGCGCTGGCCAGCCGCCCACAGCTGCTGATCCTTGATGAACCCACCGAGGGGATCCAGCCCTCGGTCATCAAAGAGATTGGCGAGGTGATCCGCCAGCTGGCGAGCCGCGGAGACATGGCGATCCTGCTGGTGGAGCAGTTCTATGACTTTGCCGCCGGACTGGCGGACCACTACCTGGTGATGTCGCGCGGCGCCATCGTCCAGCAAGGCAAGGGTGGTGATATGGAGAGCGACGGCGTGCGCGCCATGGTGACCATCTGACCATGCCGGCGGCGGTCGCGCCGCCGGTTTGCGGCCTATTTGCGCAGCAGCCGCTGCAGGCGCGCCTGGCGCCAGTTTTTAATCCATTCGCCGAACACGAACAGGCGTAATCCTCTCACCACCAGCAGGGCGCCCCAGATCAGGGCGACCCAGCCGGACCAGTAGTACTGTGGATTAGTGAAGCGGTTAAGCACCGCCAGCAGCACGCAAACCACCAGCGCCACCGACAGCGAACGGAAAAAGCGGCTCTCCTGATGCACCCGCGCTTTGGCTTCCTCTATGCGCAGATCCAGTGAGGCTTCCTGGCCCGGCGCGTCTTCCCGCCGGGCTTCGCCGCCGATCTCGGCCACCGTCACCTCAAAGACCGCGGCGAGGGCGCTGAGGGTCTCCAGCCCCGGGCGTTCGCCATTCTCAATGCGCTGGATCGTGCGGACGCTGAGACCCGCCATTTCGGCCAACTGCTCCTGGGACCAGGCGCGCTGCAGCCGTAATTGTTTGACCTGATTGTTGCTGTTCATATTCGTATGCTCCATAACGTTCTGCGGATGTAAACCTGTGATGGAGTATGGTGAACCGGGCCGCCAGCCACCACGACAGCGACCCGACAACGGCCCGACAGCAACCTGACAGCCGCATGCCAGCTGGCGTCAGGCGTTGGCCAGCGGAGAATCCGGTTGCCAGGGGCGGGCATTGATCCCGCGGAAAATCATCAGCCAGGCGGCGACAATCGCCACGATAAGAATGACAAAAAGCGACCAGTGCGGCAGATGGGTGAGGATCAACCCCGTCAGCATCGGGTTGAATGCCGCCCCCAGCCACCCCAGCGACTGGGCGGAGAAGTAGCTGGCCTTCATCCCCGGCGGGGCAATATGGTCAATCAGCATATACTCCCCGGGGGCATAAATCACTTCCCCGAGGGTGAAGATCGCCGCCGAGATCCCCCACGCCCACAGGCTGGCGCCAGAGAACATAAAGCCCACAAGGCCGATCACAAAGCAGACGGTGCCGAAGGTCATCAGCGGGCGGATATTTCTCGCGCTCAGCCGCCGGCCAACCGCGTACTGCAGAGCAACCACCACCGCGGCGTTGACCGGCAGCACCACGGCCACCACTTTCTCGGCGAAATCGCTGCTGGCGACCACCAGCACATACTGCGAGAGACAGGAGGCGAAGGCGCCGCCAACGAAGGAGGCCAGCAGCCCGGAGCAGGTAAACCACAGCAGCGCCCGGTCGCGCAGCAACACCGAAGGCGACCAGGGCGCGGCGCCCGGCTGGGCCGCGGCGGCGTCATCCCGCTGAAGAAACAGCTGAATAAACACCAGCGGAAAGGCGGCGCAGGCGGCCGCCAGCCAGAACGGCAAATTGATACTGTGCATTACCAGCAGGGTGCCGATGGGCGGCCCAACGGTCCAGCCGATGTTGAGGATGGTGTAGTTCAGCGAGAAGATGCGCGCTTTTTTCTCTGCCGTCAGCCGATCGGCGAACCAGGCTTTCAGGACGGTGGAAAAGACCGAGTAGGCGCAGTTGATCAGCGCAAAGAAGATCACCACCAGGAGGGCGTTATTGACCAGCGGTATTGCGCTGAAGCCGAGAATAAACACCAGCACTGACCACACCATATAGCGCTTTTTATCGAACCTGTCAGCGAGGATGCCAAAACCCATGCTGAACAACACCCCAACCACCAGCGCCAGCGACAGGGCATAGCCAATCACATCCACCTCCAGCTGAAAGCGTCGGGTGAGATAGATGGTCATAAACGGCAGTGTGGCCCCGCGGCCGATAGTCAACAGTAACGACGATGCCAGCAGCGCGATGGTGGAGCGCCGGAGAGTGGTGATCATGATTTCCTTGCCTGTCATGTTGTTATAATTTTATGTCTTCGATCACAAATAACACGGTCATTACGCCTTGTACAGGTCATCGCGGTCGACGGGCGCACTTCCGGGCCTGCCAAAAATAATGATCTATCCCGGCGGCCGCTTTTTCGCTACTTTGATTTTGTTCACAAAAATTCCAATAACGACAGAGGCAGGGGTATGACGAGGAAAGATGGACTACTGGCGCTGCTGGTAGTGGTGGTGTGGGGGCTTAACTTTGTGGTGATTAAGCTGGGGTTGCACAATATGCCGCCGCTGATGCTGGCGGGGCTGCGCTTTATGCTGGTCGCCTTCCCGGCGCTGCTGTTTGTCGCCCGGCCAGCTATTCCGCTGCGCCTGCTGCTGGGCTATGGCCTGACCATAAGTTTCGGTCAGTTCGCCTTTCTGTTCTGCGCTATCGGCCTGGGTATGCCGGCCGGGCTGGCCTCCCTTGTGCTGCAGGCGCAAGCCTTCTTCACCATCATCCTTGGCGCCTTCGTCTTTGGCGAACGTCTGCAGGGCAAGCAGCTGGCGGGGATCGCCCTGGCGATCTTTGGCGTGCTGGTGCTGGTGGAGGGCAGCCTTGGCGGGGAGCATGTGCCGCTGGTGGGCTTTATGCTGACCCTCGCGGCGGCGCTCAGCTGGGCCTGCGGCAATATTTTCAACAAGAAAATCATGTCCCAGGCGAGCCGGCCGCCAATCATGTCGCTGGTGGTCTGGAGCGCGCTGATCCCGGTGCTGCCGTTTATGCTGGCCTCATTGTTGATCGATGGCCCGCAGACCATGCTGGCGAGTCTGCAACACATCGATCTGCTAACGATACTGTCGCTGCTTTATCTGGCGTTTATCGCCACTATCGTCGGCTATGGCATCTGGGGATCGCTGCTGGGGCGGTATGAAACCTGGCGGGTGGCGCCGCTGTCGCTGCTGGTGCCGGTGGTGGGAATGGCCAGCGCTGCGCTGCTGCTCGGGGAGACGCTGAGCGGACTGCAGCTCACCGGGGCGGTGCTGATTATGGCCGGGCTCTACATTAATGTCTTTGGCTTACGTTTGGTGCGGCCTGGGATGGCGCGCGGATAAAAAAAAAGCCCCGGAGACGGGGCTATACACAATTATGCGTGTAATGGCATCACAGGTCGTGCTGCTGGTAGTACGGCACGCCAAGTTCGTCAGATTTATCATTACCAGCCGCCATATGATTGAAATCAAACGGCGAATCATTATGTTCTGAAGGGATAATCATTGTATCACGCTGGTTTTGACGCACCGGCGTGGTGTTTTGCTCCGCATAGCTGAGGCTGGAGGCCAGCGACAAGAGTACGATAGCTGCGGCAGCGAATAGTTTCATGATTTCCTCAATACGTCTTTTATAGTGCAGGCGATTAACATCAGTTATTTAGCGGATGTAGATAGCGGGATTCGCCAGGTACATTCGTTATGCGATACTTGTGGGGCGGAACATCGAAATAGTTCTTGAACGTTCGCGTCAGGGTCTGCTGCGACTCGAAACCATAGCGTTCCGCCAGGTACAGGATTGGCTCATTGCTCTGCTTGAGCTTCTGCGCAATCTCCGTCAGCTTGCGGCTGCGGATGTACTGGCCGAGGGAATGGCCGGTCTCTTTCTTAAACATACGTTGCAGGTGCCACTTAGAGTAACCGGAGCGCTCAGACACTTTTTCCAGCGACAGGGGCGATTCCAGGTTATCCTCGATCCACGACAAAATACTATGGATAGTGATGGCGTCATTATTACGTCTGGACATCATCTTACCTCTTCTTATTTTTACGGCAGGACCTTCTTGAGCAGTTGCTCAAGCATGGCGACTTCGTCCGCCGACAGATTTTTCGTTAACTCCTGGTGTAACTTCTGACCCACAACCTGATGACACTGCTCGCAAAGGGCTGCGCCGTCCGGCGTCAACTGCACCAGCACGCCGCGCTTGTCAGCGGGGTTGGGTAACCGTTCAATCCAGCCTTTGCACGCCAGGCGGTCGAGCATGCGCGTCATCGCGCCCGGGTCGACGGAAAGCACGGTTTTCAGCTCAACGGGGGTAATACATACTTCGCAACGAATGGAGCAGAGCACGCGAAACTGGGTCGCGGTAATATCCATAGGTGAGAGGTAGTCATTGAGCAGGCGATCTTTTTTCTGGTTAACCATCTGGATCAAGCGACCCAGCGGGATCATTTCATTAAACAGGTCGCTGGTACTTTTCATAATGGTTGCCCAGGCAAGTAATTAGTTGCAGGTGATACTATTGCCCAGGCAATCATAAGTCAACATTATGAATTGGCCGATGCCACGATTTGCTAAAATGGAAAAGTACGATGTGGGTCACTCTTTATGATTTTTCTAACGCTTGTTATTTTTTTGCAGAAGTGATTTATCAGCAGGCTGGCGTCAAATTTGTTGAAGCCGATATACTCACGGAATGAAACCATTCTTAAAAAATGAATATTAACGGGACTTTAATTAACTATGTTCGATTTGTTTAAAGCAATAGGGCTCGGCCTGGCGGTGCTTTTACCGCTGGCGAATCCACTCACAACCGTGGCGCTGTTCCTTGGCCTGGCCGGTAATATGAACAACGCCGAGCGTAATAAACAGGCGTTAATGGCATCGGTGTATGTCTTCGCCATCCTGATGGTGTCGTGGTATGCCGGTCAGGTGGTGATGAATACATTCGGCATATCAATACCTGGGCTGCGTATCGCCGGCGGATTGATTGTGGCCTTTATCGGTTTCCGCATGCTGTTTCCCCAGCAAAAAGCCCACGATTCGATGGAAGCGAAGATCAAATCGGAAGAACTGCAGGATGAACCGACCGCCAATATCGCCTTTGTGCCGCTGGCGATGCCAAGCACCGCCGGTCCGGGCACCATCGCGATGATTATTAGCTCCGCCTCGACCGTTAAGCACGGCGTGGACTTCCCGGAGTGGGTGGTGCTGGCGGCGCCGCCGATCATCTTTTTGCTGTTAGGGGTGATTCTGTGGGCTTGTCTGCGCAGTTCCGGCGCGATTATGCGTCTGGTTGGCAAAGGCGGCATCGAGGCCATCTCGCGACTGATGGGCTTTCTGCTGGTCTGCATGGGCGTGCAGTTTATTATTAACGGCGTGCTGGAGATCATTTCGACCTGGCATCCCTGACCGCCCGCGATGCGCAGAGAAAAAAAGCCCGCCGGCGCGATACCGGCGGGCTTTTTTGTGCGACGGAATCAGGAGTGGTGCGGCTGATGGTCTTCCAGCGATACCGGCCAGCGACGGAATATCATCAGCGACCAGACCAGCGCGACCAGCGCCGGAATGGCGCCGACGTAGCCGACGGAGGCCATGGAAAGATGCAGACTCACCTGGCTGCCGACCAGCGCCCCGGCGCCTATGCCGATATTAAAGATGCCCGAGAACAGAGACATGGCGACGTCGGTGGCATCCGGAGCGGAGGCCAGCACTTTCACCTGCATGCCGAGACCGATAATCATGATCGCCACCCCCCAGAAGATGCTGAGCAGCATCAGGTGCTGCGGGTTATGCGAGGCCGGCAGCAGCAGCAGCAGGCAGGCGAGCAGCAGGGCAATCGCCAGGCTTATCAGCCCCGACGCGTGCTGGTTACCGAGTTTACCGAACAGAATGCTGCCGATAATACCGGCCCCGCCAAGGATCAGCAGCAGTACGGTGGCAAAGTTGCCGCTCAGGCCCGCTACCGTCTGGACAAAGGGCTCGATATAGCTGTAGGCGGTATAATGAGCGGTCACCACCACCACGGTCAGAATGTACACGCTGACCAGCGCCGGGCGGCGGAACAGCACCGGCAGGCTTTTCAGCGAGCCAGAATGTTCGCTCGGCAGGGTCGGCAGCAGTTTTACGAGGCAGGCCAGGGTGGCTAACGCGCCGAGGCCGATCGCCAGGAAGGTCATCCGCCAGCCAAAGTACTGGCCGATAATGCGCCCGATCGGAATACCAAACACCATCGCCAGCGCGGTACCGGTGGCGATCAGGCTCAGCGCCTGCGCCCGTTTGCCCGGCGGGGCCATGCGGATGGCCAGTGCCGACGTTATCGACCAGAACACTGCATGCGCAAAGGCGATACCAATGCGGCTGATCACCAGCACGTCAAAATTCCAGGCAAAAAACGACAGGACGTGGCTGGCGATAAACAGAATAAACAGGCCGATAAGCAGGCGCCGGCGCTCCACTTTGCTGGTCAGCAGCATAAACGGCAGCGACATTAACGCCACCACCCATGCGTAGATGGTCAGCATCATGCCCACCTGGGCGGTTTCCATGCCGAAGCTGTCGGCAATATCCGACAACAGACCGACCGGGGCAAACTCTGTGGTGTTAAAAATAAACGCGGCGATGGCCAACGTCACGACACGTAGCCACGCTACCTTGCGTGAGACCGTATTCGTAGTCATAAGCTCTGGACTGGTGATTCAGGGAAAGATGTGACGCTGATCTTAAAACGATTGTTGGCGAAAAGACAATCATTTTGTGATCTGCGTCTCATTTCATCGCAAGGGGCTGGCCGCGGTTAAGCGATTAATTTTGCTATGGATAGTGTCAAGGGGGCGCTTTTATGTCATGTTGAAGGAAAGTAAAAAAAGTAAGGACAGGGTATGCAGGAAATTCAATTTTATCTGGTCGATGCTTTCAGCGATAAAAACTTTGGCGGCAATGCCGCGGCCGTCTGCCCGCTCAGCGAGTGGTTAGCCGACGATGTGCTCCTGAAAATGGCCCAGCAGCATAATCAATCCGAAACGGCTTTCTTTGTCCGTACCGACGAGGGCTATGAGCTGCGCTGGTTTACCACACTCGCTGAGATCAATCTCTGCGGCCACGCGACCCTCGCCGCTGCGCACGTTATTTTCGAATATCTCGACCATCCTTCGGCGACGATTCTCTTTAGCACCCGTTTTGTTGGTGAGCTGCGGGTCACCCGTAATGGCGACTGGCTGACGCTCGATTTCCCGGCGTGGTCGACCTCCCCGGTGGAAAACCCGCCGGCGGATCTGCTGACCGGGCTAGGACTCGAGGCCGCCGTTGAAGTTCGGGAAGGACGCGATTATCTGGTGGTGCTGGCGGATCGCCAGCAGGTTGAAGCGGTGCGACCGGATATGGCGCGGCTGCGAACGCTTGGCAAAATGATCTGCGTCAGCGCGCCGGATGAAGAGTATGACTTTGTCAGCCGCTTCTTCTGCCCGGGAGAAGGGGTGCCGGAAGATCCGGTCACCGGCTCCGCCCATAGCATGCTGATCCCCTGGTGGGGCGAAAAGCTGGGGAAAACCACCATGATGGCGCGCCAGGTCTCCGCTCGCGGCGGCGACCTGCGCTGCCAGTGGCAGGGCGACCGTGTGCTGATTAGCGGCCAGGCCACCACCTATATGCGCGGAACGGTTTACCTGCGTTAATCATGGCCCCCGCGTCGCCCCGGAGAGCGGCAATCTACTTCCGCTCCCCGGGGCGACATAGCATTAGCCCAGCGATGCGCCGCCACACATCACCAGCTCCTGTCCGGTCATCGCCGATGCGCCCTCGCTCAGCAACCAGCTCACCAGAGAGACCACTTCCTGCGGAGTAATCAGTCGCCCAAGCGGCGGAAGCCGCGGCGGGGAACTTTCTCTGCCTGGCTGATGAAGCATCGGCGTATCGGTTGCGCCGGGGGCCACGACGTTGACCGTCACCCCGGCAGGCGCCAGCTCTGCCGCCCAGCTCCTGGCGAGAGCGACCAGCGCGGCTTTGGTGGCCGCATACTGC
Organism: Klebsiella sp. 64; assembly: GCF_018223915.1. Classification (NCBI taxonomy): domain Bacteria; kingdom Pseudomonadati; phylum Pseudomonadota; class Gammaproteobacteria; order Enterobacterales; family Enterobacteriaceae; genus Klebsiella; species Klebsiella sp. 64. The sequence continues at coordinate 385,511 of NZ_JAGRQZ010000001.1, forward strand.
GAGCGACCAGCGGCGCCTCGTGACGTACGGCTTCCCAGCAGAACGATCCTCCCGCCTGGCCCCATGGTCGGGGCGAAGTGATTGACCAATGTCTGAGCAGCATCGACGTGTAAACGCCACAACGACTCGCTGCGCTGAGGGTCCAGATTACCCAGGGTGGCGGCCGCCATTGAACCCGCGGCGTGAATGATGGCCTGAGGGGGCTCAATCTGCTCCAGCGCCGCCAGCAGCGCGCTGCGTTGGCTGACGTCGACCATCAGATGGCGAAAGTTCGGCTGTGAGAAGGGCGGCAGCGAACGGCTCATGCCGATCACCTGCCAGCCGTCCGCCAGCAACTGCCTCACCACTGCGGCGCCGATCCCGGAGCTGGCCCCGGTTACCATTGCCCGCTTCATCGCGCCTCCAGCATCTCAGCGGGGATTTTGAATACTGCCTTTCTGACCGGCGCTGGCGTCGAAACCGCACACAGCGCCTGGTGCGGTTCGCCGGGGTAAAAGACCGCGAAGTCGCCGGGACGCAGCAGAATAGAGACACTCTCCGGGGCCGGCTGACATATATAGAGGTCGGGCTTAAGCTCATGATCTTCCGGGCGCATCGCGGGAGCCATGCCCGCCTGGATGCGCTCCTCGCCGGCCAGGATGACCTGAATATCCGCCCACTGGCGATGATATTCCGTATGCCGCTCGGCCGCAGGCTGGGTTTGCACCACGCTGAGGGTGCAGAACCACGGCGCATCGTCGGGCTGGAAGCGGCCATTCTCTCTGGCACTGAGGGCGGCCAGCGAACAGGCCTCGCTGCTCAATAGCTGCTTTAACGCCGGCGGCAGACCAGCCTGCTGCAGCGCCTGCAGATTACCGATAATCATGCGCTTTCTCCTTTTACCCACTGTGGCGAGACACGAACATACTTGATCGCCTGGCGATACCAGGTGTAGGCGATATGCAAATTACCGTCTGCTCCCTGTTTGATGCTGGGGTAGGAGAACTCCCGGTTCAGCTTCTGCTCCGAATTATTGGTCATGCAGTAGCCGTCACCCTCATCGAGATTGCGCAGCCACGGCCAGCTTTCACCACCATCGGCTGAAATAGCGACGGTCATCGGCGCGCGTGGTGCGCCCCAGAAGGCGCTTTTCCCGGTCGCTTCCGGCTCCCTACGGCCATCGTCGTCAGCAATTTCATCATACAGCGAGGCGCGGCGTTCCGTGGCGCCGGCGGCGCTCATATTATTGAACACCAGCGCCAGTTCACCATTGTCCAGGGGGGGCGCCTGAATGGACGAGTTGTTGTTCGGAAGCGTCGTCGGTACCGGCGCAGACCAGCTCTCTCCCTGGTCGCTGGACTGGCTGAACCAGATATGATCCGCCCAGCGGCTGCGGAAGAAGGCTGCCAGTCTGCCGTCCGGAAGCGGAGTGATACTCATATGGACACAACCCAGGCTCTCCGGGACCGCTACGTCACGCCAGCTTTTTCCGCAGTCTGAAGAGATCTTCACCGCGCTGACGTCATTGTTACCCACCCATATCTCGCCGGGTTCGGTACGGCAGTAAAAGACCGGCAGCAGCCAGTTGCCGTCAGACATAACGCTTATTGGCTGGCGAATAAAGGTACCCGGCTGATCCAGCAGCGTATCGATGGCCCCCCAGCTTCGTCCGCCATCGTGGGAGAGGCGGTAGCGCACAATGGCGGTATCCTGGTTTCCGGCAAATTGCGCTGTCCACAACAGCCACAGCACGTTATCGGGCGCCTGAAACAGCACCGGGTTTTGTTCTGAGCGGTCTGGGTCATCAGATAGCTTGACCGCCTCACTCCAGCGGTCACTGCCGGGGGCTAACCGCGATCCCCAGATAGAAATATCGGCTTTTCCCTCCTGGGAGCCGCCAAACCAGACGCACATCAGGCTGCCGTCATCCAGCGGCAGCAGATTGGCGGCATGGTTCTGCGGGCAGGCGCAGGGAAGCATTGCCCATGCGATGTGTTCATCTTGCTGGTGTTGGCGAATGACGCCGTCAAAAGGCGGAATTACGGTCATGTTTTATACTCCACGTTGCTCAACTGGGGCGGGGGATGGTTGTGATTTATTTGGGATCAGGCGGTCAATCACCATGATGATGGCCGGGGTCGCCAGGGCGACATACATGTTATTGATGCCGAACGGGTCGCCGAGTAAATACCAGACGGACGTCACCACACAGGCGCCGATCAGGCCGGCATTCGCGCCCCGAGTGCTTCTGAAGAAGGGGGCATAGAAGGCGATGACCGCCACCACGGTAATGGAGAGGCGAATGGCGCGGGTAAAGAAGGAGAGTTTCAGCACCTCCGGTACCAGCAGCACAAAGATCAGCGGCAGGAAGCCGATAATTAGCGACGCCCAGCGTGTGGCTCTGAATTCCTGGTCCGGCGTTGGGTTGCGCCATGGTACGTAAAAATCCTTCATCACCAGCGAGGCAATGGCCAGGGCTACGGTACTTACGCTGACGAAAATCGATGCCACAAGTGACGTTGTCACCAGACCTGCCAGCCACGGGTTCATGTCCTGCAGAAAGACCGGGAGGGCATACAGGCTGTTGATCTCGGGATGCAGGTATTTCGCCGCGACGCCGATAATGGCGATGGCAAAGGCGATAGGCAGGCAGAAAAAGAAGGCGATCCAGGTGGAGCGTTTCGCTGACCGAACGTCTTTGGTTGAGCTAATGGCCTGAATGACAAACTGGGTGCAAAAAATGGAGCCGATAGTGCCGATGAGCCAGGCGAAGATCGTGCCAGCACCAATGTTGCCATCCCATGTCCAGTAATAATCCGGCATCTTCTCCATCATCGGCGAGAAGCCGCCGGTTTTGGACAGGGCAAAACCCAGAATGATCAGCAGACCGGCGTATTTCAACGCGCTGTGTAACATGGTGACCCAGGCGACGCCCTTCATGCCGCCGAACGCGAAATAAAAGGTACTCACAATGGCGGTAATAAAGGCGGCTACCGGTAAATTCACTTTTAATACGGTGGAGATGGCTGCGGCACCGCTGACGTAATTGCCCACGTTAACCAGCAGCAGCGCATAAATCATAATCAGGGAGATAATATTTTTGGTACTGTTGCCATATTTTTCAGCGATGGCGCCGGAAATGGTGATTTTTCCGGTGTTATAGATGCGTTTCACCAGGATTAAACCGAACAGCGGAAAGCCGATGGCTGCCCCCAGCACGGACCACGAGGCGGCAATTCCGCTCTCAAAGGCGGCCTGGGCAGTACCGATGGTCGATTTGGCGCCAATATATTCTGACATCAGTAATATACCGACAATAAAGGCCGGCATGGCGCGCGAGCCTTCCATAAAATCCCCGGAATTTTTACTACGAATACGGAATGTCAGCCAGGTGGTAAACAGAATATAGGCAATAACAATGCCGACAATAATAAAGGTATCTTCAGCGGTAAAATGATTCATCTTAGCCTCTCTCTGGGCGTACGAATCCTGGGCACGGCGGTACCCGGTCTGTTTTATTAAAAAAGCGCAGCAAGTATTACGCTAAATAACGAGCGATGATGTCGCGTATCTGCTGCAGCTGTTGGTCACTAAACTGCACCGCGTAGCGGCTGTCGCCCACCTCGTGACCCATTAGCTGCAGGGCTTTCTTCACCGCCGCAGGCGAGAACGCCACTTTATACAGATCGGTGCGCAGGCCCGTTACCTGCTCCTGGGCCTGGCGCGATCCGGCGATATCCCCGGCGTGAAAGCGCGACCAGATGGCGTTAATTTCAGCGGGGGCGACGTTGGCAAGCCCCGAGATGCAGGCCGAGCAGCCGTCGACAAATCCCTGATGGATAAGCGAGTCCGGCCCGTTCAGAACGTCGAAACCGTCGATATCGCGCACCGCGTCGAGAAAGCCTTTCAGGCTGTCGTAGCTGCCGGCGCTATCCTTAATGCCGACTATATTCTCGTGGCGGGCCAGCTGGCGCGCGGTCTCCGGGGCAATAGTGTTGCCGGTGCGGGCGGGAATGTTGTAAAGAAAGAGCGGGACGCTCAGCGCGTCGGCGATCGCCGTATAGTGGTTAATCAGCTCTTCCTGCTTCAAGGGCACGAACCACGGGGTAATGGCCGATACCGCGTCAACTCCGAGGCGGGCGATCTGCTGGCCCAGCCGGCGCGTCTCCCGGGTGGAAACCTCCCCAATATGGGCCACCACCGGCGCGCGACCGGCCGCCTCTTCCACGCAGGTTCTGGCGATGGCGATCTTCTCTTCCTCATTGAGGACAAAAAACTCGCCGTTGGTGCCGCCGCAGAAAATACCGTTGCCTGCGGCGAGCTGGCGCTGCACCTGCTGGCGTAGCGCCGGCAGGTTAAGCGCTCCCTCGGCGGTAAAGGGAGTGACAATGGCGGTGAGTACGCCGCTAATAGCTTTCCTCATTTAACTTTCTCCTGTTAGGCATGTTCTGGATACAGCGTTTGGTAGATGGCCGCGATCTCTTCGCGGCTGACGCTGCATGGGGCATTGTTCATCAGGCGTTTGACGTTTTGCGCCGCTGCGCTGAGGGCGGAAATACTCTCCTGAGGCACGCCTAGCGCGGCCAGGTTGTCCGGCAGCGGCAGTCGTTTGACCAGCGCCGCCAGCCATGCGACCAGCGCATGGGATTTCTCTTCCGCGCTGAGCGTGCGATCTGCATCGGGGATCAGGTCCCAGACTTGAGCGAACTTCGCCACCGCGTGAGGGCGGACCACCCGCATGCAGGGCGCCAGCAGAATGGCGTTGGCCACCCCGTGCGGCAGGTGCCAGGTACCGCCAAGCGGATAGGAGAGCGCATGCACCAGGTGAGTGCCGGCATAGTTGATCGCTGCGCCGCCGTACCACGAGGCCCAGAGCATCTCCAGCTTCGCCGTCAGATCCTGCGGCTGATTTACCGAACGCTCGATATGGCGTACCAGCTTGTGTAAACCGATTAACGCCGCGTTATCGCTCACCGGGTTGGCGACGGTGGAGGTAAAGCACTCCAGCAGATGACACAGAGCATCGATTCCGGTCGACGCCGCGATGCTGGGCGGCATGCTGGTGGTCAGCTCCGGCAGCAGGGCGACATAGTCCGGAAGCAGCACCGGGGAGATGATCCCCACCTTCGTCTGCTGCTCGGGGATCGCCAGAATGGCGTTCGGCGTCGCTTCGGATCCGGTGCCCGCGGTGGCCGGGATTAACAATGAGCAAATTCGTCGTTGCGGCTGCTCGCCTGCCAGCAGGGCCGTCAGCGAGGGCGCCTCAGGGTGCAGAAGTACTGACAGCAGTTTTGCTACATCCAGTACGCTCCCCCCGCCGATACCAACGACCATCTGCGGCTGGCTGGCGCCCAGCTGGCTGACGATCTGCGTAACATCGTGATGGTTGGGCTCCGCTGGCACGCTGTCAATGACCTCAACTTCACGCCCTTCAGCCGCCAGCAGGCGATGAATCGCCTGGGTTGCCTCCAGCGCCCCGACGTTCTTGTCGGTCACCAGCAGGATTGAGGTTTTACCGGCCAGCAGCGGGAGCAGGGCCGATGAGGCGCCAGCCCCGCTGATGATTGTGCTGTGTATCGTCGCCACGCGTTTCTCCTTGGTAGTAATTGATTGAATTCAATCATTCATAAATCTTGCTACTCGTCTGATGGGGGAAATTTATAATTTATACGGCAGCTTAATAACTTGAGCTTGCTCACATTTAATCAAATATGATTGAATATAATCAATTTAAGATTTTATCGACTACAAGGCAGGACAATGAACGACGGCAATAACAGAGTGCTGGTGCTGGCGGATGACTTTACCGGGGCCAATGACGCCGGGGTCAGCCTGGCGGAGGCGGGTATGTCGGTGGAAGTGGCCTTCACCGCCGGACAGCCATCAACCGCCCGGGCATTAATTCTCAACAGCGACAGCAGGGCGATGACCGCCGCCGCGGCGGCGGACAAGGTCGCCGCTCTGCTGCGCGGCGCGGCGACATTCGTCCCGCACTGGCAGGTAAAGAAGATCGACTCCACGCTGCGCGGTAATCCCGGCGGCGAACTGGAGGCAATGATGGCGGCGCAAGGCTGCCGGATGGCGGTGGTGGCCCCGGCTTATCCGGCAGCCGGGCGGCATACCCGGGACGGGCGCTGCTATGTGCATGGCGTGCCCCTCGATCAGACCGAATTTGCCAGCGATCCGAAAACGCCGGTGAGCCGGGCGGAGATTAGCGAAATTATCGCTATGCAGAGCCGTCTTCCCTGTCTGACCCTGAACGCTGGCCAGCTTCCGGCGGCATTAGCGACGGCGGGCGAGGAAAAGCGAGTGTTGATTGTAGACGCCTGGGAAGACAGCCATCTGGACCAGGTGATCGACGCCGTTGCGCCCCATGCGCGGGAGACCCTGCTGGTCGGCTCGGCGGGTCTCTGCGAGGCGCTGGCTCGCCGCCTGCGCCGCAACGAGCAGGGCCCGCTGCTGGCGGTGGTCGGTTCGATGAGCGAGATGGCACAGCGTCAGGTTGCTGCGCTGCAGGTCCATTCCCGAGTACGGGTGATTGAAATTGATGTCGAACAGGCCTTTAGCGGATCGCCAAAGGAGGAAGCTTCACGGATCGCCGGGGCACTGCGCGAGGGCCAGCACTGCGTGGTGACCACCCGCCCGAATCACGCCGTCCGGCACGGGATTGAAGCCCGGTGCCGTGAACGCGGCCTCAGCCGCGCCGCCTACGGGGAGCACATCTGCGCCTGGCTTGCCGACGTCACGGCGCAGGCGGTGGCGCAGTCTTCCCCTGGCGCGCTGTATCTTTCCGGCGGCGATGTGGCTATCGCCGTCGCGCACGCGCTCGGCGCCACAGGGTTTCAGATCCGCGGCCGGGTGGCGGAGTGCGTTCCATACGGGCATTTTCTCGGCGGCCGCTGGTCGCGGCCGGTGATGACCAAAGCCGGAGGATTCGGCACCGACACCACGCTATTACATGTTGTGAATTTTATTGAGGAGAAACTGAGTGTCTAAGATGATTGCAGTGACAATGGGCGACCCGGCAGGGATTGGTCCGGAGATTATTATCAAATCCCTCGCCGAGGGGGCGCTGAGCGGCGCGCCGGTGGTGGTGGTGGGCTGCGCGCAGACGCTGCGGCGGATCCTGGCGCTAAATATCACACCGCGTGCGGAGCTGCGCATTATTGACCATCCCGCCGAGGCGAGTTTCTCCCCAGCGACCATCAACGTCATTGATGAACCACTCAGCGACCCGCAGGGGCTGCGCCCTGGCGAAGTCCAGGCCCAGGCAGGGGATCTCGCGTTTCGCTGCATCAGGCGGGCGACCGCGCTGGCGCTGGAGGGCGCGGTCGCGGCCATCGCTACCGCGCCGCTGAATAAAGAGGCGCTGCATCTCGCCGGGCACGCTTATCCCGGCCATACCGAACTGCTGGCCCACCTGACGCAGACTACCGATTACGCCATGGTGCTCTATACCGAGAAGCTTAAGGTTATCCATATCACTACCCATATTTCCTTGCGCCAGTTCCTCGATACTCTCAACCAGCCGCGGATTGAGACGGTGATAGGCGTGGCGGATCGCTTTCTGCGCCGCGTCGGCTATCCGCGTCCGCGCATCGCGGTCGCCGGCGTTAACCCGCACGCCGGGGAGAACGGCCTGTTTGGCGATGAAGAGATCCGTATCGTCGCCCCGGCGGTCGCCGCCATGCGGGCGAAGGGAGTGGAGGTGACCGGCCCCTGTCCGCCGGACACGGTGTTTATGCAGTGTCACGAAGGCATGTACGACATGGTGGTGGCGATGTATCACGACCAGGGGCATATTCCGCTGAAGCTGCTGGGATTCTATGACGGGGTGAATATTACCGCCGGGCTGCCGTTTATCCGTACCTCCGCGGATCATGGCACTGCGTTTGATATTGCCTGGACAGGTAAAGCGAAGTCTGAGAGCATGGCAACCTCCATTGAGCTCGCCATGCACATCGCGCAGGAATAACATGAAGGGATATAACCGGTTAGAGCAGATTATGGACTTCCTGAAAAGCCATAATCTGGTGACAGTCGACCAGCTGGTGGCGGCGACCAACGCCTCGCCGGCCACCATTCGCCGCGACCTGATCAAACTCGATCAGGAAGGGGTGATCAGCCGAACGCACGGCGGGGTGACGCTGAACCGGTTTATTCCTTCCCAGCCGACGACGCTGGAGAAAGCCCAGCGCAGTCCGCTTGAGAAGCAGGCTATCGCCAGTGCGGCGGCAGCGCTGGTGAAAGCCGGCGACGCCATTGTGCTTGACGCCGGCACCACCATGATTGAGCTGGCGCGGCAGATCACCCATCTGCCGCTGCGGGTGATCACCAGCGATTTACATATCGCGCTGTTCCTATCGGAATTTAAGCAGATCGAAGTGACGATTATCGGCGGGCGCATCGATGACAGCAGCCAGTCGTGCATCGGCGATCACGGCCGCCGCCTGCTGCAGACCATCTGGCCCGATCTCGCCTTCGTCAGCTGCAACGGCTGGGACCTTGAGAAGGGGATCACCGCCCCGACGGAGGAAAAGGCCGCCCTGAAGCGCGATCTGATGGCCAATGCCCGGCGGCGTATCCTGCTGGCGGACAGCTCCAAATACGGCGCCTGGTCACTGTTCAACATCGCTCCGCTGGCGTCGTTGACCGATATCGTCACCGACGCCCACCTGCCGGATAAAACCCGCGAGGCGCTGGAGACCCTTTCCCCGCAGCTGATCATTGCCGACTGACTCGCAGGCTGCCGTCAGGGCAGACGGGCGATATTGGCCTTGATCACCGCGATCGACTGGCTGAACTTCGCCTGCTCTTCGCCGGCCAGCTGCAGTTCAATGATCTGCTTCACGCCACCCTGGGCCAGCACCGCCGGCACCCCAGCCGCCGCGCCGCTGACCCCGTACTCGCCGTCAAGAATGCAGGAGACCGCCAGCGCGCGGTGGCTGCCGGTGAAGATATTGCGGCAGATCTCGGCGATGGTCCCTGCCACGCCATATTCGGTGCAGCCTTTACCCGCGTAGATCTCAAATCCCAGCTTGCGCACTTTGTCAGCCATCGCCTCGCGATCGAGCGGCAGGCCGGTGCGCTGCTGGTAGAGGTCGGCGATTGGCGTGCCATATACCGAGGAGTGCGACCACACCGGAAACTGGGTATCGCCATGCTCGCCGAGGATAAAGGCGTCGATGCTCTGGGCGCCAATCTCCAGTTCCTGCGCCAGCAGGCGACGCAGGCGGGTGGTATCCAGCCAGACGCCGGTGCCCAGCACCTGGCTGCGCGGCAGGCCGGAAAGCTGCCATACCTGCCAGGTGATGATGTCGCAGGGGTTGGTGGCCACCAGAAAGATGCCGTTAAATCCGTTGGCCATCATCGTCGGCACAATGCTCTTCACAATCTTCGCGGTGGAGGTCAGTTCATCCAGCCGGCTCTGGCCGGGGCGCAGCGCGCCGCCGGAGACGGTGATCACCGCGATATCGACATCGGCGCAGTCGCTGGCCTCGCGGGTGGAGATGGTCATCATCCCCGGCAGGTAGGCCGCGGCGTCGCTCAGGTCCTGAGCGTGGGCCTCAGCGCGCTGTTGGTTAAGGTCGACGAGGATCAGCTCCTCGCAAATGCTCTGGTTGAGCAGGGCGTAGGCCGCCGACGCGCCGACATTGCCGGCGCCAATAATCATCACTTTACGGGCTTTGGTGTGCATATTCAGATCTCAAGTACGAACGGCAGGGGATAAAATTACTGTGTTTCAGTGGGTTAGCGCAATAGGCGGGCGGCAATATAAGTTAATGCTATGTCGGGAAAAGCCGCCGGCCGCGCTACAGTGGGGTAAAAAAGGAGCTCACCTATGTACACCATCACCGACATCGCCCCTACCGACGCCGAATTTATCGCCCTGATTGCCGCCCTCGACGCCTGGCAGGAGACCCTCTACCCGGCGGAGAGCAACCACCTGCTGGACCTTAGCCAGCTGCCGCCGCAGACGGTCATCGCCCTGGCGATCCGCAGCCCGCAGGGCGAGGCCGTTGGCTGCGGGGCTATTGTCCTCAGTGAGGAAGGCTTTGGCGAGATGAAGCGGGTCTATATCGATCCCCAGCACCGCGGCCAGCAGCTGGGAGAAAAGCTGCTGGCGGCGCTGGAAGCGAAAGCGCGTCAGCGCGACTGCCATACCCTGCGCCTGGAAACCGGTATCCATCAGCATGCGGCCATCGCCCTCTACACGCGCAACGGCTACCAGACCCGCTGCGCGTTTGCGCCGTATCAACCCGATCCGCTCAGCGTGTTTATGGAGAAACCACTGTTTGCCGATCTTCGTTCAGCAGCGCTATAAACGCCTCCAGTTGGCGGGTTTTGGCGCCCCGGCGCCACACCAGCCAGGTGGTGAGCCAGCGCCATTCTTCGGCCAGCGGCCAGGCGGAAACCTGCTGATGGCCGGGCATACTCTCCAGCATGCTGCGCGGGATCAACGCCAGGCCGGCGCCGGCGATGACGCAGGCCAGCATCCCGTGGTAAGACTCCATCTCGTGGATCCTGCCCGGGGTCGCTCTGTCGGCATGAAACCAGCTCTCAAAATGCCGGCGATAGGAACAGTTGGCGCGAAAGGCGTAGACGTTGGCCCCGTTCACTTCGCTGGCGCGGGTGATGGGTGCGTGGCCGTAGGGGGCGACGATCATCATCTCTTCAGGGAACACCGGCAGCCCCTCCAGGCCCGGATGCACCAGCGGGCCGTCGACAAACGCGGCGCTCAGGGCGCCCTCCAGTACGCCGTCGATCATCGTCCCGGAAGGGCCGGTTGAGAGCGCCAGATGAATTTTCGGGTAGCGCTGATTAAAGTGGGCCAGAGTGCTGGGGATCCGTACCGCCGCGGTGCTCTCCAGCGAACCAAGTGAAAACAGCCCCTGGGGTTCGTCGCCCGCCACCACCATTCGCGCCTCGTCCACCAGGGCGAGGATCTGCTGGCTATAGCGCAAAAAGCTGTGTCCCGCAGGCGACAGGCGCAGGCGCTGGTTCTCGCGGATAAACAGCTCAACGCCGAGGTCGGCCTCCAGCTGGCGGATGCGGGTGGTGAGGTTGGACGGCACGCGATGCACTCTCTGCGCCGCCTGGGTAATGCTGCCGGTGCTGGCGACAGCGTTAAACATCTCTAGCTGAGTCAGGTCCATGATATTCTTCTTTTGTGAATGTGTTGCTTAATATTATTCATTTTCAATGAATGGAAAGGTAAGCCAGAATACGGACACTTCGCAAGCAACGAGAGAGAATAATGATGAATTTATCTGCAACGCACGCCGTCTCCGTCAATCCGACTACCGGTGAGGTGGTCTCCTCGCTGCCGTGGGCCAGCGAACGCGAGGTCGACGCGGCGATCGCGCTCGCCGCGGCGGGCTATCGCCAGTGGCGTCAGACGCCGCTTGCCGACCGCGCCGACGCCCTGCGCCGCATCGGGGCCGCGCTGCGCGCCCGTGGCGAAGAGGTGGCCCAGATGATCACCCTTGAGATGGGCAAGCCGATCGCTCAGGCGCGCGGCGAGGTGGCGAAATCGGCCAACCTCTGCGACTGGTACGCTGAACACGGCCCGGCGATGCTGGCGACGGAAGCTACCCTGGTGGAAAATAACCAGGCGGTGATTGAGTATCGGCCGCTGGGCGCCATACTGGCGGTCATGCCGTGGAACTTCCCGGTCTGGCAGGTGATGCGCGGCGCGGTGCCGATCCTGCTGGCCGGCAACAGCTATCTGCTGAAGCATGCCCCGAACGTGATGGGCAGCGCCCGTCTGCTGGGCGAGATTTTTGCCGCCGCCGGCCTGCCGGATGGTGTATTTGGTTGGGTGAACGCCACCAATGACGGCGTTTCGCAGATTATCAATGACGACCGCATCGCGGCGGTGACCGTCACCGGCAGCGTCCGCGCCGGGAAGGCGATTGGCGCCCAGGCGGGCGCGGCGCTGAAGAAATGCGTGCTTGAGCTGGGGGGATCCGATCCCTTTATCGTGCTCAACGATGCCGATCTCGATGAAGCGGTAAAAGCCGCCGTCACCGGCCGCTATCAGAACAGCGGCCAGGTGTGTGCGGCGTCGAAACGCTTTATTCTCGAAGCCGGCATTGCCGAGGCCTTCACCCGCAAATTTGTCGACGCCGTGGCAGCGCTGAAGATGGGCGACCCGCGCGATGAGCAAAACTACGTCGGACCGATGGCGCGGTTCGATTTACGCGATGAACTGCACCAGCAGGTAACGGCGACCCTTGATGAAGGGGCGACTCTGCTGCTGGGCGCGGAAAAAATCGAAGGGGCGGGCAACTACTATGCGCCAACGGTGCTGGGCAACGTCACCGCCGGGATGACCGGCTTTCGTCAGGAGCTGTTTGGTCCGGTAGCAACCCTGACCACCGCTCGCGACGCTGACCATGCACTGGCCCTCGCCAACGACAGCGAGTTTGGCCTGTCCGCCACGGTCTATACCACCGACGAGGCGCAGGCCCAGCGCTTTGCCCGCGAGCTGGAGTGCGGCGGCGTCTTCCTCAATGGCTACTGCGCCAGCGACGCCCGCGTGGCCTTCGGCGGCGTAAAGAAGAGCGGTTTTGGCCGCGAGCTGTCGCATTTTGGCCTGCACGAGTTCTGTAATGCGCAGACCGTCTGGAAAGACCGTCGCTAATCAACGTTAGCCCCTGACGACCGTCGTCCACGTCTGCTATACTCGCCCACCGAATTTTGATGGTGGGCAAGGAGCCGCGTGTGGCGACGGTTATCAATAATGCAATGCTGGAAGCCATTCTGGCAGAAATCAGGCCGCTGATTGGCCGCGGAAAAGTGGCGGATTATATTCCGGCGCTGGCCAGCGTCAGCGGCGACAAGCTTGGTATCGCGATCAGTACGGTGGACGGTCAGCACTTTGCCGCTGGCGATGCCCATGAACGTTTTTCCATCCAGTCAATCTCCAAGGTATTGAGCCTGGTGGTGGCCATGAACCACTATCAGGAGGAGGAGATCTGGCAGCGGGTGGGGAAAGATCCTTCCGGCCAGCCCTTTAACTCGCTTCTGCAGCTGGAGATCGAGCAGGGCAAACCGCGCAACCCGTTTATCAACGCCGGGGCACTGGTGGTCTGCGACATGCTGCAGAGCCGGCTCAGCGCCCCGCGTCAGCGGATGCTGGAGATTGTCCGCCGTCTGAGCGGCGTGGCCGATATCGCCTACGATCCGGTGGTGGCTCGCTCAGAGTTTGAGCATTCGGCGCGCAACGCCGCCATCGCCTGGCTGATGAAATCCTTTGGTAACTTCCATAACGACGTCGCCACCGTGCTGCAGAACTATTTCCACTACTGTTCTCTGGAGATGAGCTGCGTTGAGCTGGCGCGAACCTTTCTGTTTCTCGCCGACCGCGGCATTGCCCCGCATCTCGACGCGCCGGTTATTGCGCCCATCCAGTCCCGCCAGGTGAATGCCCTGATGATGACCAGCGGCATGTACCAGAATGCTGGTGAATTCGCCTGGCGCGTTGGCCTGCCGGCGAAATCAGGCGTCGGCGGCGGGATCGTGGCGATTGTCCCGCAGGAGATGGCGATCGCCGTGTGGAGCCCGGAGCTTGACGACGCCGGGAACTCGCTGGCCGGCGTGGCGATGCTGGAAAAACTGACTCAGCGGATGGGGAGGTCGGTGTTCTGATGGTCGATCAGGATCGCTTGTTTGCGCGCCTGGCGCGCTCGACGTTTCGCTCACGCTTCCGTCTGGGGGGGAAAGAGCGGCAATATTGTCTCGATAAGGGACCGGAGGTCATCGATCGGCATGCCGCAGACTTTATTCGCCAGCGGCTGGCGCCCGCTGCGCCGATCAATGATGGCAAGCAGACGCCGATGCGCGGTCACCCGGTGTTTATCGCCCAGCACGCGACCGCTACCTGCTGTCGCGGCTGCCTGGAAAAATGGCATGCCATTCCCCACGGCCGCGCGCTGAGCGAGCCGGAGCAGGACTATATCGTGCAGGTCCTCCACCGCTGGCTGGTGCTACAAATGAATGCGCCGTCTGTGCGCTAATTTGCATTTGATCGGCGCCGGAGTATGCCTGATAAATATTCTCATGTTATGATAATCCGCTAACTAACTATTAACATAATAATTTCCTGAAACAATTAGACGGATAATTACTGAATGTCTTCACTGTCGATTCGGTCATTTACGCTGTTTCGTGAAGAACAACCCGTGCGCGATGCATTGGTCTTATTTACGTTAACGCTACTGCTGCATTTTCTTGGCGCTATGCTGCGTCTGGTGCAGGAGCTCTCTTTCTTCTGGCCGCTCAATGCAGTGATGGCCGGGATTTTTGCACGCTATGTATGGCTTAACCGCAGCTATTTTTATGCCGTCTGTTTTGCGGCAATGCTGGTCTATGACGGATTAACCTCGCGCTGGGGAATGGGCTTTGCCTCATTGCTGATTAACTTTTCCAATATTGTCTTTATTGTGACGCTGGCGCAGCTGGTGCTGTGGGATAAACGTCGCGCCGACTCCATGCCGGGCCCGATAAACGCGCTTAATTTATTCTGTTTCTGCCTGTTAGCCGCCTTACTGTGCGCAGCGGTCGGCGCGCTGGGGTCGGTGGATGTTGAACGCGCCACCTTCGTTCCCCAGCTGGCGGACTGGTTTAGCGAACAGTTCTCAACGGCGGTATTAATCCTGCCCTTTATTCTGACCCTGACGCTGCCTTCGGCATTAAGCGGTTTTCGCTTTCGCCAGCTGCTGCCGGTGCTGGCGCTGGTCCTGTCAATTGCGCTTGGCGTGGCGGTAGGCGGCGCGGGCAGCATTACCTTCCCGTTACCGGCTTTGATCTGGTGCGCTGTACGCTATCCGCTGCCGCTGACCTGTCTGCTGACTTTTCTCACTGGCATCGGCGAAATACTGCTGGTCGCTAATTCGTTAATTCACTTTTCGCCAGATGCGCGAATGCAGCCGTGGCAGCTGTTCTCCACCCGCCTCGGAATTGCCGCCATGCTGATTAGCCCGGTGATTGTCGCATCCAGTGTCGAAGCGATTAACACGCTGGTGAAGCAGCTGGCCCTGCGCGCCGATTTTGACTTTCAGACCCGCGTCTATTCCCGTTCCGGACTGAGCGAAGCGTTGAAGCGTCAGACGCTGCCGGCGGATAAGCTGCTGACGGTGATGGTGCTGGATATCGATGGCTTCAAACGGGTGAATGATGCTCTGGGCCATGAAGGCGGCGATTGCGTGCTGACCCAGTTTGCCCAGCAGGTTCGACAGCTGGTGGGTGAGCAGGGGATGGTGGCCCGTATCGGCGGCGAAGAGTTTGCGGTGGCCGCCGTCGTCGACAGCGCCCAGCAGGGCTATTTGCTGGCGGAAAAGATCCGTCACGGGGTGGAGTCGCAGCCTTTCGGCCTGGGCCAGAACCCGATCCACCTGACCATCAGTCTGGGACTGGAGACGCGCGAGGTAGGCCACGCCCGCATCACCGAGCTGTTTAACCAGCTGCTGTTGGCGGCGGACGATGAGATGGTGAAAGCCAAACAGAGCGGTCGTAACCAAATTTGTATGCCGACGCTGACCGAAAGCGCGCCATAAGAAAATCCTATCGGGATCCTACTTGTGCTAATTTTTGGTTAAAAACATAGTGATGTGGTCGATAACAGGGAGCTTTTATGACCACATCCTTTTCACTGCGCACGCTCTCGCGTGACGATATTCTCCATCACCTCCCGGCATTAAGCGAGATCCTGGCAAGCTGCGTCAACGGCGGCGCCTCGGTGAGCTTTATGCTGCCTTTCGCGCCGCAAACGGCGATAACGTTCTGGCAACGCACTGCCGACAGCGTGGCGGCCGGGGAGCGCATTGTGCTGGCCGCCTTCGACGCGGAGGAACGTCCCGTTGGCACCGTGCAACTTATCACCAGTCAACCGGAAAACCAGCCCCATCGAGCGGATGTCGCCAAATTATTGGTTCACCAAAATGTCCGCCGCCAGGGGATCGCCCAGGCATTGATGAGCGAGCTGGAGCGCATTGCCCGGCGGGAAAGGAAGACGGTGCTGGTGCTGGACACGGCGACCGGCAGCGGGGCGGAACAGTTCTATGCCCGCTGCGGCTGGGAAAAAGTGGGGGAAATTCCGCGCTATGCGCTGATGCCCGACGGCGAAATGACTGCCACCTCACTATTCTATAAGTTTCTGCCCTGACGGCCGCTATTGCAGATTGCTTTGATCAAAACAGGGTTTCACTGGTAGCAAAACCTGATAACTTATTGGACCAATTACTCGGGTTGTATGACTACTATTAGAGGGAACCCATTGTGAAAACTTTAAACCGTCGTGATTTCCCCGGCGCGCAGTACCCTGACCGTATCATCCAGTTTGGGGAAGGTAACTTCCTGCGCGCATTCGTTGACTGGCAGATCGACCTGCTCAACGAGCATACCGACCTGAATGCGGGCATCGTGGTCGTGCGGCCTATCGCCACAGATTTTCCGCCTTCGCTGAACACCCAGGATGGCCTGTACACGACTATTATTCGCGGCCTGAACGAGCAGGGCGAAGCGGTCAGCGATGCGCGTCTTATCCGCTCGGTCAACCGGGAGATCAGCCCTTACGCAGACTTCGACGCTTTTTTACGCCTGGCGCATAACCCGGAGATGCGGTTTGTCTTCTCCAACACCACCGAGGCGGGCATCAGCTACCATGCCGGGGATCGGTTTGACGACGCGCCGCCGGTCAGTTATCCGGCGAAACTGACCCGTCTGTTGTTTGAGCGTTACCAGCATTTCGCCGGTGCGGCCGACAAGGGATGGGTGATTATTCCCTGCGAGCTGATCGATTATAACGGCGAGGCGCTGCAGGCGCTGGTGCTGCGCTATGCTAGCGAATGGGAACTGCCGCAGGCATTTATCACCTGGCTGACCTCAGCGAATACCTTCTGTTCGACGCTGGTGGATCGCATTGTGACCGGCTATCCGCGTGATGAAGTGGCGGCTCTCGAGGCGCAGACCGGCTATAAAGATGCTTTCCTTGATACCGCTGAGCATTTCTACCTGTTCGTTATCCAGGGACCTGCCTCGCTGGAGGCCGAGCTGCGTCTCGATAAACTGCCGCTGAATGTGCGCATTGTGGACGATATCAAGCCGTATAAAGAACGCAAAGTGGCGATCCTTAACGGGGCGCACACCGCGCTGGTGCCGGTGGCCTTCCAGGCCGGGATCGACACCGTGGGTGAGGCGATGAACGATGCGGAGATTTGCGCGTTTGTCGAAAAAGCGATTTATGACGAGATTATTCCGGTGCTGGATCTGCCGCGCGATGAGCTGGTGTCATTCGCCAGCGCCGTGACAGGGCGCTTCCGTAATCCCTATATTAAACATCAGCTGCTCTCGATTGCGCTCAACGGCATGACCAAGTACCGCACCCGTATTCTGCCGCAGCTGCTGGCGGGGCAGAAAGCGCATGGCGCGCTGCCGCCGCGTCTGACCTTTGCCCTGGCGGCGCTGATCGCCTTTTACCGGGGAGAGCGGGATGGTGAGAGCTATCCAGTACAGGATGACGCCGACTGGATATCGCGCTATCAAACGCTGTGGGCCCGCCATCGCGATGGCCAGATGAGCATTCGCGAGCTGGTCACCGCCGTGCTCAGCGTGGCGGATCACTGGCAGCAGGATCTGAGCCAGATCCCGGGATTGGTGGAGCTGGTGACTGCCGACCTTGACGCTATTCTGACCTGCGGTATGCGCGACGCCGTCAAACCTCTGTGCTGATAGTCCATCTATACACCCGGCTGCGGCCGGGTTGTGCAGGATCTTTATTAGTTACAACATACTATTATACTAACCTGTAACAGCCGGTCAGTGGCTCCTCTGCATACGGCTTTTTAGTGCCAAATCGTTCCGAACAGCAGGAGAATTATGGCCGAAGCGCTTGAACAAATATCTGCGCAGGAAAATAATGACCTCAACTCATATCTCCTGCCAATATTCGCAGGCTAATGCATTCATCTGTAAGGAAACTCTCATGGTCATCGATATCCGGGAAGTACGGCCCCACGACAAAGCCGAATGGCTTCAGCTTTGGCAAGGCTACACTCGTTTTTACGGTAGCCCGCAGCCGGAAGAGGTGACCGAATACACCTGGCAGCGGATGCTGGATGTAAACTCGTCTGTATTGGGTAGAGTCGCGGTGGTGGATGATGCGGTGGTCGGCTTCGCTATCTGTGTTCTTCATGAGGGAACCTGGGTTACCACGCCGATCTGCTATCTGGAGGATCTGTTTGTCGATCCCGCCTTCCGTGGACAGGGTATTGCCAGAACCATGATTAAGTCGCTGCAAAGCGAAGGGGCGGACAAAGGCTGGTCGCGGCTGTACTGGCATACGCGCCGTGATAATCCCGCCCGTCATCTGTATGATGAGTTTACCCCAGCTGACGATTACGTACGCTACAGGATCACGCTTGGGTCCTGAAGCGGTAAGAGGTTGTTAAGCTTTTCCCGCTATAACAGGGGAAACAGGCTCAGGAGAAGCAACGATGGAAAAACGTCTTGAAACAGTGGTCAATGTGATTATGTTTCTTTCGCTATTGGCAACGGCCTGGGATCTCTCGCTGGTGCATCATCTCGCGTGGTAGTAAATTATATCATCTGAAACGCGGCGCCTCTTGCGGCGCCGCCTGTCTCATTCATCCGCCATCTTCCCTGCGCTAAAACTCCAGTCCTCCAGTTGGTTAAACTGGATAACCACCATCACGTCCTGCGGGCTGACCGCCATCTCATCGTCTAAACGTGCGCAGAGCCGACGATAGAGTCCTTGTTTCTGCGCCCGGCTGCGCGGTTTTCCAGCGAAAATATGAAACAATACGAAGTAATAGCTAACCGAGATATTTTAAACCGGGCAGGGTGCGAGGGAATATAAAAAAAGAGTAGAGTCAATATTACTATCAAGGCCATCGTTTTATAAGTATATTGAAAGGCCAGATGATCATAAGAAATATGTGCCGGAACAATGAATGATCTAATAAAGGAAGGATCTAATTATGTATTATAGGAATTTCATCATTCCCTCAATCGAGGCGGAGCGTATTCTGGCCATGAAATTTGATGAAGCATTTGCTGGAGTAAAAAAGAATGTTATTGATACACTGAATCAAATGGGAAATGGTATAACCCGTGCTTCGTATTATACTTCCTGCTTAATGGATAATTATCAGGATGTTTGTTCTAAGTTAAAGCAAGAGGACACAAGATTTATTGCAGGGCTGGCGCAGTTAGTTAAAAGCCGTGATATCATTTTCCAAATGATTAAAATATATATAGAAACCTACTTTCAAAATAAAAAAGAAGAAAAAGCTCAATATATTCTCAAGAAGCTTGTCGGCGCGGGAGTTTACATATCATCTTCAGGATTAACTAATCGTATTTTAATAATGGCAGTAGCAACCATGATTTGCCAGACTTCCAGGTTTAATACTGTTGTATATGGGCGTATCAACAGGGCAAGGTCATTAGTCCTTAAAGGGAGTGTAACTGCTACCGCAGTGGTATTAAACGTGTATGGATTGATTCAGGATGCCGCTAATAGCGCTGACAATTTGAAAATGCATAATTCATTTTATTACAATGCGTTATACGCTAACCATCTGGAGATGATGTACTTTCTCATCGAACCTGTCATCACAGGCGTTCCTTATTTAAATCCGATGATTATTTCTGATGATGAACTTGCTGAATTACTTATTAAATTAATGAGGTGAATGGATGGATTTCTTGAAAAGATGGTTAAAAGAAGAATTCATTCTTTTTTTATGGGGATGGGGTATTGTATTATTAATCATTATATTTAGCATGATTGCAGTCTCTCTTTTTCCTGACATTGCCATTAACTTAATAGGACTTTTTGTTTTATTAATCATTGGGTTTCACGTTGTCGTTTGGTTTAAAGTTAAAAACTGATATGAAAGAGGAGGGGTAATGTCAAATCCAGCATATTTATGGTTAACTGATGAGAATGATTCGCCTATTATAGGTTCTTGCCTGATGCCCACACGCACGGGTTCCATCGAATTGCGCGCAGTGAATCATCATGTTTGGTTACCTACCGATAATAATACAGGAAAGCTGACGGGAACCCGTCTTCATACACCGGTTAAAATTCAAAAAGAGTTTGACAGAACAACACCTTTGCTATTTAGGGCTCTTTGTGAAGGTCGAACATTAAGATCGGCAACGCTAAAAATGTACAGAATAAATGAGGCGGGACTGGAAGTTGAATATTTTAACATAGCGATGGCGAATATTAAGATTACGGCAATCACACCAAATTTACATCCGGCCGGAATGACAAGTACTCACCTTGAAGACATTGATTTCCGTTATGAGACGATCACCTGGATATACACAGAAGGGAACATCATGTATCGTGATTCATGGAACGATCGCTGTTGTGCATGGTAGCAAATGATATAGTGCTGAAACGCGGCGCCTCTTGCGGCGCCGCCTGTCTCATTCATCCGCCATCTTCCCTGCGCTAAAACTCCAGTCCTCTAGTTGATTATACTGGATAACCACCATCACGTCCTGCGGGCTGACCGCCATCTCATCGTCTAACCGCGCGCAGAGCCGACGATAGAGTCCCTGTTTCTGCGCCCGGCAGCGCGGTTTTCCGGCGAAAATATGAAACAGCACGAAGCGGGCGCTGCGTCCTTCGCTGAGGTAGTGCGGGTCGTAAATGCGCTGCTCGTCGGCGGCCCGTTCGATAAACTGAAATCTATCTGCTGACGGAACGTCGAACTCCGCCACCAGACACTCATGAAAGAGCGCCGACAATTGAGCAAACTCCGCGGGACGCCAGGCTGTGCCAAGCGAAATTCGGGTCAGGGGCATGACGCCTCCTGCGCGTTCAGGCAGGTCAGGGCGCTGGCCGCCGCCGGCCAACCGGCATAGAACGCCAGATGGGTAAACAATTCGACAATTTCTTCCCGGCTCAGGCCATTCTGATAGCCGAACGCGATGTGCCACGGCAGCTGTTCAGTTTTGCCCTGCGCCGTCAGGGCGGAAAGGGTGATCAGGCTGCGTTCGCGGGGCGACAGCTCGCTCCGCGCCCAGATATCGCCAAACAGCACCGTTTCGGTCAGCTCGGCTAGCTTTGGCGCGATAGCAGCCAGCGTTCGGCGATCGACAGGAGGAGTACTCATAGTGATTCTCTTTGCAGGTTAAAGGAGTCATCACTCTCGCACGCTGACTAAGATATTGAATATCGCAACGTTCAGGATTATCAATCCTGAAAATCAGGATGGTATAGCCGATCCTTTACACCTTTCATCACTCCGCTTTTCTGCCCACCTATCCCAACGGTCAGGCGGCGATCTTTCGCGCCACGATAAACAGCCGTGGGAAACGCAGGAGCACCTTCCCGTTACACCGTAACGGATAGTGTGCGGCCAGCAATGCGAGATAGCGTGTGAGAAACGCGCTTCCGGCCTGCTCGTCCAGGCCTGCCAGATAGGGGCGTAACCCGGTGCCCTGCAGCCAGTCGACAATCGCCTGATGAGAAGCAAGGGGATGAAAATAGGTGGTGCGCCAGATATCAACTTCGCAACCCTGGCGGCTGAGCAGATCGTACCAGGCGGCGGGCGGGAGTAACGGCTGGCGTCCACGGTCCGGCAACCCCATCTCGCTGGCAACCTGACGCATCAGGGTATGGGAAGGTTCCTGCCAGTTATCCGGCATCTGCACTGCCAGCGTTCCGTTGTCCGCCAGCTGGTTTACCAGATGGGGGAAAAGCGTCTCATGATCCGTCAGCCACTGCAGAGAGGCGTTCGCATAGATCACGTCTACCGGTTGCGCAGGCCGCCAGCGGGCAATATCGGCATCGATGAACTCACAATCGGGTAAGGCCTGTGCCGCCTGAGCCAGCATGGCCGGGGAGTTATCGATACCGACGATCGTCGCCAACGGCCAGGCGGCGCGTAGCAGGCGGGTGCTGTTTCCCGGCCCGCAGCCGAGGTCGACGGCGTACTCGACCTGCAGATGGGCAATACGCGAGAGCAGGTCGGCCGCGGGGCGGGTACGTTCAGCGTCAAATTGCAGATACAACGAAGGATTCCAGTCGGCCATCGGGTGCAGTTCCTGTGTGAGGAGGGAGACAGGGTAAAGCATAGAACGCGTCAGGCGGCATGTCAGCGGTTAATGAACCTCAGCGGTCACCTTTGTGCGTGACAGTGTCACAAAATAGAACGTGGCTGGATTGCGCCTGCGCTGTTGGCCGAACCTGGGATTGAGACATGGCAGGGAACGTCTCTGCGCCCGTGGCGGGCGCAGGAGCCTATTCGGCGTTTTTGAGCGCCTCGGCGCGGCTGGCGGTGGCGTAGACAAAATCCAGCATCGGCTCGAGATCGGTGTCATAGCCAGCCTGAATAATTTTTCCTCGCAGCCATTCGATTTCACTGGTGATATCGGGAGGAAAAATGTTGTTATCCTGCGCCCGGCGCAGCCATTTCAGCAGAAAGTTATTCTTTCCCCTGATACCACCCGCTTTTTTCGATTTTCCGTGCATCTTCAGCGCGACCAGGACGCAGTAATAGAAATGAACGCGCTGATTAAAACTTTGGTGCATGTCTGTGTTTCCCGCCAGAATCAGGAATTCACCGTGTGGGTCAGTGATTCGGATTGGACTACGGTACCGGGCTGGATCGTTGCGCGAACTCTGTTGTCTACCAGTACCGTCCATGCATCTGTTGCCAGACGCTGACGGGATGTTGGCACGGAAGCCGAATCGTCGTCAATTGCCGATTCATTTTTTGCCGGCGTCATCGGACCGCGGCGGCCCGCGAGCCGGGCCACACTACTCTCTGGCGATAAGCCGCTGTTGCCGATGTACGCGGAAAATCAGCAGGAATGCGAGCGCCACCACGATCGCCGCCAGCAGATACAGCGTGGCGAGATCGTAGAACCCGGCGACCCAGCCGGCCAGCGGCCCGGTCAGGCCCAGCGCCAGATCAAGAAACGCCGAGTAGGTGCCGAGGGCGGTCCCCTGATTTTGCTCTTCCACCTGTTTTACCGCCTCAACCCCTAAGGCCGGAAAGACCAGCGAGAAACCCGAACCGGTGAGAAAGGCGCCGACGCCGGCCATCCATGCTGATGGCGCCAGCCAGATAAGCAGCAGGCCGAGACTTTCGATGATGAAGCAGGCCAGGGAGACCGGGACTCCGCCAAAGCGGGTAATGGTATTTCCCAGCACCAGGCGAACGCAGATAAAGCCGACGCTGAACAGCGAAAGGGTAAACGCGGCGCCCTGCCAGCTGTGCGCGGCGAAGTAGAGGGTGATAAAGGTGGCGATAACGCCGAAACCGACGGTGCCAAAGGCCAGCCCCAGGCCGTAAGGCCAGATTTTTCGCACCACCGCGTGAAAGGGCGCTCTGGCGCCGGCGGTCACCTTGACGTCCTGGCGGGTACGAGCGAACAGCAGACCGATGGCCGCGACCAGCACTACCACCGTAGCAAAGCCGCTGATGCCAAAATAGTGATTGAGGGTAACTCCCAGCGGCGCCCCGACCGCCATCGCCACATAGGTCGCCACGCCGTTCCAGGAGATAACCCGTGACGTGTGGATCGCGCCGACGGTTTTGATCCCCCACAGGGTGGCGCCGGTGGCGGTAAAGCTCTCGCCGACGCCGAGAAACACCCGGCCCGCCAGCAGCGCGGCAATGGCCAGCATCGGCGTTGCCTGCAGGACTACCGCCAGTAGCGTGAAGGCGCCACTGAGCAGGCTGCAGACGATCCCAAGGCTGACCACTTTTTTCGGCCCCCAGATATCGGTATAGAGCCCGGCGTGCGGCCGGCTTATCAGCGTCGATATGTACTGCAGACTGATCACAATTCCGGCCACAAAGGTGCTATAGCCCAGCTGATAGTGAATATAGCCCGGCAGTACGGCCAGCGGCAGACCAATGGAGAGATAGCAGATACAGGTAAAAACAACGATCGAAATAATGCGCAAATTGAGTTGTGTAGTGCTGACAGAAGTGCTCATAGGGATAAGAGGTTAATACAACGGGATGTGTAGCATAGCGCGCCGTGAGGGCGCTGGCGAGGCGCGACAGCGTTTTATCGGTAACCGACGGGAACGATATTTGTACGAATGTAAATAACTGCTTTTACAGCGCTTAACGCCCGCCTCGCTCAGCGTCAGCTCGCCGCCATACCCGACGAATCACACACCATGCCCCAGGCGCGGTTTTGCAATACCGTGCGGTAGCCGTCCCGGTCGACGAAAGTGACGCCATTGACCTCCCAGTAAGGGTTAAACGCCGTAACGCGCAGAAAGCCGGCGGCGTCCATGGCTGCGCACTGTGCCTCCCATGCCGCCTGCTGCGGATAGTACAGCACCAGCAGATCTTCATCGCCTGGCGAGGGGGTGACGGGATGGTGGCGGCAGTGGGTGAATTCCAGATGCCAGCCCGCTTCGGGCACGCCGAGCATTATCCCGCTGAATCCTTCATGATCGGTAAAGCTGCCGAGCAGCTCGAGTCCCAGCCCGGCGCAATACATGCTGGCGGTGGTGTCCAGTTCGCTGACCGGCCTGGCAATGCGCATATGACAGAACGACATAATGACTCCCGTGAGCATAAGTTGAGTTGATACTGTACCGGTAAATCGGCCCGGCGTGTGTTAAGCCGTGCCCAGGCGCCACCTTCTCTCTGTAAATACCATAGCGGATTAACATCCGCCTTGCGCCAACAATACCTCTTCATCATAATAAAAAAAGAATTATAAAATATTATTGTTCTTAAATTGAGAATCACTGTGGGGTGGTGGATGAATAACCAATCGCGCCAGGCCTTATGGCTGGCACTGGCTGGATCGATAGTACTGATGATCGGCATGGGCTATGGGCGCTTTGCCTTCACCGGCGTGCTGCCGCTTATGCTTAATGAAGGTCTGTTAACCCTGCACGAGGGCAATCTCGCCGCGTCAGCCAATTACGCTGGCTATCTGGTCGGTGCGTTGCTGCTGGCGCGGGTGCAGCCTGGGGCCGCCACCCGACTGAGCATTATCTCCGCCGGGTTGACCATCGCCAGCCTGGCGCTGCTGGCCTGGGTGAGCTCGCCGTGGATCATTATTACGCTGCGCGCCGTCGCCGGCGCGCTGAGCGCGATAACGCTGATTGCAGGTTCGCTGTGGCTGCTGGAACATATGGGGCATCATCACGGGGCGCCGTTGCTGTATGCCGGGGTGGGGCTGGGGATATTTATCTCCGCGGAGGGGATCGCCCTTGGAC